>JANPJV010000307.1:0-31850 GCA_031425695.1 Rhodanobacteraceae bacterium | reverse complement strand
GGGGCGTGGGGCTCCTATTTTGGGGGGTGGGCGCTGTGCGCGCCCCCTTTACCCCCCAGTCACGGCACTCGCGGCCGCGCGCCGCCAACCCCCACCACAATCAAAGTCGTCCGCGCGCAGCGCAGACCCACCGGGTGCAGGCGGGCTCTGCGTGGGGTGGGTCTGCGCTATGCGCGGACGCTTCTTACGTCATAGTGCCGCCGCGTAAACGCCAGGGCGAAGCCGAGCAGGTCTTCCAGCGTGGCGACAGGACTCACCAGCCAGCCCTGTTCGGCGCGGGCGCGAGCGATCCAGTCGTAGGCATTTAGGCGCCCCTGCTGGCCCTTGCCGATGGCGCTTTCCCACTTGGCAGGGATATTCAGCGCCAGCGTGCCGCCGCCGCCGGCCTGGGCGAGGGCCTTGGCGCAGATGTCCCAGCCGGGTGTGCCGCGCTCGTCGGGCGTGTCGAACATGGTCGAGGCACCGTCGTCGGAGACCTGCAGGATGTGCGTCGGGCGCTTCAGTTTTGCGCGGGCGGCGTGGGTTTCGCGCAGGGTCGGCAGCGGGAACTGCGTGCTGCCGCCGTAGTAACCGGTCAGCACGCGCAGGGCGTCGTCGGCGGAACGCACGAAGCCTTTGGTAGTGGTGACTTGGTTGTGGCCGCTCCAGAGCGACACCTGCACGGCTGCGCCGGCCCGAAGCGCAGACAGGCAGATCACCGCACCGGCGAGCGCCGGCCAGGACAGCGCGCTGCGCGGATCGGGCATCGAGCCGGAGCTGTCGACGTAGAGATCCAGATCGAGCGGCTGACGCGCACGCTCGTGGCCAGGCTGGGTGCCGTAGTGGCGCTGGACCGTGGTCAGGCCGGGGATGGGGCGTGGCGACAACGACAGGCTCTCGCGCCAGTCGATCAATTCCAGCGGATCTCCCGATTCCCACAGGTCGAGGCCCTCGGGGAGCGGGTCCTCGCTCTCATCGGCGGGCAGCGTCGGGAACGGCACCAGGTAGGGTTGGGCACGCTCTTTGTAGTAGCGGATCGCGGCCTCTTGCTCGTTGAGCTTCAAGCCCGCGAGCTTGAGCAGCTCCCCGTACTGAAAAGGATCGCGCGCCTGGCCGGTTGAGCGCTGGTTGGGATCGGCCCCACGCGCGCGCGCTTCGGCGAGCGCCTTGTCCCTGGACCCTTCGCCGAAATCGTCGCTCTCGCCCGGCTTGGGCAGGCCATCGAGCTCGCCCGGGTCCATCTGGGTGAGTCCCTCCGGCTGGCCACCGAGCCCCGCATGGCGGGTGTCCATCAGCACGGCCAGCGGCTCGGAGGCGTTTCGGTCATCGATGAGATACGGCAGCACGATCACCGCAAAGCGCCCGGCCCCGTCGAGCCAGTGGCGGGCATAGTGCCGCACCAGCCGCGCGGCGAGACGCGCATCGACCTCGATCGCGTCATCGCGCTGATTGACGTGGGTGAGCGCGCCGTACGCCAGGCCCCAGAGAATCTCGTAGATGCGCAGGTACAGCTGCCACAGCCGCGACTTGCCTTCACCCTCCCGCACCACCGCTTCCATCAGCGCGGGCATGCGCAATCCGGCGCTGCGCATCAGCCGGTCGTTGATCAAAAGGTCGGTGTAGAGATTCGCAATCATCGGCGCGTGCTGGGAGACCGTCGGCAGCGCCGGGAGCATGCGTGCGAGCGAGCGCGTGTGATCGGTGATCGAAGCGGGCGCGTAGACGTGGTGACCGATCTCGTGCGCGAGCACTTCCACGGCGTAGTCATCGATGCCGAGGCTAAGCACCTGTTCGAGGTCGATCACGACGGTCTGGTCGACCAGGCGGATCATCGCGAAGCTGCCGGTCAGGCCTTCGCTCTCGGCCTCTGCACTGGTCGGGCACAGCAACGGCGGCTTCAAGCGCGTGTACGGGCTCCAGGCGGCGAGCGCGGGCGCCCAGCCCCGCATCCACGCTACGCCAAGTTCCCGTCCCGGGCTCACGCGGGCGGCAGGGCGATGAGGGTCGCCGCGTGCGAGTAGGCGTGCGTCAGCACCAGCGTATCGGCGTTCGCGACCGCGCTGGTAATCGCGCCGTGCTCGGCAAAATCCAGTTGGCCGCCGGGCCAGGACAACACGCTGCCGGCAATGCGCCAGCCAGTCGGCAGCCGCTGTGCCGAGACCGGCGCCGGCCCGCCGGCGGGCTGCAGGCTGGCGCCATAGGCGTCGGCAAACACCAGGAATTGCACGGCTTCCGATTGCAGCAGCAGCTGGCTGCTGTCACACGACGCCAACGGCGGCGTCGGAAAGCCGCCACCGAAGCCGACGAAATCGCCGATGCGCGCGACCACGCGTGGGCGCTTGCCGGCGTCTTTAGCATCCGGGCGAAACCAGCAATCCGCAGCCAGCTGGTCGAGATACCCGTCCTGCCATTCGCGCAGACCCAGCCCGAAGGCGATCGCGGTGAGCTCGCGCGGCAACTGGCGCGCGCGCTGCAGGGCGCTCATCCGATAGTGCGCCAGCCCGTGGCGCCAGGCCGCCACCTGGCCCGCGCGCAGCAATTCATCGAGGCTGGGCGCACGCGCCGCCAAGGCGATGAGCGTTTGCGTCCACGCAATCCCGTCGCCCTGTTGCGACCAGTGCACCTGCGCATTGGCGATGGCGGCGAGGCAAGCTTGCGGATCCTCCGCGATGAATCGCGGCGCGTTCTGCGCCAGCGCCAGCCAGCCATCGAGGATTCCCGGCGCCCGCCCACCCGGCCCCAGCCAACGCTGCCCCAGGAGGCTCAAGCTCAGGTCGTACACGCACTCCACCACCCGCGGCACCGCCCCCGCATCCACCGCCGCCACCTGCGCGACCAGCGCATCCAATGGCCCCGCCAGCAGCCCCAGGAACACCTCGTCATCGATCCCGGGATACCGATGCCGCGCCAACCCATGCCGCCGATTTAACTCCGCCCGCCCGGCGCGCAGCACTTCGGCAAACGCGGGGGAGACGGTCATTGAAATCGGACTCTGTTGGCAGCCTTCGCGACCTGGGAACTGGATGTTTTTGACGCAAAGGGACGCAAAGTTGAGCAAAGGGACGCGAAAAAGGCACTAGCGGGGATTTCCCACGTGGGCTCGGGCGGTCGTGCGCATTGGCAATCCGCAGATACGGCACTAGGAACCTGCGTTCGGGACGACTTGCAATGAGAACGGGCACGAATCGTCGATCGCATCTTTTGCGTCCCTTGCTTTACCCCCTTTGCGTTCCTTTGCGTCAAAAAAAAGAAACTGGTTAAAGGTCGGGTTTCTGAGGTCTCGGAGCGGTTCACTTCGCCTCCAGCCAGCGCAGGTAGTTGTGGTAGCGCTGATGGAGGGACTTGAGGAGGAGGAGGTCGTCGTGGAGGGAGCCGTAGAGTTTGCCGCCTTTGCCGATGGTGGCGATCTGGCGTTCGATGCGGGTCATGCGGGCGCGGACTTCGGCTTGTTCGACGCCTTCGAGGCCGGCGCGCATCTCCGCGGCGAGCTCGGCGACGGGGTCGGTGCGGTCGAGCTCGAGGCGGTCGTATTCGCGGCTGCTGGCGTCGAAGAGCTGGCGCAGCCAGGCGATGCGGTCGCTGCGGTAGCCTAAGTTGGCGGTGGCCTGGAAGAAGGGCGCGTCGAGGTCGGGCTTGAGCTTGTCGTTGAGCACGAACGGCAGCACCTGGCGCAGGTCGTCCAGGCTGACCTCGGTGGCGCCGCGGAAATAGGCCATCGCCTTGGCGAATACCATCAGCGTCATCAGGTTGCGCACCGAGAGGCCGTTCTTGGTGTGGCAGCCGAGGTCCTTGAGCTTGTCGCGGCCGTCGTCCTGCGCGGTCAGCCAGTTCCAGTCGGTGCCGGCGAGGCGCGCGGTGTCCTTGCCCTTGTACTCGAACTGGTCGCCGGCGACGTCCATGAACTCGAACTGGCTGGAGAAGAATTCCAGGCGCCGCCGAACCGGCGTCGGCAACGGCACGGCGCGGATTTCCTTGGCCAGCCGACGGGTTTCCTCTTCGGTGAAGATGATCTCGCGCGGGACGAATTCCTCAGGGCGCGCATCTTCTTCGATGCGGGCGAGCAGCTCGTCGAGGAAGCGCGGATTGAACGCGAGCGCCTGCACGATCACGTCGATGCGATCACGCAGCGCCTCGATCACCTGGTAGGTGCCACCACCCTGGTCATCGTTCGCGGTGAGATACCAAGCGGCCGGCGGGCACTCGTACACCTGGTCGAAGAGCTCGGCGTAGTTGTCGCCCATCAGGGTCAGCAGCGCGCTCTGCGTGCGTGTCGGGATGCGGTTGTATTCGTCGATGATCTTGACGCGCATGCCCAGCCACGAGCGCCAGGCCACGCGCACCTTGGCGATGCTGTCGGCATTGATGAGGTCGGCGGGCAGTGGCTGGCCGAGGAGATCGGCGACGGTCAGCTGCGGGTGGCCGCGCTGCATGCCGCGGCGCACCTCGCGCACCGGATAGCCGGCAAGCACGCCCATCAGCACCGCGCTCGCCGTCTTGCCGCGTCCCGGCCCACCGATGAACAGGCATTTGCGCTGGGTGGCGAAGGTCAGGAGCGGCAGCAGCACGAAGCTCGAATAGCTCTGCGCCGACGGCAGGGTGAGCCGGCTCTTGCGGTCACCGAGCAGGAACTCGAGCGGCGGCGTCGTGTGGTATTCGATGTCGTAATGCGGCGAGATGATCGCGGTGTTGACGATCCAGAAGTACGCCTGTCGCAGCTTCTCGTCGAGCGCGGTCTGCGCGCCGGGCGCTGCGGCCTCCGCATCGGCCGGTCCCTGATAGAGCTCCGCAACGTCGAAGTGGCGGGGGCCCGCGCCCGGGCGCGGGTTCGTCGGGGCGGCGGATACGCGTTGGAACAGTTTGAGCATCGTCGCTTCCCGCCGAGACACTCCCGCGAATATGCCAGAGGCTGTGGAAGAATCGCCGGTCTTCTTCTAGATGCGCGAGTGTGATGCGAATCCCGATCAGCTTGATCCTGTGCCTGGCGCTCGCGGGCTGCGGCAAAGACCATAGCGCCTGCCCGCCGGGTGATCTTGGCACCTTCGCCCGCGACCAGGCCCTGCGCGGTCAAGCCGCCAGCCTGCCGGGCCCGGGATGCGAGCTCGAGGTCACCGAACAGGCCATCTACGACCAGGGACGCGCCGCCGGTCTCAAGCGTTACTGCAGCGCCGGCCACGGCTACGCGCTCGCCATCGATGGCAAGGCGATCGATGCCAGCGTCTGCGACGAGGCCGCCGCCAAGGAACAGAAGCGCGGCTTCGACGTGGGCGACAACCTGCGAGCGCACCTCAAAGCCCACGAGGAGCTCCTGGCCCGAGCCCGCGACGCCGAACGTATTGCCGCGACGCTCGAGGAGGGCCTCCCCGCCCGCACCGCCCTGGAAGCCGAAGCAGCCACCTTGAAGCTCGAAGCCCGCGCCAAGCAGAACGACATCGAGGCGCTGCGGGGGATCGTGGCCATCGAGAAGTGGCGCTGAGCCTCTAGGCGCAGTGGTTTTGCTTTGGTGGGTCTGCGCTGCGCGCGGACGCTTTCTCTCGGCGGCTGGCAAAGAGTCCGCGCACAGCGCAGACCCACCAAACGCGTCACCGCCAAGTGGTGAACGCAGCCAACACCAACACCAACAACCAACACCGCTCCTAGAACCCAACCCCATCCGCCAGCCGATCGCGCGTATGGGTGTAGCCGGCTTCGATGGCGTCGTCGAAGCGGCGCCAGTCGAGCAGGTCGATGGTGTCGACGGGTGGGGTGAGCATCAGGTCCGAAAGGGCGGCGTTTTCGATGGCGGTCGTGGCGGAGTTGACCATCCCGGAGCGCAGCAGAATGCGCAGGATGCCGGGGCGGCGGGGTTTGCCGCGCCACTTTTCGAGGATCAGCTGCCATACCGACGGCGGATCGATTTCGTCGGTTTCGACCATCAATGCGTGGTTGCCGGCGATGTTCACGCCGATCACCGGGCCGGCATTGAGCGCGCGCATGGCGGCGACCGGCAGGTTGTCGATGACGCCGCCGTCGACCAGCACGCGCCCGTCGATGCAGACCGGTGGCAGGATGCCGGGGATCGCAATCGAGGCGCGCAGCGCGCTCCATAGCGGACCGGTGGTGTGCAGCATCGCCGAGCCGTCGGCGAGGTTGGCGGAGACGCAATAAAACGGTAGCGGCAGGTCTTCGATATCGCCTTCGGAAAACTCGCAGCGCAGCAGCCGCGACACCTTGCGACCGGCGAACAGCGAGACAATTGGCAAGGTGTAATCGTTGAGCGGATTGCTGGCGACGAAGCAGCGGTAGAAGGTCTGGTAGAGCGTCTCGTCTTCCCACTCCATCGCCACCGCCGCAGCCATGAGCGCGCCGATCGACGTCCCGCCCACCGAATCGATGGTGAGTCCCGCTTCGCGGAGCGCACGGATCACGCCGATATGGGCGAGGCCACGCGCGCCGCCGCCGGAAAACACCACGCCGACCGAACGCCGCGCGATGCGCCGTGCCAGGCGGTCGATATCGGCGCCGTCGCGCACATGCAGATGCTGGTCGAGCCCGAGCCGGCTGCGCCAGGCGCGCGCGGCGCCCGGCAGGATGCGCCCCGGCTGCAGGAGCAGCAGCGACGCCGATTGATGGGTCTCGCCGACACCGGTGGTCGAGCTGAGCGCGTCGGGCGCGACCTGCGCATCGGCGACCAGCAGCAAGCTGTCGGCCTGGCGCCGGCAGCGCTCGTTCCACGCCGGATTGCCCTCGCGGCCGACGTAGAGCACAAAGGCGTGGTGCGCTTCGAGCGCGTGCAGCGCCGAGATCGGCGCATCACCGTGACTGTGGTGGCAAACCACGGCGACCGAGCCGAAGCGCCCGAGCGCATCCCCGAGACGGGTGACGATGGTCTCGAGATCGATGCCCGCATGCGTAGGCAGCAAGGTCAGCGAGCGCGGTGCCGGCGCGACGGTCCGGCCTGCCAGCGCCCGTTCAAGACGTTCGACCGCCACCCGCGCAATGGCCAGCATCGCCTCCGGATGCACCCGCGCAAGACGCTGGAACGCGTCCAGGCTGAAGCGCACCACTTCGGAATCGCGCAGCGCGCGCACCGTCGCCGTGCGCGTGTGGCCCGACAGCAGCGCCATCTCGCCCACGGTCTCGCCCGACTGCACCCGCCCCAGCAGGACCAGCTCACCGTTCTCGGTGCGGAAAGCGCCGAGACAGCCGGCCACCAGCACATACACGGCGTCGGGCGGGTCGCCTTCCTGGAACAGCTCGGCTCCGCCCGGCATCGCGATCCACTCGAGTTCCTCCGCGACCTCCAGCAGGGTTTCCTCGTCGATCCCGACGAACAGCGGCAACCGCGCCACCCGCGCCAGGATCTCCTCGTCGCGTGAGTAATCGTCGTTTCCCATGCGGTCAAGTCTGGTCAAGGAGGTGGGTCGGGTCAATGCTGGATGCCTTGGGCGGCTTTCGTAGGTCATGTTGGCCGCGACAGCGGCCTACTTGACACGCTTCTGTCCCAGGTCGTGCAATGGTTCGGGAGAGAGCGTCAAGTAGCCCGCTTTCGCGGGCAACATGACCTACGAAAGGAAATCGCACATGGCCAAAATTTATCCCGTCAGCCCCGAATGTGCCGCGCGGACGCGCATCGACGAGGAGACCCATGTGCGTCTCTACGATGAGTCCATGACGGAGCCGGAGGCGTTCTGGAGGCGCATTTCGGAGCGCTTGGCCTGGTTTCGTGCGCCGAGCGAGATCATGGACGTAAGCTTTGCGCGGGAGGACTTTCGTATCCGCTGGTTCGCGGATGGCGAGCTCAACGTGGCGGTCAACTGCATCGACCGGCACCTCGCCACGCGTGCCGAGAAGACCGCATTGATCTGGGAGAGCGATGATCCCGCGGTGGCCCGGCACGTCAGCTACCGGGAGTTGGCCGATGAAGTCGGGCGGCTGGGCAATGCGCTGCGCGCGCTTGGCGTCGGCAGGGGCGATCGGGTCACGCTGTATCTGCCGATGATTCCGGAGGCTGCCTTTGCGATGCTCGCCTGTGCGCGCATTGGTGCGGTGCACTCGGTGGTCTTCGGTGGATTTTCGCCCGAGGCGCTGGCGAGCCGCATCCAGGATTGCGGCTCGCGCATCGTGATTACTGCCGACGAGGGGCTGCGCGGTGGCCGCCATGCCCCGCTCAAGGCCAATGTCGACGCGGCGCTGGCGCACCCGGGCTCGGCGTGTGTGGACAAAGTGCTGGTCGTGCGCCGCAGCGGTCGCGATGTCGCCTGGGACCCGCGGCGTGATCTGGATTACCGCGAGTTGGTCGACGGCCAGTCCGCCAATTGCGTGCCCGAGCGCATGCACGCCGAAGACCCGTTGTTCATCCTCTACACGTCGGGTTCCACCGGCAAGCCCAAGGGTGTGCTGCACACGACTGGCGGCTACCTGCTGCACGTCAGCTACACCCACGAATGTGTGTTCGACCTGCGCGAGGAGGATGTCTTCTGGTGCACGGCCGACGTCGGCTGGGTCACCGGGCACAGCTATCTCGTCTATGGCCCGCTCGCCAACGGCGCCACCTCGCTGATGTTCGAGGGCGTGCCCAACTACCCGGATTCGTCGCGCTTCTGGCGCGTGATCGACAAACACCAGGTGAGCATTTTCTACACCGCGCCCACCGCGATCCGCGCGCTCATGCGCGAGGGCGACGCGCCCGTCAAAGCAACCTCTCGCGATTCGCTGCGACTGCTCGGCTCGGTCGGCGAGCC
Source organism: Rhodanobacteraceae bacterium (assembly GCA_031425695.1). GTDB lineage: Bacteria > Pseudomonadota > Gammaproteobacteria > Xanthomonadales > SZUA-5 > JANPJV01. The sequence goes on along the minus strand of JANPJV010000307.1, from coordinate 23,151 downwards.
GATCAATCCGGAAGCCTGGGAGTGGTACCACCGCGTGGTCGGGAAAAGCCGCTGTCCCGTGGTCGATACTTGGTGGCAGACCGAAACCGGCGGCATCCTGATCGCGCCACTGCCCGGCGCCGTTGATCTCAAACCCGGCTCGGCTACGCTGCCATTCTTCGGCGTGCGCCCAGCGATCGTCGATGCCGAGGGCCGAATCCTCGACGGCGAGGCGAGCGGCAACCTGGTGATCCTCGGCAGCTGGCCCGGACAGGCGCGCAGCCTCTGGGGCGACCACTCGCGCTTCATCGAAACCTATTTCAGCGCCTTCCCCGGCAAATACTTCACTGGCGACGGAGCGCGCCGCGATGCCGACGGTTACTGGTGGATCACCGGACGCGTCGATGACGTGCTCAACGTCGCCGGCCATCGCCTCGGCACCGCCGAAATCGAGAGCGCGCTGGTCGCCCACCCGAGTGTCGCCGAAGCGGCCGTGGTCGGCTTCCCGCACGACATCAAGGGGCAGGGCATCTATGTCTTCGTGACCCTCAAGGCCGGCTTCGAGCCCACCGAGACCCTGCGCAAGACACTGCGCGACCACGTCCGCACCCAGATCAGCGCCATCGCCACCCCGGACCACCTGCAATGGGCGCCGGCCCTGCCAAAAACCCGCTCCGGCAAGATCATGCGCCGCATCCTGCGCAAGATCGTCGCCGGCGAACACGACAGCCTGGGGGACATCTCGACGCTCGCGGACCCGAGTGTGGTGCAGAGCTTGATCGACGAGCGGCTGGTTTGAAGGAGCAAGAGATTTATCCACAGATGACATGGATGAAAAAGAGCGGATGAGAAGCCGCAGATGAGAGCAAAGCGTTTTTTCCACAGATTTCGCAGATTTACGCAGATTAAAAGCCCTGGCGTAACCACCGGCGTTCGCTCTTAATCTGCGGAAATCTGCGAAATCTGCGGATCAAATCTCTTGCTTCTATCTGTGTCATCCGCTCTTCCATCCATGTCATCTGTGGATAGCGCTTTCGATTGTCGTTAACCCGACCCGCCCGCGTACACCGCGCCCAATACTCGCGGGCCGGCGGCGCCGGTGACGTCGGCGCAATTGCCGGGTTCGCCGGCGAGGGTGGCGCGGGCGAGCCAGGCGAACGCGGTGGCCTCGACGAAATCGGGGTCGAGGCCGTGGGCGTCGCTGCGTTCCAGGGCACAGGCGGGATCGACGACGTCGCACAACGAACGCGCGAGCGCCTCCATCAGCACCGGGTTGTGGATGCCGCCGCCGCAGGCTATCACCCGCCGCACTGACGGCGCTTCCCGCTGGAGCGCCTGCGCGATGCTGCGCGCGGAAAGGTTGATCAAGGTCGCCTGCACGTCCTCCGGCGGCACGCCCGGAAAATCGTGCAGCCGCTCGCGCAGCCAGACATCGTTGAAATGCTCGCGACCGGTGCTCTTCGGAATGGACTTCTTGAAGTAAGCATCGTCGAGCAAGGCATCGAGCAGGCGTGCGTGCGGCTTGCCGCTGCGCGCGAAGGCGCCGCCTTCGTCAAGCGCATGCCCAAACTGGCGCGTCATCCAGGCGTCCATCAGGCAGTTCGCCGGGCCGGTGTCGAAGCCACGGACCGGACGCCCCGGTTCGAGCAGGGTAAAGTTGCCGATGCCACCGAGATTCAGGACCGCGCGCGCTTCGGTGGGCCACGCAAACAAGGCCGCATGCAGGGCGCAAACCAGCGGCGCGCCCTGGCCGCCGGCAGCCACATCGCGCCGGCGAAAATCCGCGACGGTGCGAATGCCGGTGCGCTCGGCGATGCGATTCGGGTCGCCGATCTGCAGCGTGAATGGATGCGCGATCCAGGGCCGATGGCGCACCGTCTGCCCATGCGAGCCGAGCGCCTCGATTGCACCCGGCGCGACGCCAGCTTCGTCGAGCAGGCTCAACGCCGCCTGCGCGAAGGCCTCGCCAATCTCGACATCCAGTGAACCGAGATCCTCGAGCGCCACCGCGGGCGCATTCATCAGCGCAATCGCGCGCTGGCGGAGTTCGCCGGGATAGGGATAGGTGCGGCCTGCGACCAGCTCCAGTTGCGGCTCGAAGCGCACCAGCGCGACATCGATCCCGTCAGCGCTGGTGCCGGAGATCAGACCGAGATAGAGGTTGGGCATGCGTCTTCCCGGACCATCGAACCGGACGCGGAGCACGCTACAGCGCGCGGACACATTTGGAGTGCGGCGCTTGGCGCCGCTTTGGATGCCTTTCGGTCATCCATCCCAAAAGCATCCAAAGCGGCGCGAAGCGCCGCACTCCAAATTACCGCAGTACCAGCTCCTGGTTCTCGACCACGGCGAGCGCGGCGGAGAAGCCTTCGCGGGCTTTCTTGAAGGCGGCGAAGTCGCCGCCGGCCAGCGGCTCGGCTTTCGGCAGGGTGACGCTCAGCGGATCGACGTGCACGCCGGCGACGCGGAATTCATAGTGCAGATGCGGACCGGTGGCGAGACCGGACATGCCCACGTGGCCGATGAGATCACCCTGGGCGACCTTCTGGCCGCGCGCCAGGCCTTTCGCGAAGCGCGAGAGATGGCCATAGAGCGTGGTGACCTTGCCGTGGCCATGGGCGATCTCGACGACATTGCCGTAACCGCTGCGCACGCCGACGAAGTTGATGGTGCCATTGCCGGCGGCGCGCACCGGCGTACCGGTCGGGGCAGCGTAATCGACACCCTTGTGGGCGCGCATGCGGCCCAGGATCGGGTGCTTGCGAGCCGAGGAGAAGCGGCTGGAGATGCGGGTGAACTCGACCGGCGTGCGGATGAAAGCCTTGCGCAGGCTGCGGCCGTCGGCGTTGTAGAAATCGCTGCGACCGTCAGCGCCGGTGAAGCGGAAGGCCTCGTAGCGCTTGCCCTGGTTGACGAACACGGCGGCGATGACATCGCCATCGCGGAGCTTGACGCCATCCCGGTAAACCGACTCGTAGACCACCGCGAAGCGATCGCCCTCGCGCAGGTCCTGGGCAAAGTCGATGTCGTAGTTGAAGGTTTCCGCGAGACGCATCAGCTGGATGTCGGAGATGCCAGCGGCGTCGCCGGCGGCGAACAGCGAGGAGTTGATGACCGCGCTGCCGTACTGCGTGCGGCGCTCGAGCTTGCGCTCGATGATGCGCTCCTTGACGGCGGCGTCGTCGATCTCGACGAACACCCGCTCACTCTCGCTCTTGTCGAACTGCAGGCCGGTGAGCTTGCCATCACTGGGAATGCGGAAGGCGATCTGGTCGCCCGGGTGGATCTGCGTCAACGTGCGCACGGTCTCGCTCTGGTCGAGCAGGTGGTGCATCACGGTGGCGGAAACGCCCATGCGAGAAAAAATATTGCCGAGGGTTTCGTTGCGGCGCACGGTTACCACCTGCCAGCCCGCATCTTCATCGCTGGCGAGATACAGATCCGATTCCAGCGCACTGACCGCACTCGTTGCAGCGGCCGACGTGGCCACTTCTGGTGACGGCAGCTCCAGCGGGATGCTGAGCTGCGTGGAAACGGGATCAGGAATGGTGACGCCAGCAAACACCGGCAGCACGACCAGACCGGCCATCACCACCAGCAGGCCAACACCGCTCGCCACGCCGATGCGCTGGGAACCCACGCCGATCGAAGCCCGCGATTCGAACAGGCGCAGCAGCTTCTGCTTGAAGCGCGCCAGCGGCTTGAGGTGGACGGGGCGTTGAACGTAGTGACGACGGACAGCCTGACGGCGCGAATTACGAATTCTGTGATGCCAGTCTGGCTGATAAATCATGCGGCCGTCTCCGTTGAGGCGGGGCGAACATATCCATTTGTGAGGCTTTGGTCAAAACTTAAATTGGTGTTAACGCCACAAGTGTTGTTTTGGTGCAACGAGGCGCGGCCGGCGCTTGCTCCGGTGGGTTCGGACCTTGTCCGAACGCTCTTCGCCCGATTCCGGAAAAGCGTCCGGACAAGGTCCGGACCCACGAAAGCCGTTAAGGGGACACTGACCCCGCTCCGGCCCATGGCAGAATCAACCGCTCTCTCCCGACTACCCACCCATGCCGCAGCAGCGCCCGCACTATCGACTGGTGCAGACCGAGAAGGGCGCGCGCATGGTGCCGGCGGCGGTCGTGGCCGGGTCGCGCTGGGGCGCGTTTGCGCGGCTCCTGCGCCTGGACCGGCCAATTGGCATCCTGCTGCTGCTGTGGCCGGCGTTGTGGGCCCTGTGGCTGGCGGCGGGCGGACTGCCGCCGCTGGCAACGCTCGCGATCTTCGTCGCCGGCGTGGTGCTGACCCGCTCGGCCGGCTGCGTCATCAATGACTATGCGGATCGCTGGCTCGACCCCCACGTGGAGCGCACACGGACGCGCCCACTGGTGTCCGCTGAAGTGAGCGGCCGCGAGGCGCTGGCGGTGTTCGTGGTGCTGATGCTGATCGCCTTCGGCCTGGTGCTCCTCACCAACCGGCTGACCGTCTACCTGTCGCTGGTTGCGGCTGTGCTGGCCACGCTCTATCCCTACTCCAAGCGCGTGATCTGGTATCCCCAGGTGGTGCTGGGAGCGGCATTTGCGATGTCGATCCCAATGGCGTGGACCGCGGTGAAGGGTGAAGTGGACACCACCGCGGGCCTGTTGTTCTGCGCCACCCTGCTGTGGACGACGGCCTACGACACCCTCTACGCGATGGTCGACCGCGAGGACGACCTCAAGGCATGCTCGCGGTCGACTGCGATTCTGTTCGGCGACCTGGACCTGGTCGCCGTCGGCATCCTTCACGCGAGCGCCCTCGGCACCCTCGCGCTGATCGGCCACAAGGCCAAGCTCGGCTGGCCCTTCTGGGCCGGCCTGCTTGTCGCCGGCGCCTTGATGGCCTGGCAGCTCTACACCAGCCGCGGCCGCGACCGCGCCAGCTGCTTCCGCGCCTTCCTCAACAACAACTGGGTGGGCATGGCCGTGTTCGTGGGGATTGCGCTCGGGCTGCGCTGAGGCTCCGCCTTACGTGGGTCCGGACCTTGTCCGGACGCTTCTTCCCGGTTTGGCAAAAAAGCGTTCGGACAAGGTCCGAACCCACGTAAGGAAACGTGGACAAACGCTACGTCTTTGATCCGATCAGTCCATGCCCGCGCAGCATCGCGTCGACGGTGGGTTCGCGGCCCCTGAAGGCGGTGAAGGATTCGAGCGCGGGGCGGCTGCCGCCGACGCTCAGGACTTCGCGGCGGAAGCGGGCGCCGGTGTCGGGATCGAGGATGCCGGCATCTTCGAACGCGCCGTAGGCGTCGGCGGAGAGCACTTCGGCCCAGAGGTAGCTGTAGTAGCCGCCTGCGTAACCGCCCGCGAAGATGTGGCCGAAGCTCATCGGAAAACGGTGCCACGCGGGCGGGCGCAGGACGGCGACTTCGTCGCGCACTTCACACAGGAGCTCGAGGACGCGGGCGCCGCGGGCGGGGTCAAATTCCAGGTGCAGGCGGAAGTCGAACAGGCCGAATTCGAGCTGGCGGACCAGGAACAGTCCGGAGTGGAAATGCCGGGTGGCAAGCAGGCGCTGGAACAGGTCTTCCGGCATCGGCTCGCCAGTGTCGACGTGACCAGCGAAACGGTCGAGACCTTCGCGTGTCCAGCAGAAGTTCTCCATGAACTGGCTCGGTAGTTCGACCGCGTCCCATTCGACGCCGTCGATCCCGGAAACCCCGCGCGCTTCGACTTCGGTGAGCATGTGGTGCAGGCCATGACCAAACTCGTGGAAGAGCGTGGTCACGTCGTCGTGGGTGAGCAGCGCGGGCTTGCCGCCGACCGGGGGCGGGAAATTGCAGGTGAGGTAGGCGACCGGGCGCTCGACGCCGAGCGCGTGACGGAAGCGGGTGCGACAGACATCCATCCAGGCGCCGCCGCGCTTCTTGGCGCGCGCATACGGATCGAGATAGAAGGCCGCAACGGCCCGATCGTCGCCGTCGACCAACTCGTAGAAGTGCACGTCCGGATGCCAGGTGGTGACATCCTTGCGTTCGACGGCGCTGACGCCGAAGAGCTCGCGGATCAGGCCAAGCAGGCCGGCCAGCACGCGCGGCAGCGGGAAATACGGCTTCAACTCTTCGTCCGACAACTGGTAACGCACCTGGCGCAATTTCTCGGCTACGTACGGCACATCCCACGGATGCAGGTCGTGGAGCCCGTATTCGCGCGCAGCGAACTCGCGCATGTCGATCAGCTCGCTTTCTGCAGCCGGCCGGGCGCGGGCGATGATGTCGCGGAGGAAGCCGAGCACACGCTCACTCGTCGCGGCCATCTTGGTGGTCAGCGTGAGCGCCGCCGGGCTCGAAAAGCCGAGCAGCTGCGCTGCCTCGTAACGCAGCGCCATGATCTTCTCGATGCGCGGGCCATTGTCGAAACGCCCTGCGAGCGGCCCCTGGTCCGAGGCGCGCGTACCAAAGGCGGTGTACGCCTCTTCGCGCAACGCGCGGTTGTCGGCATAGGTGATCACGGCGTTGTAGGCCGGAAACTGCAGGGTCAGCGCATGGCCGTCGAGCTCGTGGTCGACCGCGGCCTGCTTCAGCAGCTCGCGTTCGGAGAGCGGGATCCCGGCCAGCTCGTCGTCGGTCAGCGGACGCACGTAGGCATCGGTGTAATCCATCACCGCCTGCTCGAACTCCGTTTCGAGCTGCGCCAGCTCTCGCGAGATTTCGCGGAAGCGCGTGCGCGCAGGCTCTTCCAGCGCCACGCCGGAAAGCTTGAAGTCCCTGAGCTCATGCTCGATCACCGCCCGCTGGTCGGGGCGCAGCTGCGCGAATCCGGGTGCGTCGCGCAGCTTCCGCAGGGCCTCAAAGAGCGCGCGGTTCTGGCCCAGCTCGCTCGAGAATTCGGTAATGCGGTCGAGCGCCGGCGTATAGACCTCGCGCAAAGCCTCCGAATCGCGCACCGAGTGCAGGTGCGAAACCGGCGCCCAAGCCCGCTCCAGCGCCGCTTCCTGCGCTTCGAGCGGCGCCATCAGCGTGGCCCAGCTCGGCTCCACCGGCGCCTCTGCGAGCGCATCCACCGCACGTTGATAAGTCGCCAGACACGCTTCGATTGCCGGCAACACATGCGCAGGCTCGATGACGTCGAAGGCAGGCAGTTCAGAGGATTCGAGCAGTGGGTTCATTGGACGCTTCGTAGAAATTGAGGATTTTTGACGCAAAGGAACGCAAAGGGAGCAAAGGGACGCAAAGGTAGAGCGGTCAGGGTGAAACAGGCGTTGGCTCAAAGCGGTACGGAGCGCCCGGTCATTCGGCACCGTCGCGCGGGCTGACCCCGGCTGCGCTTTTTTTGCGTCCCTTTGCCCCATTTGCGTTCATTTGCGTCGAAAACAAGCAGTCGATTCAACGCGGCGAAACGAGCTCACCCCATCGGCACTTTCAGACCCTGTTCCTGCGCGCACTCACGGGCGATTTCGTAGCCGGCGTCGAGGTGGCGGTAGACGCCCATGGCGGGGTCGTTCCAGAGGACGCGTTCGAGGCGGCGGTCGGCTTCGACGGTGCATCGCAGACGATGACGATGCCGGAGTGCTGGGAGTAGCCCATGCCGACGCCGCCGCCGTGATGCAGAGAGACCCAGCTGGCGCCGCCGGCGACGGCGCCCATGGCGTTCAGGAGTGGCCAGTCGGAGACGGCATCGGAGCCGTCGAGCATGGCTTCGGTTTCGCGGTTGGGGCTGGCGACGGAGCCAGAATCCAAGTGGTCGCGGCCGATCACGATCGGGCCCTTCAGCTCGCCGGACCGGACCATTGCATTGAAGGCGAGGCCCAGGCGGTGGCGTACCCCAAGTCCCACCCAGCAGATGCGCGCCGGCAGGCCCTGGAAGGCGATGCGTTCCTTGGCCATGTCGAGCCAGTTGTGCAGATGCTGGTCCTCCGGAATCAGTTCCTTGACCTTGGCATCGGTCTTGGCAATGTCTTCCGGATCGCCCGACAGCGCGACCCAGCGGAACGGACCGATGCCGCGGCAGAACAGCGGGCGCACGTAGGCGGGCACGAAGCCGGGGAAGTCGAACGCGTTTTCGAGTCCCTCGTCCTTCGCCACCTGGCGGATATTGTTGCCGTAGTCGAAGGTCGGGATGCCCTGTTTCTCGAATGCCAGCATGGCCTCGACATGCGTCTTCATCGACGCCTTGGCGGCGCGCGCGGTGCCGTCCGGATCGGACTGGCGACGCTCGAACCACTGCTCCACCGTCCATCCGATCGGCAGATAGCCGTTGATGGGATCGTGCGCGCTGGTCTGGTCGGTGACCGCATCCGGCTTGACGCCACGGCGCACGAGCTCCGGCAGGATTTCGGCGGCATTGCCGAGCAGGCCGACACTGATCGCGCGCCCCTTCGCAGTGTGGCGGGCGATGCGCTCGAGCGCCTCATCCAGATCGGCCGCCTGCTCATCGAGATAGCGCGTGCGCAGGCGCATGTCGATGCGGCTCTGCTGGCATTCGATATTGAGCGAGCAGGCGCCCGCCATCGCTGCCGCAAGCGGCTGGGCGCCGCCCATGCCACCCAAGCCCGCGGTCAGGATCCAGCGGCCCTTCAGATTGCCGGCGTAGTGCTGTCGCCCCATCTCGACGAATGTCTCGTAAGTGCCTTGGACGATGCCCTGGGTGCCGATGTAGATCCACGAGCCGGCGGTCATCTGCCCGTACATCATCAAGCCCTTGCGATCGAGCTCGTTGAAGTGCTCCCAGGTCGCCCAGCGCGGCACCAGGTTGGAGTTGGCGAGCAGCACGCGCGGCGCGTCCGCGTGCGTGCGCAGGACGCCGACCGGCTTGCCGGACTGGATCAGCAGGGTCTCGTCGACCTCGAGCGCGCGCAGTGCTTTCACGATTGCGTTGAAGCACTCCCAGTTGCGCGCCGCCCGGCCGATTCCGCCGTAGACCACCAGTTCGGCGGGATTCTCGGCCACCTCCGGGTCGAGGTTGTTCATCAGCATCCGCAACGCCGCCTCGATGCACCAGTTCTTGCAGCTCATCTGGCTGCCCCGCGGCGCTCGAATCACGCGCGAGGTATCGATACGGGTGGGTGCGTTCATGGGTAGGGCTCGGGGACGGGTAAGGGACATGATAGTGCGGCCAGGAAGTGGAACGATCGGCGCCCTGGTAGGTCATGTTGTCCGCGAAGCGGACTACTTGACGCTTTTGGTCGGGAAAGCCGTCAAGTAGCCCGCTTCGCGGGCAACATGACCTACGTCGAGCGGTGGCCGTATGCTCGACCGCTTTCTGCCGGCCCAGCCCATCACGTGTCCGATCCCCAGCTCTCCGCCCTCACCATCGCCGGCCTGACCAAGCGCTTCGGCGCGCAGATCGTGCTCGACAGCCTCGATTGGGCGGTGCCGGCTGGGCGGGTGGTGGGACTGCTGGGGCGCAACGGGGCGGGCAAGTCGACCCTGATCCGCTGTGTGCTCGGCCTGTCGCCGATCGACGCCGGCATGGTCGATATCTACGGTGACCAGCTGCCCCAGCTCAATCCCAAGACCCTGCACCGCGTCGGCTATGTGCCGCAATCCTTCGATCTCTTCCCCTGGATGCGCGTGCATCAGTACCTGGCCTTCCACAAGGCCTTCTATGCGCGCTGGGATACGGAGCTGGTCACCGGCCTGCTCGGGCGCTGGGAGGTGGATGCGAAGAAGAAGATTGGCGAGCTGAGCCAGGGCCAGCGGCAGAAGCTCGCGATCATTCGCGCGATCGCGCCGGACCCTGACCTGCTGCTGCTCGACGAGCCGGTCGCCAGCCTGGATCCGCAGACGCGGCGATTTTTCCTCGAGGAACTGCTGAAGCTGACCCGACGTCCGGGCAAGACCGTCGTGTTTTCGACCCATATCACGACGGATCTCGAGCGCGCCGACGCCGAGATTGCGCTGCTCAAGGGCGGCCGCATCCAGTTCTCGTGCCTGCTGCCCGAGCTCAAGGCGCGGGTGCGCCGGGCCGCACTCACCGGAACGCTGCCGCCCGAACACTGGCGGCATCCCGGCATCCTGCGCCAGGTACTCGAGCCCGACGATCCGCACTGGCTGGTCGATGGGCTCAGCGACGAGGTGGTCGCGGCGCTCGCCGCCGGCTTCGGCGCCACGGTCGAGATGCAACCGATGTCGCTCGAAGACATCTTCATCGAGCTCGGCTGATGCGCCGTTCTCCGCTGTGGGTTCGGACCTTGTCCGAACGCTTTTCGGGAGCGCCGGGAGAACAGCGTCCGGACCAGGTCCGGACCCACGCGCGATACCCACTGCTGGTCCTGCTGGCGCTGCCCTTCAAGCGCTATCCGGTCGCGCTGGTGCTCATGGTGGCACTGATGCTGTGCGGCTGGAGCCTCATGTTCTTCATCCCGAAGGACAAGGTGGTGTGGGCTTCGATCGGCACTCACGCCTATGCCTTGATGTTCGTGTCGATGCTGAGCGCGATGGTGTGGTCGTCGATCTGCCGCCCTGACAGCCAGCTGCTGCCGCGCTTCCGGTTCTGGCTGCTGGTGGTGTGGGCGATCTATTTCGGACTGCTGGTGTTCCTGCCCGGGCTGGTTGCCGGCCTGCGCGGCTCGCATGGGGTGCTGGTGACCGGCGGCCTGGCGCTGATCGCGTCGCTCGGCATTGCGTCGGGGAGCGGGGCCAAGTGGGCCGCGCTGGTGTGGATGCTGCCCTTGCTGCTGGGGATCTGGCCGGAGGTGCGCCTGGCCGTCTGGTATGCGCTGATCGACACCGCGACGGCACCGCTCGCCTTGTTCGCGGCCAGTGGCGGCATCCTGGTCGCGATCTGGCGCCGCTTCATGCTGATCGGCGACCAGGCACCGACGCTGTCGCCGGCCGACATCAATGCCTCCGACCTGCGCTACGGTCCCGAAGCGGCGCAGGCGGCGAACGCCGGCAAGCTCACGCGCTGGTTCCTGGAGCGCCAGCAGGTGGCTTCGTCGCGCGCTTTCGAGCGCATTCTTGCGCGTCTTGCCAGGCATCCGCAGGCGACCGCGGAGCGTGCGCTCAGCATCATCTTGATGCCCAACCTGCACTGGCGCGGGATTGCGCTGGAAATGCTGTTCACGATCGTCATGGTCGGCATTATCGGTTTCCTGATTGGCGCGCAGCAGGGCAGCCGGGTGTTGCCGGAGATGGTAGCGACCTATGTCGGCGTCCTCACCGCACTACGCTTCCAGACCCTGCACCGCGCCACGCTGATGCTGCGGCCGAGCCTCACCGATGCCTACCTGACGCTGGCGCCGCCTTCGCAGCTGGAGTTTTCGGCGATGGTCACGCGTGCGCTGCGGCCGGCATTGATCAGCGCGCTGATCTTTGCGGGGACCATGCTGACCGTGATCCTGCCGCTGGTACCGCCCGCGTCGCGCCTGCCGCTGTTCGCCGGCGGCATGAGTGGCGCGGTCGCCGCCAGCCTGCTCGGGCTCGGGGTGGTGCTGATGCAGCTCGATGCAGAGAAGCCACGCATGCTCGCCGGCATGATCGTGCTGGGCTTCGGCGGTTCGGTACTCGGCAGCATTTGCGGGGCCGCTTTTTCGAAGTCCATTGCCGGCGGGGCGGCCGTCGCCGTCGCCTTGGTCTTGTTCATGCTGGGCTTCGTCGCCACGGGCGAAGCCTATGCGCGACGCTGGCCGATCCGGTTCGACGCGCCGTTGTAGTTGACCTCGCGCGCTATGGCAAAGGCGTCCGCGCGCAGCGCAGACCCACCAAAAGCCGCCTCCAACGTTGACCGTTCACGCGAACCCAGCGCAACCTGGGTGAACATATCCAATTGCTGTTCGACTGGAGTCGATCATCGAACCCGCCTCACCCCAACCGATGACCCCGGCTCTCGGCCGCGACCTCGAGGAAATCATCAATGCCGTCACCCACGGGGCCGGCGCGGTGGTGGCCCTCGGTGCTGCGGCGGTATTGATCACGCTGGCCGCGATTTACGGAGACGTTTTCGCGCTGGTCGGTGCTTCGGTCTACGGTGCATCGCTGCTGCTCCTCTACGTGTCGTCGACGCTCTACCACTCGGCCCGCTTCGAGCCGGCCAAGTCGCGCCTCAAGATCTTCGATCACTGCATGATCTTTGTGCTGATCGCCGGCACCTACACGCCATTCACGCTGACCGGCCTGCGCGGCCCGTGGGGTTGGACCCTGCTCGGCCTGGTCTGGGGCCTGGCGCTGGCCGGGATCATCTTCAAGCTGTACTTCACTGGCCGCTTCAAATGGCTGTCGACGGCGATCTACATCGGCATGGGCTGGCTGATCATCATCGCCATCGAGCCGCTGCGGCGCACCGTGCCAGCGACGGCGGTGTGGTGGCTGTTCGCCGGTGGCGCCGCCTACACGCTCGGCACCATCTTCTATATGAGCCGCCGCTCGTACGCGCACGCGATCTGGCACGGTTTCGTCCTCGCCGGCAGTACCTGCCACTACGTGGCGGTGCTGATCCAGGTGTTGGCGACGTAGGAGCGGTGTCGGTTGTCGGTTTCGGTTTCGGTTTCGGATAGAAGCAGGTTGCTCTTTGGCTTTTCCGAAACCGACAACCGAAACCGAAACCAGATGTACTTTGTTGCAAACCCGCGGGAACTTCTCGCACGCCGCTACGGTCCCTGGCTGTTCGACCGGGCTTGCGGTCTTTTCGACTAGGAGACATCGATGCACAAGTGGCTTTATGTGGCTTGTCTGGCGGCTGCCGGAATCGCTTCGCCGGTGCTTGCGGCCGACAAGGGCGAGGAGGCCGTGCGTGCGGCGCTGAAAACATTGGCTCCTGATGCGCGGGTCGAAGATGTTCGTGCGGCGCCGATTGCGGGCTTCCGCGAAGTGACCGTGCAGGGCCAGATCGTCTATGTGAGCGACGACGGCAAGCTGCTACTGCAGGGAACCTTCTTCGACATCGCCAACAAGGTCGACCTGACCGAGCAGCGCCGCTCCGAGTTGCGCCGCGGCCTGCTTGCGAAAGCGCCGAGCAACCAGCGCATCATTTTTGCGCCCAAGGGTGAGGTCAAGCACAAGGTGGCGGTGTTCACCGACATCGATTGCGGCTATTGCCGTGAAATGCACAAGCACGTCGCCGAGTACAACAATCGCGGGATCCAGATCGAGTACCTGATGTTCCCGCGCGCGGGCGTCGGCTCTGATTCGTTCCGCAAGGCCGTGGCGACCTGGTGTGGCAAGGATCAGAAGGAAGCCTTGACCAAGGCCAAGGCTGGCGAGGATCCGGGCACTGCGACTTGCGTCAACCCGATCGAGGCGCAGTACAACCTCGGCCAGCAGATGGGCGTCACGGGCACCCCGACGCTGGTGTTCCCGGACGGCACCGTCGCCCCGGGTTACCAGACGCCGGACCAGATGGACCAGCGGTTTGCCGCAGCCAGCGCTGGCAAGGCTCCGCCGGCCGCTACCGAGCCGCCGAAGGTCGACCCGGTGAAGTAAAGCGGGTTTCCGGTTTTCGGTTTTCGGTGAGATCAAGAGCATAGCGCGGCTGCCGAGCTATGCTTTTGACGAAACTGATCACCGAAACCGATAGCCCAGCCGTCATCTGGTTTTCGGTTTTCGGTAAGAGCTTGGCACTTGGTGCACGCATGGCCGTTGCTTTAACCGAAAACCGAAAACCAGCAACCCACAACCGCTCTCATCCCAGCGGGCTTGATTGATGCCCTTGATCACCATTCCTGGGGCGCTCGCTCTCTCGGATTTTCGCCGTGAGCGCTTGAATCGGCAGTTGGCGCCTTACGCTGCGTGCCTGCGGCAAGTCCGTGAGCTCTTCCTGGTGCATGGGCCCCCCCCAGGCATTGACGCCGCGGGGCTCGCCGATGTCTTGCAGTGGGGCGACCCGGCCGCATCCGTGGAGCTGTGTACGCAGCGCTTCATCGTCCCGCGCCAGGGTACGCGCTCGCCGTGGTCGAGCAAGGCCACCGACATCCTGCACCGCTGCGGCCTCGAGGTCGCCCGCGTCGAACGTGCGCTCGTCTACGAATTTTCCGCCTGGCCCGAGAGCGCGGCCGCGGTCGCGGCGGTCGAGTCGCAGCTCTTCGATCCCATGACCCAGTCGCTGTTCGCCAGCGCATCAGAACTGCCGCAGTTGTTCGAGCCGCCACCGGCGGCGCCACTCGAATTCATCGACTGCGACGTCGCCAGCCTGATGGCCGCCAATACCCGCCTCGGCCTGTCATTGAGCGACGACGAGATCCAGTACCTGTCGCTGCGTTTCGGCGAGCTTGGCCGCGCCGCCAGCGATGCCGAGCTGATGATGTTCGCGCAGGCGAACTCCGAGCATTGCCGCCACAAGGTCTTCAACGCGCGCTGGACCATCTCCGGAGAAGCCCAGGCGAGAAGCCTGTTCGAGCACATCAAGCACACCCATGCGTGCACGCCGGCAGGGACCTTGAGCGCCTATCACGACAATGCGGCCGTCATCGAAGGCCATCCGGCGCAGCGCTTTTTCGCAGGTGCGAGCGGCATCTACGGCAGCGTCGGCGAAGCCGTCGAGATCAATATCAAGGTGGAGACGCACAATCACCCGACCGCAATCGCGCCCTACGCCGGTGCCGCGACCGGCGCCGGTGGCGAAATCCGCGATGAAGGTGCGACCGGGCGGGGCGCACGTCCGAAGGCGGGCCTGACCGGTTTCTCGGTGTCGCACCTGCGCATCGCCGACGCGCCGCAGCCATGGGAGATCGCACGCCCGTTGCCGCTGCACATGGCCAGCGCGCTGCGCATCATGACCGAAGGTCCGCTCGGCGCCGCCGCCTTCAACAATGAGTTCGGGCGCCCGGCGCTTGGGGGCTATTTCCGCAGTTTCGAGCACTTTCCGGCGGGCAATCGCGTCGGCTATGCGTACGACAAGCCGATCATGATCGCCGGCGGCCTCGGCAGCGTGCGCCCGGGCCACGTCGACAAGCGCACGTTGCAGGACGGCGATTGCGTGATCGTGCTCGGCGGGCCGGCCATGCTGATCGGGCTCGGGGGCGGCGCCGCATCCTCGCAGGCCAGCGGTGTCGGCAGCTCGGCGCGCGATTTTGCGTCGGTCCAGCGCGACAACGCCGAGATGGAACGGCGCTGCCAGGAAGTCATCGATCGCTGTATCGCCTTCGGTGAAGACAATCCGATCGTCAGCATTCACGACGTCGGCGCGGGTGGCCTTTCGAACGCCGTGCCGGAGCTGCTGCACGACAGTGGCGTCGGCGGCCGGCTCGACCTCGGTGCAATCCCGAACGATGATCCGGGCATGAGCCCGATGCAGATCTGGTGCAATGAAGCGCAGGAACGCTACGTGCTCGGGATCCGCCCGGACTCGCTGCCGGCATTTGCGGAGCTGGCGGATCGCGAACGCTGCCCGTTTGCGGTGATTGGCCTGGCCACCGCCGAGCAGCGCCTGCACGCCACGCTCGGCTCCGCCGTCGTCCTCGATTTGCCGATGGATGTGCTGTTCGGCAAGGCGCCGAAGATGCAGCGCGAGGCGGCCATGCATGTGCCCGCCCGCGTTGCCGAATTCGCGGTCGAGAGCCTCGATTTGAACGAGGCACTGAACCGGGTGCTGCGCTTCCCAGGGGTCGGCAGCAAGCAGTTCCTGATCACGATCGGTGATCGCACTGTCGGTGGCCTCTGCCATCGCGACCAGATGGTCGGACCGTGGCAGACGCCGGTCGCGGACGTTGCCGTGACCCTGGCGGATTTCGTGGGCTACAGCGGCGAGGCCTGCAGCATGGGCGAGCGCACGCCCATCGCGTTGCTGGACGCGCGCGCGGCCGCTCGCATGGCCGTTGGCGAAGCGCTGACCAATCTTTACGCCGCGCCCATCGCCCGCCTGGCCGACGTCAAGCTGTCGGCCAACTGGATGGCCGCGGTGGGCTCGTCGGAGATGGACGGCGCGCTGTACGCGGCCGTTGAAGCGGTCGGGCGCGACCTGTGTCCAGCGCTCGATCTGTCGATTCCCGTCGGCAAGGATTCCTTGAGCATGCGTGCGCAGTGGAGCGACGCCGACGGCGCCTGCGAAACCCGGGCGCCGGTCTCGCTCATCATCAGTGCGTTCGCGCGCGTAGCGGATGTGCGGGCAACGCTCACCCCGCAGCTGACCGGCGTCGAGGGACGTTCGATCTGGCTGTTTGATTTGGGTGCCGCGCGCCCACGGCTCGGTGCCAGCACCCTGCTGCAGGCGCACGCAGAACTGGCGTCGACGCCGCCGGATCTCGACGATCCGCAGAGCTTCCGGCGCGGCCTGGAGTGGCTGGCGGCCGCCAAGGAAGCTGGCTGGATCCGCGCCTGGCACGATCGCAGCGACGGCGGCAGCGTCGTAGCGGCGCTGGAAATGGCATTTGCGGCGCGCGTTGGCCTCGACCTCGAAATCGATGCGGCGCGGGCGCCGATGGCCGAACTCTTCAACGAGGAGCTCGGGGTGCTGGTCGAGCTCGCGGATGTCGAGCTCGACGCAATCGAAGCCAGCGCGCACGCCGCCGACGTCGGGCATTGCCTGCGTCGACTCGGCCGCGCCAGCGCGGAACCGCGCTGCACGATCCGCCATGGCGGGAAGCTGCTGTTTGATCGGCCGATGGACGAGCTCATCACGCTCTGGGGCGAAACCTCGTGGCGTATTCAGCGCGAGCGCGAAAATCCGGAGACCGCCGACGAGGAGTTTGCCGCGCTTGCCGAGTATCGGCGTCCCGGCCTGGTTTTC
The DNA here is from genome assembly GCA_031425695.1 of Rhodanobacteraceae bacterium. Taxonomy (GTDB): domain Bacteria; phylum Pseudomonadota; class Gammaproteobacteria; order Xanthomonadales; family SZUA-5; genus JANPJV01. The sequence goes on along the minus strand of JANPJV010000307.1, from coordinate 6,541 downwards.
GCACCGAGCTTCGATGACGCCGACGACATCGCCGCTCCCTACGTCGGACGCGGCGCCCGTCCGCGGGTGGCGATCCTGCGCGAGCAGGGCGTCAACGGGCAGCTCGAAATGGCCGCCGCCTTCACCGCGGCCGGTTTCGAGGCGGTCGATGTGCATGTGAGCGATCTCGAGAGTGGCCGTCAGCGCCTGTCGGGATTCACCGGATTGGCCGCGTGCGGCGGCTTCTCGTACGGCGACGTGCTCGGCGCCGGCCAGGGCTGGGCGAAGGGCATTGCCCACCACGCCGACCTGGCAGAACAGTTTCAGGCGTTCTTTGCCGACCCGGCGCACTTCACGCTGGGCGTGTGCAACGGCTGCCAGATGCTGAGCGGCCTGGCGCCGCTCATCCCTGGCAGCGAAGGCTGGCCGCGGTTCCTGCGCAACCGCTCCGAGCAGTACGAGGCGCGCCTGGTCCAGGTCGAAGTGCTCGACTCCCCGAGCGTGCTGCTCGCCGGCATGGCCGGTTCGCGCCTGCCGCTGGTGGTTTCGCATGGCGAAGGGCGCGCCGACTGGGGCGGCAACGCAATGCCGGCGACGACATTGCCGACGCTGCGTTTCGTCGGCGGGGACGGCAAGCCGGCTGATCGCTATCCAGCCAACCCAAACGGCTCGCCGGGCGGTTTCACCGGTTTTACCACCACCGATGGCCGCGCCCTGATCCTCATGCCCCACCCTGAACGCATCGCCCGCCGCGTACAGATGAGTTGGGCGCCCGCCGGAGGCGAGCCCTCGCCGTGGCTTAGACTGTTCCAGAATGCGCGGCGGTTTGTGGCGTGAAGTTGCGAGCTTCTTGGAGTAGGTCATGTTGTCCGCGAAGCGGACTACTTGACGGATTCTCAACCCAACACAAGAGCGTCAAGTAGACCGCTGCGCGGTCAACATGACCTACAAGAGCACACCCAAAGAATGTTCGGACCCCTAAAAACCCTGCTCTTCCTCGCGGTTCTCTGGCTGCCGCTGTCGTTCTTCGTCTGGTTCTACTTCGCGCAGCTGTTCGTGGTTCCGGTGGCCTGGCTCTCCTCGACAGTGCTGGAGTGGTGGATGCCGACGGTGTTCAGCGGCGTCGAACAGACCCGGCACATGCTGTCGTTCATCACCACGCTACCGGTGGATCCCGCGCAATTGGCGGGCATGGACCTGAGCCAGGGACGGCCGGCGGTGGTGGTGGACGTCAACCCGATGATTTACGGCTTCTGCATTCCGGTGTTGACCGGCCTGGTCATGGCGACGCCGCTGAGCTCGGCGCGCCGGGCCTTCCAGGTTGGCGTGGGCGTACTGGTGCTGCTCGGCGTGCAGGTATTCGGCACCGTCTTCGACGTGCTCAAGAGCCTCGGTCTGCAGTCAGGGGTCGAAGGCGCGAATGTCATCGCCGAGGCCGGGCTGTCGCCTAACTTCATCGCCTACTGTTACCAGTTCGGTTACTTGGTGCTGCCGGCGATCACACCGGTCATCCTCTGGGTGATGTTCAATCAGCAGTTCATCCAGAGCCTCGTCACCACTGAGGGCAGTGACATCCCCGAAGAGGGAACGAAGCTGCCCGAGACGAAGTCTTGATGTCCGCCTCATCAGCCATTGTCGACGTGCGAGCCGCCGCTTGAATGCCATCGTTGAAAATTCGGAGCTCACGCCGCCACTGCCGCCCGCGCCCGAGCCGAGCGTGGCCGAAGGTGCCGAGCTCGATGAGCAGATCCTGCAGTTCCTGCTGCGCAAGGGGCGCCTCAAAGAAACCGACCTGACACGCGCTCGCCGCGTCTTCGAGGAGCAATCGGATGTCGGCCTGGTCTCGCTGCTGACGCGCCTCGGACTGGCCTCCGAGCGTGACGTTGCCGAGGCGCTGAGCGAGCTGCTCGGCCTGCCGCTGGTGGCAGCGCGCGACGCGCCGGATGCGCCGCCGGCCGGCGTACTGCTGGCGGTGCGCTTCCTCAAGCAGTTCCACGTGGTGCCAATCGGCGAATCCGAGGACAGCATCAAGCTGCTGATTGCCGATCCACAGGACCATTACGCCCAGGACGCGGTAATGCTCGCAACCGGCAAGCGCGTCGATCTCGCGGTCGGCCTGCGCACCGAGATCGACGACCTGATCGAGCGCTATTACGGCCAGGGTCGCTCGGCGATGGGTACGATCGTCGAGAATCTCGCGGGCGAGGAGGGCGGCGGCGAGGACGATGTCGAGCATCTGCGCGATCTCGCCTCCGAGGCGCCGGTCATCCGCCTGGTCAACCTGGTCATGCAGCGCGCTGTCGAGCAACGCGCCAGCGACATCCACATCGAGCCCTTCGAGAATCGCCTGAAGGTGCGCTATCGCATCGACGGCGTGCTGCAGGAAGTGGAATCGCCGCCGTCGAGCTCCACCGCTGCCGTGATCAGCCGCATCAAGATCATGGCCAAGCTCAACATTGCCGAGCGCCGCCTGCCGCAGGACGGCCGCATCATGCTGCGCGTGCAGGGCAAGGAGCTCGACCTGCGCGTCTCGACCATGCCGACCAGCTACGGCGAGAGCGTGGTCATGCGTATCCTGGACCGCGAGAACGTGGTCCTCGACTTCAAGTCGCTCGGTTTCACCGACGAGTTCTTGAAGCCCTTCCTCAACGTGCTGGAGATGCCGCATGGCATCCTGCTCGTCACCGGTCCGACCGGCTCGGGCAAGACCACCACGCTGTACACGGCGCTGAGCAAGATCAACACGCCCGGCGTGAAGATCATCACGGTCGAAGACCCGGTCGAATACCAGATCGAGGGCGTCAACCAGGTCCAGGTCAAGCCGCAGATCGGCCTCGATTTCGCCGGCGCGCTGCGCTCGATCGTGCGCCAGGATCCGGACGTGATCATGATCGGCGAAATGCGCGATCTGGAAACCGCGAAGATCGCGATCCAATCCGCGCTCACCGGCCATCTGGTGCTCTCCACCCTGCATACCAACAACGCGGCCGGCGCGGTCACGCGTCTGCTCGACATGGGTGTCGACGACTACCTGATGTGCTCGACCGTCAACGGCGTGCTCGCGCAGCGTCTGGTGCGGCGCCTCGATCGCACCACCAGCCAGCGCTACCTGGCGCTGCCCGAGGTGGTCACCGAGCATCGCCTCAAGGACTTCACCCGGCACGACCCGATCTACCTGCACAAGCCGGTTCCCAACGAGCGTACCGCCACCGGCTATCTCGGGCGCACCACGATCATGGAGTTCCTGACCATGACCGACCCGATCCGCCGGCTGGTCATGCAGCGCGCCGACCACGGGAAGATCGAACAACTCGCGCGCGCCGAGGGCATGCGCACCATGTACGAAGACGGCATCTGCAAGGCGCTCGGCGGGCTGACGACGATCGAAGAGGTCCTGCGCGTGACCCAGGAAACCTGACCTTGAGTCTGAATAGGCGCATCCCGGCGCATTGCTGGACGCAATGGCTCTCAGACACGCTCAGCGAAAAGTGTCATTTTCGCTTCGCTTCTTTGCCAATGACTGCGTCATTGTCAAAGGTGGCACATCCCTGTGCCACGGCGAGCTCGCACGACTCTGAGGCACGCTAGATGGCCTCCTTTCGTTTCAAAGCGGTCGCCCCGAACGGCGAAGTCGTGCAAGGGCAGATGGAAGCCGCCTCGACCGACGAGGTCGTCGCCAAGCTGCACGAGCAGGGCAACCTGCCGCTCGAGGCGATGCCCGCCGATGCCGCCCAGGCGGCCGGCTGGGGCAGCCTGTTCCGTTCGACCGGCGTCAGCCAGGCGGATGTGTTCATCTTTACCCAACAGTTGTCGACACTGGTCGGCGCCGGCCTCCCGCTCGACCGTTCACTTGCGGTGCTCGCCGAGCTCGCCGAATCCCCGCGCCTGAAGCTGCTGGTCGACCGCGTGCGTGACCAGGTGCGCGGCGGCATCTCGCTGTCCGAAGCGCTCGATCGCCAGCACGGCGTGTTCTCCCGCCTGTACGTGAACATGGTGCGCGCCGGTGAAATGGGCGGCACGCTGGATGTGACCCTGGGACGGCTGTCGCAGTACCTCGAGCGCAACCAGGAGCTGAAATCAAGCGTGGTCTCGGCGCTGATCTACCCGGTCATCCTGCTGCTGCTCGCCGGCGGCGCGCTGATCTTCCTGCTGGTCTACGTGATTCCGCAGTTCATGCCGCTGTTCGAACAGCTCGGCGGTGACCTGCCTATCCTCACGCAGATCGTGCTCGCCTTTGCCAACCTGATCCGCTACGGCTGGTGGGCGATCGCAATCGTCGTCTTCACCGTCCTGGTGTACCTGCAGCGCCAGTTCCGCGATCCGGTCACGCGCCTGGTGTGGGATACGCGGCTGCTCAACGTCAAGTGGGTGGGCGACCTGCTGATCAAGATCGACATGGCGCGCTTGGCGCGCACGGCCGGGACCCTGCTCAAGAATGGTGTACCGCTGCTGTCCACGCTCTCGATTGCGCGCAACGTGCTCGGGAACTCGGCGCTGGCCGAGCAGGTCGATATAGCCAGCAAGGAAGTAAAGACGGGTGGCGGGCTCGCGCATGCGCTGGCTGCCGGCAAACGATTCCCGCGGCTCGCGCTGCAGATGATCAGCGTCGGTGAGGAGACCGGCCAGCTTGACGATATGTTGCTGCGCGCGGCCGATACTTACGACCGCGAGGTGCGCATCACCATCGATCGCCTGATGGCGGCGTTCGTGCCGGTGATGACCATCCTGCTGGCAGGTTTCATCGCCCTCATCGTCATTTCGATGGTCATGGCGATCCTGAGTTTGAACGAACTGGTGGTTTGACGAGGTCGAACATGAATATGCAAAGCGTCAGGAATTTCGTAGATCAGCTGATCGCCGGCCGCCGGCGTCCCGGCAAGCGCATCGGCGTTTACCAGCAAGGTTTTTCGCTCATCGAAATGTTGCTGGTGCTCGGCATCATCGCGTTCATCGCGACCATGCTGGCAACCAATATCTTCAAGAGCAAAGGCAAGGCCGATTTCAAGGCCGCGCAAACCGGCGTGCGCAAGGTCGCCATGGCCGTCGACCAGTTCTACCTCGACTCCGGCACGTTGCCGAGCAAGGTCGAGGAACTGGTCACCAAGCCCGGCAACGCGGCCAACTGGAGCGGTCCATACCTCAGCGAATCGCAGATCAAGGATCCGTGGGGCCAGCCGTATACGATGAAGGTGCCCGGTGAGGGCGGCCAGCCTTATTCGGTGGTCTCTTACGGATCGGATAAGTCGCCGGGTGGTACGGACACGGCAGCTGATGTCGACAACAATCAGTGAAAGCAGCGGATCCATTTGGAGTGTGGCGCTTCGCGCCGCTTTGGACTGCCGTTGCCGATAGACGCATCCAAAGCGGCGCGGGGCGCCGCACTCCGAAGACGCACTCGCAGGGTCAACAGGGATTTACGCTGCTGGAAATGATCGTCGTCCTGGTCATCATCGCGATGATGGCCGGACTGCTCGGCACCTCGATCGTCGGGCGCATGGACAGCGTCAAGGTCGCGACCTCGGCGCGGGACCTGGCCTCGGCTTTGCGCTTCACGCGCAGCCAGGCAATCCTCCTGCACAAGGAGCAGTTCCTCGAAGTGGATCTCGAGAAACGCAGCTATGTCGCGCCTGGGCGCGACGCCGTGGCCTTGCCCGAATCGCTGCAGCTCAAGCTGCTCACCGCGAGCTCCGAGGCCACCAGCGACAAGCAGGGCCGAATCCGCTTCTTCCCGGATGGCGGCTCCACCGGCGGTCGCGTAACCCTGATCGCGGGCGAACGCGAGTGGAAGGTCAACGTCTCCTGGCTCACCGGCGAGATCGAGCTGGACGACGGGCGCAAGGATGCGCGCACGTGACGCGGCGCGGCTCGCGCTCCGCTTGCGTGGGTCCGGACCTTGTCCGGACGCTTGTTCTTCATCAAGAGCATTCGGACAAGGTCCGAAGGCACGCTATCGAGAGCCTCGGCCAAGAGCGTTCGGACAAGGTCCGAACCCACAAGAGCTTCGGGCAAGAGCGTTCGGACAAGGTCCGAACCCACGCGATCAAGGGCCGCCAACAGGGCGGATTCACCCTGCTGGAAGTACTGGTCGCCTTCGTGGTCTTCGCCGTCGTTTTCGGCGGGGTGCTCGAGGCCATGGGCCTGGCGCTGCGCAATACGCGCCGCTCCGCCGAGGTCAGTGAGGCGGCGCTGTGGGCGCAATCGAAGCTCGACAGCCTGGGGACCGTCGACGAGCTCGAGGAAGGTAGCGAGAGCGGGGAGTTTTCCAAGCGCTACCAATGGCAGCTCGATGTCTCCAAGCACGAAGTCGCACGCACCGACGGCCTGGCCGCCGACAGCTTTCCGGTCGAGCTCTATCGGGTCGACCTGACGGTGAGCTGGGGCGAGCGCAACCGCCGCAACGAACAGCATTTCATCACCTTGCGCTCAAAGCTCAAGGAAGGGCAGTTCTGATGGGCGCGCAGGCTCTGGTACGAGTGCCTTTGGTGGGTCTTGGCTGGGGGCGGTCGCGCGACCCGGTCTGGGGCAAAAAGAGTGCGCCCACCGCGCCCACCCACCCCAACGG
>JANPJV010000306.1:0-1949 GCA_031425695.1 Rhodanobacteraceae bacterium | reverse complement strand
CGCCGAGCTGTACGCATTCGCGCCCGGCCGCGTGTCGCCCATCACGACGCCTGCCATCAGGCCCAGCAGCACGAAGCCCATCTGCGCGATCGTCGAGTACGCGAGCATGCGCTTCAAATTGGTCTGCGCGATGGCCGCGAGGTTGCCGACAAGAAGCGAGCCGATCGCCATGATCATCAGCATCTGCTGCCAGTCCTTCGCGAGTGGCACCAGCCCTTCAACCAGCAGCCGCACGCTGATCGCGAAAGCCGCGAGCTCGGGCGCGCTGCCGATGATGATCGTGACTGCCGTGGGAGCGCCCTGGTACACGTCCGGGATCCACATGTGGAACGGCACTGCGCCGAGCTTGAAGGCGAGTCCGGCCACGATGAAGACCAGGCCGAAGATCAGGACCTGGTGCTTCACCTGGCCGGAGGCGACGACCTTGTAGACCACGCCGATATCTAGCGAGCCGGTCGCGCCGTACAACATGGACAGGCCATACAGCAGGAAGCCGCTGGCCATGGCGCCGAGCACGAAGTACTTCATCGCGGCTTCGGTCGCCACCGCGTTGTCACGGCGCAGCGCAACGAGGGCGTAGCTGCAAAGGGTGAGGAGCTCCAGCCCGAGGTAGATCACGAGGAAGTTGCTGCCCGAGATCATGACGAAGATGCCCAGCAGCGCGAACATCGAGAGCGTGAACATCTCGCCGCCGCGCAGCATGTCGCGGTCTGCCGAGTACGGGCGGCCATAGACCAGGCACACCATCATCGACAGTGCCGCGAAGCACTTGAGCCAGTTGCCCATCGGGTCGCTCACGACCATGCGGCCGAAGGCGTAGAGGGTCTGGTTTTCCGAAGCAAGGGAGCCGGTGATGTAGGCGACGAAGGCCAGCGTGCCCATCGTGAGCCAGTAGGTCAGGTTGCGCAGCCGCGTGGTCACGCCCAGGTCGACGAGGGCGATCACGCATGCCATGACGAGCAGCACGATCTCCGGAGCGACGATGATGAGGCTTGAGTGGTCCAGCATTCTTGTTCTTTCAGATCTTGCTCGTGGCCACGTGCTTGAGGAAATCGGCCACCGACGGGTTCATCAGGTCGGTGAAGGGTTTGGGGTAGATGCCCATGTAAAGCACGGCGATCGCCAGCAGCGACAGCATCAGGAACTCGCGCGCGTTGATGTCGGTCAGCTGGCGGACGTCGTCGTTGGTCACGGGGCCAAGGTAGACGCGCTTGAACATCCACAGCGTGTAGGCCGCGCCAAACACCAGCGCGCTGGCGGCAGCTGCGCCCAGCCAGAAGTTGGCCTTGACCGCCCCGAGGATCACCATCCACTCACCGACGAAGCCGGCGGTGGCAGGCAGGCCGCAGTTGGCCATGGCGAACAGCAGCGCAAAGGCCGTGAAGTTCGGCATGGTGTTGACCACGCCGCCGTAACTCGAGATCTCGCGCGAGTGCACGCGGTCATACAGCACGCCAATGCAAAGGAACATTGCGCCCGAGACGAAGCCGTGCGCGATCATCTGCACAATGCCGCCGGCCACGCCGAGGTCGTTGAAGATGAAGAAGCCGAGCGTGACAAAACCCATGTGCGCCACGGACGAATAGGCCACGAGCTTCTTCATGTCCTGCTGGACCATCGCCACCAGCCCGACATAGATCACTGCGATGAGCGACAGCGCGATCATCAGCCATGCGTATTCGCGCGATGCATCGGGCGCGATCGGCATCGAGAAGCGCAGGAAGCCGTACGCACCCAGCTTCAGCATGATGGCCGCCAGCACCGCGGAGCCGCCGGTGGGCGCTTCGACGTGGACGTCCGGCAGCCAGGTGTGGACCGGCCACATCGGAACCTTCACCGCGAAAGCCGCGAAGAAGGAGAAGAAGAGGAGCGTCTGCGCTGGCAGTGCGAGCGGCAACTGGTGCCAGGTGAGGATGTCGAAGCTGCCGCCGGACTTGGTGTAGAGGTAC
>JANPJV010000305.1:0-7799 GCA_031425695.1 Rhodanobacteraceae bacterium | reverse complement strand
TAGCCCGGGGACAGGAAGGCATAGGCGTCCTCGTAGCGCTTGTCGATGAGCATCTCCCAGCGCTTGATCGCGCGCAGGCGCACGGCTTCTTCAGGCGCCAGGCGCGGTGCGGCCGGCGTGTCGGTGCGGCCCGGGCGCCCGGGGGCGTCGGCACGCTGGGTGCCGGTCGTGCCGCAGGCAGCGAGACCGGCGACAGCCAACGCCATCAGCACGGCGCGCGCGCTCGATGGAATCGCGAAATTGTTCGAATGCATCCTTGAAACTCCTTGTGTAAAGCTTTTGCCGCAGGCGGCCTGAATGTGCTTCCCTCTCTGCGATTCGCTGACAGGGCTGGGGAAAGTACGCAATTCGTTCGCGAAACCGCGCGAAAAGCCCCTCTCCCCTGCCCCTCTCGCGCAGGCGGGAGAGGGGATCTTTTTTTCCCTCTCCCACGCATCACGGGAGGAGGATCCTTTCTTGCTCCCCCTTCCGACGCATTACCGGAGGGGGATCATTTTTGCTCCCCTCCCATGCTTCAAGGGAGAGGGGCGGGGCGAGAGGGCGCTGTCACGCGGTTCCGCGTGACAGCCCACTCTCCCTCCCCTCATTCCCACGAAGCGGGAGCGAGGATCCAAATTGCTACCCACGCTGCGTGGGAGCCGCATCCGCCTCAGTCGACCTCTTCGCGTGCCTTTTCGGCGTCGGCCATGTCCTTGAGCAATGGCTCGAGGCCGAGGAATCGCTTCTTGTATTCCTCGGTCAGCTCGCGGGCCTCCTCGGCACCGCCGCGGACCACCGTCGGCGTGATCAGGACCAGCAGCTCCTTGCGCGAGTTGTCGCGCTTGCTGGTGCTGAACAACTTGCCGAGCAGCGGGATGTTCTTCAGGCCAGGCACGCCGGCGCTGCTGCTGTTGTCATTCTGCTGGATAAGGCCGCCGAGCAGCACGGTGTCGCCGCTCTGCACCGCGACCTCGGTCTCGATGGTCTTCTGGTCGACCGCCACGTTGCCACCGAAGCTCGCCGCGCTGCTGGCCGGTCCCGGCGTGCTCTGCTCGGCCTTGATCTCCATGAACACCAGGCCGCCCGGATTCACGCGCGGCTTGACGTTGAGGGTGATGCCGGTGTCGCGGAACTGCACCTGGCTCTGGCCGAGGCCGCTGCCGCCGCCGGGCTGGGTGATCGGGTTGATGAAGCTGCTGACCACCGGGATCTGCGTGCCGATGTTGATCAGCGCCTCGGTGTTGTTGAGCACCATCACTGACGGCGCCGACAGCACTTTGACGTCACCCTCGTCCTGCAGCATGGTCACCAGCGCGCCTGCGCGGCGACCGGCAAAAATCCAGCTCACGCCACCCGGCAGGATCTGCCCGGCCTCGTCGCCGCGGATCGCCGCCTTGTTGAACGCAGAGGCGCCATCGGTGTCGGGTGCCTCGAGCGACGGCAGGTTGCCGAGCGCGTTCTCGAAGTACCACTGGACGCCGAAGCTCAGGTTGTTGGTCAGCGAGACATCCAGCAGGCGCGCTTCAATATGCACCTGCAACGGCACTGTATCGAGCTTGCGTACCGCACCGCTGATCGCCTCGTATTGCGCCGGAGTAGCGCGCACGATCAACTGATTGTTCTCTTCGACCGCCGTGATGCGGATCTCCTCGCCTTCGACGATGGCGAGTCCCTGGTCACCGTTCACCGCCACCACCGGGGCGCCGGTCGGCGTCGCCGGACGAAAGGTCGAAGCGTCCGAGGAATTCGGATTCGACACGTACGGCGTCTGCGTATTGCGCTTCTCGATAGAGGTCTTGCTGTCGCCCGGCTGGCTGAGATTCATCGACGTTCCCGAGGACGAGGACAGCTCCACCGGCACCAGGCCAGGCGCGACATTGCCAGCCGCCGACGAGGTGTTGGCGGGACGGCCTTCGCCACCGCTGCCACCGAAGATCTCGTTGAGACGATCGGCCAGATCGGTCGCCTTGACGTTCTTGACGTCGTAGACATAGAGGCGCACGCCCGGCGTGTTGCCACCCTGGTCGAGGCGCGCGATCCAGCGCTCGGCTTCTTCCAGGTAGCGACGCTGCGGGGTAATCACCAGCACCGCATTGAGACGCTCGATCGGCACGAAACGGAACATGCCGGCGAGCGGCGAACCGGACTGCTCGCCGAAGATCTGGTCGAGCTCGGGCGCCAGGGTCTTGGCCTCGACCTGGTCGAGCGTGACCAGGCCGATCGACATGCCCTTGATCCAGTCGACATCGAAGACTTCGATGGTCTGCATGTAGTTCTCGAGCTCACGCTTGCTGCCGGCGAGCACGATCAGGCTGCGCGAATTGTCCGCCTTGAGGATCGATCCTTCCTTCGCATATGGCTGCAGCAGCTTCTCCATCTCGGTCGCGGCGATGTACTCGAGTGGCACTGCGCGCACCTCGTAGCCACGTGCCAACGACGCCGGACCGACGCGCGGGGTCAGGTTGCCGCGCACCGCATTGGCCGCTGGCACCACCGAGTACTGGCCGTCGACGTAGACCAGCGCCAGGTTGTTCCAGCTGAGCAGCATCTCCAGCACCGAGAAGGCCTGCTCCGGCGTTACTGGACGCGCGGTAGAGAAGGTGACCGTGCCACTGACGCCGGCCGAGATCACATAATTCTCGTTGAGCAGGTCGCCGAGAATCATCTTGACCACGTCGGCGATCGGCATGTCGGCGAAATTGAGGCTGGCCTTGCCCTGCTCAGGCACGCGTCGCGGCACCTTGCGGGCGGCATCCAGGTTGATCAGCCGTCCAGTGCCCGGGACGATGTTGGGATCGGCTGCATCCGCAGGCGTCACCTGTGCGCGTGGCACGGGCTTGATGTCGGGCGCGGGCTTGCGCATGTCTTCCGACTCCGGCTCCAAGTCGGCCGCCAGGGCGATCTCGGCAACCTCGGCGCGCAGGCGAGCATCGGCAGGCGCTGGGTCGGGCTCGCGGTCGCGCTGGAAGGGCGATTGCGCGCACGCCGCCAGGCACAGGCCTGCGAGCAGCAACGCGATTCGATGGAGTCCTTTCTTCACCCGTATCTCCTTGATTGGATGGTCGGAAACAAGGCCGTCCTGGCCTTGTTCCGACACGCTCCACATACGATCCTGATGTTCACGCTTCACTTCATTTTCAATGAAGCGCCGCGATCGGCGTGGTCTGTGTTTCGCTTCATTTTCAATGACTTCGTCATCGAAAATGCGTGGAACGTCCCGGTGCCCCACGGAAGCTCTGACATATTCAGAGGTTCCATTACTGCTTACCCTGCGGCTGCTGGATCATCTTCTCGGCTTCGGCGCGCATCTGTGCGCGCCGCTGCTCGATGATGCGTTGTACTTCGGCTTGCCTGGCCGCTTCATCAGCGGGCAGCTGTTGCGGCACTGCGCCGGGCGGCTGCGGCTGGCCGGGCGGCTGCCCGGGCTGCTGACCGGGGACGTTGGCGACCGGCGGTGCCATCACTGGCGGTGGCATCGGTGCCCCGGTGGGCGTCTTCGCCATGTCGAGCTTGAGCTCGGCGGTGCCTTGCTGTGCCCCGCCATCAAAGATCGCTTTTCGCGCCTCGAGTTCCTGCAGCGTCCAGCCAGCCAGGTCGCCGGGCAACGGCATCCCCTGGCGCACGCGGATCACCGCGCTCGAAGCATTGTCGCGCAGGATCGCGACGCGGTGCTCCGGATCCAGCAGCACGCCGAGCAAGGTGGCGTTGAGCGGCACCGGCGGCGGGCCTTCGGTGGCGACTGCCGTACCTTCGTTGGGATCGATCGGACGCGGCTTGCGATCGACGGTGAACAGCGGGCGCTGCCAGATCTCGACGTACTGGGCGACGTCCGGCAGCCGGAACTCGAGCTGCTGCATCGGCTGGGTGAGATCGGGCTCGAGCGGCGCCGGCGAATCCTGGCCCAGGCTGTAGCCGGAGCCGATCCCGAACGTCTGCAAGGTCGCGAACACTGCCAGCAGCGCACACAGCACACCGAGGACGATGGTCGCCAGGCGACCGGCATCGCGCTTCATGGCTGACCTCCGGGCTTGCGGATATAGCCGAACAGGTCGAAGCGCGCGTCCATGTCGCCAATATTGGGTTGTGGCATGCCGCCCTGGAACATCAGCTGCTGATAGAGGTTGAGCTCGATGACGAACAGGAACGGCGTCGCATCCTCGAGTGCATGCAGGATTTCGGTCAGGTCGTCGAGATCACAGCGCATGCGCACCTTCACGACGACGCGCTGGTAGGGCTCGGGCGCCGTGGGGCGCTCGTTCTGGCTGCTGATCAGCTGGCAGCGCTGCGCATTGCGCGCCTTGTCGGCAATGATCTGCTTGAGCTGCGAATTCAAGTTTGCGGCGGCCAGGTCGAAGCTGTCTTCGGGCAGGAAGTAGTTGGCGCCGGCCTGGAACTGTCCCACTTCGGCGAGACGTTGTTCGATCTGCGGACGCTGCGCAGCAATCTGCCTGAAGCCCACCTCGGCTTCCTTGAGATCGGCGATCCCGTCGGCGTATGCCAGGTGCTGGGTGATGAAGCCATGGAAGGCGACGAAATACACCAGCACCAGCACGAACAGCGCCAGTCCGAGTGCGACCGGCCGGCCCTTACCGGGCGGCGGCAGCAGGGTCAGAGCCATGACACACTCCAGGTTTGAGATCGGCGGCGAGGTTGAAACGTTCCTTGCCGGTGGCACCGTCGGGCTGGATGATTCCCTGGAACTGCGGATTGTGCAGGCACCGCGATTTGGTCAGGATGCCGATCAGCTTGTCAGCGCGCGATGACTGCCCTTGCAACTGCACCTGGGTACCGACCAGTGACAGGCGCTCGAGCCAGGTGTCGTCAGGCACCAGTTTCGTGACCTCCGAAAGGACCTCGACGTTGACCGCCTGCTCTGACTTCTTCTTGGCGAGGAAGTTGGCGCCCTCGATGGCATCACGCAGCTGGCGTTTGAGCTCGGCGCTCTGGGTGGCGAGCGTGCGCGCCGCAGCCACTTCCTCGCTGAGATCCTCGATGGCCTTCTCACGCAGGTCGAGCGACTGCCACATCACCAGCGCGAGCAGCGCGACCGCGCATACCCCCAGGATGAAATTGATGCGCATGCGTTTGTCGACGCGCCGGGCGCGCCGATCCGCAGGCAGCAAATTGAAGCCGGCGGGCACGTCGGCGACCGCGACGTCAGCCGAATCGAGGGGCAGCGGCCCGAGCGCCTGCAGTGCTTCATCCAGCACCGTGCGCGGAACTGCCAGCATCTCGACGACCATGTTGCGCGCCACCGGGTCGCGTTTCACGATGCGGTGGTCGAAATAGATCTGGTCGGCCCGGAACGGCGTCTGCCGGTCGATCTCGAAACCGAGCACCTGCGCGAGATGCTCCTCGGCTGCCAGTGGCAGGGTCAGGCGGCGACGCAGCGTGCGCTCGGTCGGCAGCAACAGGATCTGCCGCTGGGCCTCGTCGGATTCCGGCTGCATGCCCTGGACCGCCTGGGCCAGCGCCTCGCGTTCGGAGGTGGCGGCAACCTCGGCATCGATCGTCCCGGCGCGCCAGCGACGCAGGCGCCAGCCGGCGGCGATCGGCTCGAGCGTGAGCAAGGGCGGTTGCGCCGAGACCCATTCGCGCCAGGCCGGCGGCAGCGCGCCCAAGAGCTCGCTGCGCCACCACGTAAGAAAGGCTGCGACCCCGCTCTTTTCGTAGCGTTGCTTCAGGCGCCGCCATGGCTGCTGGATCAGCTCTAGCATGAGGTTGTGCGGAATCTCTCGATCAGGGGTTGCTGTGGCATGACGGATGCAACCAATTCAGGGTGCCATGGCAGATGGATGTGCCACCATTTTCAAAGACGCAAGCCATTGAAAATGAAACGAAACAAAAACGAACTTGTTGTAGAGCGTGCTCGCCATGGCCAGGATGGCCTTGGCGAACATTGAAGTCATCCTGATTCGGCATCACGCCAGCGTACGATGCGAAATGGACGCCGCGCGACCATGCTGGCGCCGAGACGCACGGTCGCCTCCAGACTGGCCGTCGCTCCGCCGCTGAGCGTGGCGGTGGACCGAATAGTGTACGTAAGCCCTCCCCCCTGCGCCACCACGGGCGTGCCGTCGGGCATTGCCAGCGCCGGGGGCGGCTGCCCGGGAATCGGCGCCGGCTGCTCGCGCTGCGCCACGAAAAGAGCGATCAGGTCAGGGGTCATGCCGGGAATCAGGGCCAGTACGCGGGGAGATGCGAACGCTGGATTCGGCTGCGCACGCCCTGAATAGATGGTGAGCAGCGGCTCGAGTTCCCGGTAGAGCTCAAAGCTCATGCCGAGGACCTGCTGCAGCTCCGACACCGTTTCGAACGGCGCATTGCGCGGCTTGTACGGTCGCTCGGCCGACTCGTACTCGCCGACCTCGGCGCCATTTACGGTGACCAGCTCGTCCGGATCGCGCCAGTCCATGACTGCCGCCGCCAGCGCGTCCGCCTCCTTAAGCTCGAGCCCGCCCGAGCCGAAGAGCGCGCTCAAGGTGGTGAGATCTGCCACATTGAGATCGATCTTGCCGGTCTCGTCGAAGAGCTCAACCTTGATCTTGCTGCCTTCGAGCTCGAATTCATAGGCGCGGCCGTCAGCCACCCAGCGTGTCTCCGGATTGGTTCCGCGTAACTCATACGCGGCCCGGTGCAAGCCCGACTCCGCCATGTACCGCGCCCGCGTCGAATCCAAGAGATTCCGCCCCTGCAGCGCCTCGATCCGCGCACTCAGCGAAAAACTCGCCAGCAACACCGTAATCAGCACGCACACCCACAGCACCAGGACGAGGGCGATCCCGCGTTGCTTGGTCTTGGAGGTGATTCGCTGCATTTGGTTGTTGGCTTCGTGTGTTGTTCAGGTTTTTGACGCAAATGAACGCAAACGGGGGCAAAGGGACGCAAAAAAACTTGGATTCGAAGTAAGACGCAGTCGTTGGATCCAGAGACGCGTCCGTCTGTTTCTTCGGCTGAGGGTCTTTTAGCGTCCCTTTGCTCCCTTTGCGTTCATTTGCGTCAAAAATAAGACTCATCAGGCGAAGCGCACCCTCAACCAGAAGGGAAGAACCCCGCATTGAAGCCGCGGGTGGCGCCGCCGTCGACCATCATGACGACTTCGAGCAGGGGCCATTCGAGGCGGGATTCGGGGGACATTTCGAGCTCCAGTCTGACGACCAGCGGGGTGACCTGCGGGTCTTCCCAGCTGCCGGTCCAATCGCCGACCTTGCCTTCGGGGTTCAAGCCGCGGAACTTGAATGCGCCGTCGCGGATACCGCCGAGAAGCAGGATGGGCTTGACACTCTTGTCGATCTTCTTTTCGTCGAAGCCATTGTGCAGCCAGTGGCGGAACACCAGCGAGCGGTGGCGGCCGTCGCTGATCAGCTCGAACTCCTGCACGTAGGTGCCGCCGAAACCGAGATAGCCGGGCATTGGGGCGACGAAGCGGATCTTCGCGCCCTCCCCCTCGAACATGTAGAGCTTGCCGTTGGTCGTGTCCTGCCGGTACGGCAGCGGCATGAGCCGGGTGATCTGGTGACGCAGGAACTCGTGGGTGATGCGCAGGCGATTGGTGCGGTCGATGAACGCCTGTCCGGTTTCCGCAGCCCGCTGCCCGGTGCGCAAGCCCTCATAGACCAAGGTCATGAGCAGCGCGACCAGCGACATTGCCACCAGCAGCTCGATGAGGGTAAAGCCGCGCTGCCTTTGGTGGGTCGGTGCGCCCTTGTGGTGGGGGGTGGGGCCCCGCGGAAAAGCAACTACGAACTCGGGTTGGGCCCGGGGGGGGGTTACTGGTGGGGGGCGGGGGGGGGGGAGCCCCCCCGCGAGCGCACGGAGAC
>JANPJV010000304.1:0-25877 GCA_031425695.1 Rhodanobacteraceae bacterium | reverse complement strand
GTCTAACTACCGCAGCCAACTGCTATAAAAGGCGTCCGCGCACCGCGCAGACCCACCACACGCGGTATGCTGCTTGTGGTGGGTCGGCGCTGTGCGCGGACGCTTTTGCTCGGCGCTGCTAAACTGCCAATCAAGCAACCACCGGCCAAGCCGATGAACACCCAAGTCAAACCCGAGGGCTTCACCAGCTTCGCTGAGTTCTATCCCTACTACCTGGCCGAACACAGCGACCGCAATTGCCGGCGCCTGCATTTCATCGGCAGCTGGCTGGTGCTGGGGGTGATCGCCTACGCGATCCTCGCCCGCAATCCGTGGGCGCTGCTCGCCATCCCGCTGATTGGTTACGGCTTCGCCTGGGTCGGCCACTTCGTGTTCGAGAAGAACAAACCCGCCACCTTCAAATACCCCGCCTGGAGCCTCGCGGGCGACTGGGTGATGTTTAAGGACATTTTGATTGGAAGGGTGGGGATCTGAGGGGTGGGAGCGTGGGACCGGCAGCCTGAGGTAGGCCGGGTCCTATGCGCCCGCTCGATCACGAGTTTCGCCAAGGCGGTGACGAGCGCAAGGCGCCCGGCTTTCGCTACGTAGCGAGACGCGGCCGCTGGCGCGAAAAACTCTCCGCACGTCGAGACAATGCGCGCGCACAGAACCGCGCTACCTCAGGTTTGGATTCCCACCCAAGTCGACCCAAGCGCCCCTTTACTTGCGCCACCGAATAAAAAAATACGCACACCCTGCGGCAAGAAGGATCGGCAGCAGCAGCTTCCCGCCACCCGCCAAGATGCGCGGGAGCATGAACAGCGCGAGGCCGATTGCGGCGACGGCGCCGACGACCAGGAAGCTCTTGCCCATGGCGTTGGTGTAGGCGGGATCGGGCGGCGCGACGATCGCGTAGGCGCTGGAGACGATGTGGCGCCATTCGGCGTCGCGCTCGCGCTCCTGCACCGCGGCAGTCTGCGGGTTCCAGTCGAACAGCCGTGCCAGGCGCACGACCTGCGCGGGCTGCAGTTGGCCACCATCGACCAGCCACTCGCGCAGGTATTTGTCAGCGCCAGTGCGCGCCTGGGCGTCGCGCCAGGCACGCAATGGGGTCATCGCGACCGCGAGCGCGTCGAAATCCGGGGCGGTGCGCACCAGCCCGAGCAAGGAGGTCGCGAGCACATCCGCGGACGGCACTGGCGGATGCTCGAGCTGCGGCGCAGGCGCGCGACCGGCCGGTGCATCGGCATCGCGCCAGGGGTTCGGGTAGTCCGAGCCAGGTTCCAGGTAGGACGGATCGCGCTCTTCGGCAATCGCCAGCGCGGCATCAAAGGCGCGGTCGATCAGCGCCCGGTGCTCGCCGTCCATAGCCGCATCCGTGCGCGCCCGCCAGGTCGCATGCGCCGCGCGGATCTCGCTCGGCGTCGCGTCATCGGGCAGACCAATCGTGCTCCAGGGCCAGGACATGCTTGTTTCCTTTGTTGCTTCTGGAGGGCGGCGCTCCTGCGCCGCCGCTGGTGTTCTGGTAAAAAACGGCGGCGCCGCAGGAGTGGCGCCCTCCACCAGCCTACATGCGGAATACGCCGAACCGCTGCGGCGTGATCGGGGCATTGAAGCAGGCGCTCAAGCCCAGGCCGAGGACGCGGCGGGTATCGGCGGGATCGATGATGCCGTCGTCCCACAGGCGCGCGCTCGCGTAGTAGGGATTGCCCTGGCGCTCGTATTGGTCACGGATCGGCGACTTGAACCCGTCTTCTTCGGCCTGCGACCATTGCTTGCCGGAGGCTTCCAGGCTATCGCGGCGGACTGTCGCCAGCACGCTCGCGGCCTGTTCGCCGCCCATCACGCTGATGCGCGCATTCGGCCACATCCAGAGGAAACGGGGCTGGTAGGCGCGGCCGCACATGGCGTAATTGCCCGCCCCGAAGCTGCCGCCGATGATCACGGTGAACTTGGGAACATGCGAGCAGGCGACCGCGGTCACCATCTTGGCACCGTCCTTGGCGATGCCGGCGTTTTCATACTTGCGGCCGACCATGAAGCCGGTGATGTTCTGCAGGAACACCAGTGGAATGTTGCGCTGGTTGCACAGTTCGATGAAGTGCGCGCCCTTGAGGGCACTCTCGGCGAACAAGATGCCGTTGTTGGCAACGATGCCGACCGGATAGCCGTGGATGTGCGCGAATCCGGTGATCAGCGTCTTGCCGTAGCGCGCCTTGAATTCCTGGAATTCGCTGCCGTCGACGATGCGCGCAATCACCTCGCGGATGTCGAATGGAAAGCGCGGTTCGCGCGGCACGATGCCGTAGATCTCGCTGGCGGCGTAGAGCGGCTCACGCGGTTCGCGCACGGCCACCGGCAGCGTTTTCTGCCGATTCAGGTGTCCGAGGATGTCGCGGGCGATGCCAAGTGCGTGCGCGTCGTTCTCGGCGAAATGATCAGCCACCCCGGAGACCGACGTGTGCACTTCCGCGCCGCCCAATGATTCCGCGTCGACCACTTCACCAGTGGCGGCCTTGACCAGCGGCGGACCGCCGAGAAAGATCGTCCCCTGTTCGCGCACGATCACCGTTTCGTCCGACATCGCCGGGACGTACGCGCCGCCAGCCGTGCAGGAGCCCATGACCACGGCAATCTGCGGAATGTTCTGCGACGACAGTCGCGCCTGGTTGTAGAAGATGCGGCCAAAGTGTTCGCGGTCGGGAAAGACCTCGTCCTGCAGCGGCAGGAAAGCGCCTCCAGAATCAACCAGATACACACAGGGCAAGCGATTCTCGAGTGCGATCTCCTGCGCGCGCAGGTGCTTTTTGACGGTCATCGGGAAATAGGTGCCGCCCTTGACCGTGGCATCGTTGGCCACGACGACGACTTCATTGCCGGCCACCCGGCCGATGCCCGCGATCACGCCCGCGCTGGGGGCTGCACCGTCGTACATCCCATGCGCCGCCAGCGGCGAGAACTCGAGGAACGGCGAGCCGGAATCGAGCAGCGCGCGGATGCGCTCTCGCGGCAGCAACTTCCCGCGCTCGGTGTGCTTCTGGCGCGCCTTCTCGCCGCCGCCGAGCGCAGCCTGGTGCAACTCGCGCTGGAGCTGGTCAACCAGTCCGCGCAGTTGCGCAGCGTTCGCGGCAAAGTCTTCCGACCGGGTGTCGATCCGGGATTCAATGACGGGCATGGAGCTTCCTCACGCGTTTACTCTCGCATGATGCCTATATCGCGCCGGGCTACCGCAAGTCCGACTGCAAATCCGGCGATTACGTCGACCAGGGTCATCGCCAAGAGCAGGAAAAACACGCTGTTCGCGGCCGCGCCCCAGAGCAGGAACTCGATCAGCAGGATCACGAACAAGGTCAGCGAAAGGCTCTGGTCGAGCATCGATGCGCGCGTCGAGCGCGTTGCTTTGAAGACTTCGGCGAACAGCGTGAGCAAGCCGACGAACAAAGTCACGGTGCCCGCGGTGAGCGAGAAGGGGGCGTCGGAGGGCAGGGTGAAGGTCATCCAGGCTGTATCCAGGCCACCGCCGACCAGCACGAGCAGGTGCGCAATGATGACGGGGATCAGCAGCAGTGGAATGGCGTTCACGCGCGTCTCCTGCAAGGATGAATCAGCAGGATAGCACCGCGATTTGTGAGGGCCTGGCGAGGGGGCGCGTCCTGCGGCGCTCGTGTTTGGAGTGCGGCGCTCCGCGCCGCTTTGGATGCTCTTCGCGGAAAGAGGCAGAAGCATCCAAAGCGGCGCAGAGCGCCGCACTCCAAATCAGTGCAGCGCCCCCCAAACGAAAATGCCCGGCACGAGGCCGGGCATATTTTCACCCACGGGCTAGCCCGCGAGAAGTAAAGCCTTACTGCGGCTTGGCTTCTTCTTTCTTCTCGTCCGCAACGGCCTGTGCGGCATCGGCAGTCGCCTGGGCGGCGTCGGCGGCGGCGGCAGTCGCGGCATCAGCGGCATCGGTCGCAACCGTGGTCGCGGCGGCAGCGGCGTCAGTGGTCACGGCAGCGGCGGCGTCACCGGCGGCAGCGGCGGCATCACCAGCAGCGGCAGCGGCATCGGTTGCGGCAGCAGCGGCGGTGTCAGCAGCAGACGCGGCAGTTGCGGCGGCGTCGGCAGCGGCCTGCGTGGAGGCGGCGGCGTCCGTGGTCGCCGGCGCGGTGGTGGCAGCAGGAGCAGCAGCCGGGGTCGGCGTGCTGGTCGCGCTCTTCTGATCGCTGCAGGCGGCCAAGGAGAGTGCCGCGGTCAGCGCCGCGAGCTTGATGAAATTCATGGTGGATTCCTCGATAAAGATGGCAAGACGATCCGGCACGAAGCACGGATAACCGAGTATTCGGTTACCTCTAGTGTAGCCGTCTTCACACTGAGTGGTCTAACTTGCTGGCAAGTGCTGAAAGTGACGTCTTGTGTGGGTCCGGACCTTGTCCGGACGCGTTTGATTTTCACCTGGGGCCAAAAGCGTCCGGACATGGTCCGGACCCACGTGAACTTCGCCTACGCCACTTCGATCGCGATCGCGGTCGCTTCGCCGCCACCGATGCACAGCGCCGCGACGCCGCGCTTGCCACCGTTGCGCTTGAGCGCGTGGATCAGGGTCACGATGAGGCGCGCGCCACTCGAGCCGATGGGGTGGCCAAGCGCACAGGCGCCGCCGTTGACGTTGACCTTCGCCGCATCGATTCCGAGCTCACGGATGGGCGCCATCGCGACCACGGCAAAGGCCTCATTGATCTCGAACAGGTCGACGTCTTCCTGCTTCCAGCCGGCCTTGGCGATGACCTTGACGATGGCTTGCACCGGCGCGGTGGTGAACCACTCCGGTTCCTGCGAATGGGTGGCGTGGGCGACCACGGTCGCGAGCGCGGTGAGGCCCCGGGCAGCGGCATTCTGCGCGGTCGTGACCACCAGCGCGGCGGCGCCGTCGCTGATCTTCGACGAACTGGCAGCAGTGACCGTGCCGTCCTTCTTGAAGGCCGGGCGCAGGCTGCCGATCTTGCCGATGTCGCAGGCCGGCGGCTCTTCGTCCGCGGTGATCACGACGTCGCCCTTGCGGCCGGCAACCGTGACGGGTGCGATTTCGTCGGCGAAGGCACCATTGCCTTGCGCCGCCAGCGCGCGACGCACCGATTCAGTCGAGAACGCATCCTGCTCTTCGCGGGTGAACGTGTACTTGGACGCGCACAGCTCGGCAAACTCGCCCATCGCCTTGCGATCTGCTGCGTTCTGCAAGCCGTCCAGTGCCATGTGATCGAGCACTTCGGAGTGGCCGAAGCGGTAGCCGAAACGCGCCTTCTGCAGCAGGTACGGCGCATTGGTCATCGACTCCATGCCACCGGCGACGACGACAGTCGCTTCGCCCGCCTTGAGGATGTCGTGCGCCAGCATCACGGCCTTCATCCCCGAGCCGCAGACCTTGTTGATCGTGGTGCAGCCGGTGCCGACCGGAATGCCCGCCTGCAGCGCAGCCTGCCGCGCCGGTGCCTGGCCGACACCCGCCGGCAGTACGCAACCCATGATCACTTCCGAGACGTCCCCGGCCGCCACCCCACCCGCTTCCAGCGCCGCGCGAATCGCAGTCGCACCCAGCGTCGGCGACGGCACGCCTGCGAACACACCGTTGAAAGAACCAATCGCCGTGCGCTTCGCGCCGACGATCACGATCGAATCCGCATTGCTGCCCATGGGCTTTGCTCGCAGGAGAAGGAGGCCGCCGATTATGGCAGCGCCGTGCCGAGCCTGCGCACCTCGCCTGGACCTCTTGATCGCAGGTGGGGAGGGCTGATCGCACGAACGTCTAGATCGCAGTCGGCAACCGACTGCACCGTGCAGTCGCGCAGGCGTGGGTCGATTCCATCGCGAACAGGTGCGCTGAGCCGTGTGAACGGAGTACGCTGACGCCCATGGAGGAAGGCATGGGGGTGCCGGCTGGGTTTCGCCATCGGGCGGGTGTTCCGAGGTGGGGTGGCGCGCGCGGATTGGTGATCGGGTTGTTGCTGATGGGCGTCTGCGCTCTTGCTCCAGCTTCTGCGCAGGCGCCGCCGTCGACGCGCAGCGAGGCAACATCGGCACCGATCGACCAGCGGCTGTGGGTGCGTGGGCTGTTTGCGCTGACCATTTTGGGTACCCTCGGGGTGCTCGGCTGGCGCTGGCGTTTATGGCAGCGCGAGAACGAGCGTTCGCGCGATGCGCTGGTGCAGAGCGAGGCGCTGCTCAAGCATTCCCTGTGGGGCAGCCGCGGCGAGCTCTGGGACGCGGATATCCGCACCGGCGAGCTGTTGCGGCGCAATCGGCTGGAGCACATGGAGGTGACGCGCTCGGCCAAGGCCGACACGCTGGAAGCGTACACACCGTACGTGCATCCCGATGACCTGCCGCGATTTCGGACACTGCTTGGCGCCTGCATCCGCGGGCAGAGCGAGCTGTTCGAATGCAGCTATCGCTCCCCCGATGTGGAGGGCAACTGGCGCTGGCTGCTTTCGCGTGGGCGGGTGTTCGCGCGTGACGCGCGCGGACAGGCGCTGCGCATGGTCGGCACCACTTTCGACATCACCGAGCTGCGCGCCAGCGAAGAGGCATTGCGCGTGTCCGAGGAGCGCCTCAAGCTCTCGCTGTGGGGCAGCGGCGACGAGCTCTGGGACATCGACCTCGCCACTGGCGACATCAAGCGCGAAAACGCCCTGCCGGAAACCTCAGCGTCGACCGCCGTCGAGTTCCGGCGCCTGCTCGCTTATCTCGAAATCGTCCACGAGGATGACCGCGTCGCGCTGAAGGACGCGCTGGTCGGTCACCTCAAGGGTGATATCGATCACTTCGAATGCAGCTACCGCATGCGCACGAACTCGGGGGGCTGGCTGTGGGTCCTGGGCAAGGGCAGGGTGGTCGGACGCGACGCGCAAGGCAAGGCCTTGCGCATGGTTGGCACCAACCGCGACATCTCGCGGTTGAAGGCTGCCGAAGAAGAGTTGCGACGCCTCAACGAGGAGCTCGAGCTGCGCGTGGAACGGCGCACGCACGCGCTGGCCCAGGCGAATCGCGAGCTCACCGCCACGCTCGACGAGCTCAAGAGCGCCCAGCGGCAACTGGTCGAATCGGAAAAGCTCGCGGCGCTCGGCAGCCTGGTCGCCGGAGTCGCCCACGAGATCAACACGCCACTCGGCGTGGGCGTGACCGCCGCCTCGCATCTGCAGGCCGAAACCGAGACGCTGCTGCGCACCCTGAGCGAGCGGCAAATGACGCGCGGCGATCTCGACCGCTATCTGGAGCAGGCACGGCTCTCGAGCGATCTGATCCTGCGCAACCTCGAGCGCGCGAGTCATCTGGTGCGCAGCTTCAAGCAGGTAGCGGTCGATCAGTCGAGCGAGCAACGGCGGCAGTTCGCATTGCGCGAATACTTGAATGAAATCCTGCTGTCGCTTTACCCGCGTATGAAGAAGAGCCGCGGCCGCGTAAAGATCGACTGCGCCGACCAACTCATCCTGGACACCTATCCGGGCGCCCTGTATCAGATCATCGTCAACCTGGTGATCAATTCTCTCGTGCATGCCTTCGATGGAACCGACGGTGGCAGCATCGAAATCCAGGCCGCAAGCGAGGGCGAGACGGTGACGATCGATTATCGCGACGACGGCGTCGGCATGGATGCCGAAACCTGCGAACGCATCTTCGAACCCTACTTCACCACGCGGCGCGGCAGTGGCGGCAGCGGCCTCGGCCTGCACATCGTCTACAACCTCACCACGCAGTTGCTCGGCGGCAACATCAGCTGCGACAGCATTCCCGGACAGGGTACCCATTTTCGGCTGTCGATCCCGCGTGTGGCGCCGCGGGCCGGCGTTCACGCGCAAAGTGGAGCCGCCGCGTGAGGCGCATCTTCGGGTGGCTGGTGATCACGCTGGGGATGCTGGTTTCGGGGCTTGATGCAGCCCCGGTGGCAACCGTCGATTCGGTGCGCTTTCGCAATTTCGGCATTGCCAGCGGGCTCTCGCAGATCACCGCTCGCGCGATCCTGCAGGATCAGCAGGGTTTCATCTGGATCGGCACCCAGGACGGGCTCAACCGTTTCGACGGCTACAACTTCCAGACTTACTTTCGCGATCGCCGCGACCCGCTGGCGCTCAGCGACAGTCACGTCTCCGCGCTCGAGCGCGCGGACAATGGCTCGATCTGGGTCGGTACCAGTGCCGGCGGCATCAATCTGCTGGATCCGGCAACCAATGTGATCGTCAAATTCCGGCATCAGCCAGGCGTTGCCGGGACGCTGGCGGCTGACGGCGTCCTGGCTCTTCTCAGCGATGACGCGGGCAATCTGTGGGTCAGCACCAATTCCGGGCGCGTGCAACGGATGCCGGTTGGCGCGCGTAGCTTCATTGATCTTGTGCCACCCACGACCGGCGAGCTCGGCGTCGTGCGTGACCTGGCCAAAGGCGCGGACGGCAGCCTCTGGCTCGGCGGCAGCGGCGGCTTGTGGCACTTTTCGCCGACCGATTCAACCTGGCGTCACTGGGGTCCGGCGCAGGGTGTGTTTGCGGACATCCAGGCACTGGCACTGACGCCGGCTGGCGAGATCTGGATCGGGAGTACACGCGAGGGGCTGATGCGGGTCAGCGCAGAGGGTGTGCCGATCGCGCGCTATGGTGCCGACGCTGCGGTCGAGGGCAGCCTGCCGGACGACCAGGTCCGCACGCTGCTGGTTACCCGTGCAGGTCAGTTATGGGTCGGCACCATGAACGGACTGGCGATCTTCGAGGCCGAAGGCGACCGCTTCCTGACCTGGCGCTATGACGCCAATGACCCTGGCAGCCCGGCCGGCAATCGCATTGCCTCGCTCTATGAGGACCGCGACGGGCTGATCTGGATCGGCACCTGGACCGGCGGCTTCTCGATCCATAATCCGGCCACCCAGGTCGTGCGCCTGATCCGCGCCCATGGCCGTGATCGCACCAGCCTGCCGGCAAGCCCGGTGCGTGCGCTTGCGATGGACAAGGACGGCACGCTGTGGATGGGCGTGCTCGAAGGCGGCAGCCTGGTGCATTACGACATCCACCGCGGAGTCCTGCAGCGCTGGACCAACGATCCAGCGGATCCAAGCTCGCTCGGAAGCAACGTTGTGCAGAGCATCGCGCGTACCGGGGACGGCCGGCTGTGGGTGGGTACGCAGGGGGCTGGAATTTCCCGCATGCGCGAGGACGGCAGCGGTTTCGACCAGTTCCGGGTGATTGAAGGCGATCCCACGAGCCTGCCCGATAACAGCACCCAGATTCTGTTTGTCGATCGCAGCGACCAGCTGTGGGTCGGCACCGAGACCGGCGGGCTCGCGCGCTGGCGCGGCGAAGGCCAGGGCTTCGAACGCTTTCGCAACGATCCGGCCAACCCGAAAAGCCTGGGCGCAAACTCGGTGTTTGCGATTGCGCAGACGCGGGACGGTCAACACTGGATCGGAACGTTCGGTGCGGGCCTCGCAAAGCTCGATCCGGCGACCGGCGTTTTCGAGCATTACCGTCAGGAGACCGGCAATCTCAATTCGATCAGCCACAATTCGGTATCGATGATCGTCGAGGGCGCCGACGGCAGCCTCTGGCTCGGCACCCAAGGTGGTGGCGTCAACCGCGTACTGCGACAGCCCGACGGCAGTCTGCGCTTCCGCGCCATCGGCAAGCCCGAAGGCCTCGGTGCTGAAGCGATCGGCACGGTCGTCGAAGATCGCCGTGGACGGGTCTGGATCGGCACCACTGTTGGGGTCAATGCATATGACCCGAAAACCAACGAGGTGCAGAGCTTCAGTGCCAGCGACGGCATGGACCGGTCAGGCTATTTCATCAACAGCGTCGTGCGCGGGGCGGAGGGCGATGTCTACTTCGGCGGCCTGCGCGGCGTGCTCGCTTTCCACCCGGAGCGCCTGCCGCGGCACGGCCGCCCTCCACGCGTCGAATTCACCGAGCTGCTGCTCGACAACCGGCCGGTGGCATTGCGCCGTAACGATCCCGATTCGCCCATCGAGCGCGCCATTCATGCGCTCGACGGCATCGAGCTCGGGCACGAGGTGAGCAGCGTCAGCGTCGGCTTCTCGGCTTTGGATTTCGCCAATCCCGACGGCGTGCGCTACAGCCATCGTCTCGACGGCTACGACAAGGATTGGATCGAAGGCCCGAACCTGCCACGCACCGCCGCCTACACCAACCTGCCCGCTGGCGAATATCAGTTGCGCGTGCGCGCCCGCGATGGCGAAGGCGGTGACTATGGCGAGGAGTCCACGCTGGCGCTGAACATCCTGCCTTCACCCTGGCTGACGCCGACCGCGAAGGGCTTCTACCTGGTGCTCGTCCTGGCCTTGATCGGCGTCGGTTTTTCGCGTGCGCGCCGCCGCTGGGACCGGGATTTCTTGACCAGCCAATCGGTACGCCGCAGCGAGGAACGGCTCAAGCTGGCGCTGTGGGGCAGCCGCGACGAGCTCTGGGACCTCGACCTGCGCAGCGGGCGCATGGAGCGCGAGAACATGCTGCCGATCCTGAGCGCTTCACCGAGCATCAATTTTCAGAAGCGGGAAGATTTCCTGGGTGACGTTCACCCGGATGAGCAAGCCGATGTGCACGCGGCGATCGGCCGCCACGTCAACGGTGAATCCGAGTTCTATGAATGTACCTGTCGCATGCGCAACATCGACGGTGGTTGGACCTGGGTGCTGTCGCGCGGTTTTGCGGTCGAGCGAGACCAGAAGGGACGCGCGCTGCGCATGGTCGGCACCAGCCGCGACGTCACTGCGAGTGCCCAGGCGGCCGAGGCACTGCGCAAGCTCAACGACGAGCTGGAGCATCGGGTCGAAGAACGCACGCGGGCACTGCGGTTGTCCAATCGCGAGCTGCAGTTCACGTTGGGTGAGCTCAAGCAGATGCAGAAACAACTGGTCGAATCGGAGAAGATGGCCGCGCTCGGTGGCCTGGTCGCCGGCATCGCCCACGAGATCAATACCCCGCTGGGCATCGGCGTAACCGCAGCCTCGCATCTTGAAGACGAAACCCGCCGCTTCATGAAACTCATGAGCGACGGCAAGCTCTCACGCAACGAGCTCGAGAGCTACCAGACAGACGCGCTCAGCAGCGCCCAGCTGATCCTTGCCAACCTGCGCCGTGCCGGGCAGCTGATCCGCAGCTTCAAGCAGGTCGCGGTCGACCAGTCGAGCGAGCAGGCGCGCGAAGTCCACCTCAAGTCCTATCTCGAGGAAGTGTTGCTCTCGCTCGGGCCCGCGTTGAAGAAAACCCACCACCACGTCGAGCTCAAATGCCCGGATGACCTGCGCCTGCATACCTTCCCCGGCGCCATTTCGCAGATCGTCGTCAACCTGGTCATGAACTCGCTGATCCATGCCTTCGAGGGGATCGAGAGCGGCGAGATCCGCATTCAGTGCGAAGGCTATGACGAGGAGTGGCTGCTGCTCTATCGCGACAACGGCGTCGGCATGAACGATGAAACCCGACAGCGCGTATTCGATCCCTTCTTCACCACCAAACGCGGCCAGGGCGGCTCCGGCCTCGGCCTCCACGTGGTCTACAACCTCGTGACCCAGCTCCTGCACGGCTCACTCGACTGCGTCAGCGCACCGGGAGAAGGCGTGGAGTTTCAGATTCAGTTGCCGAGAAGGGTGGTAAGGGCGGCGTGACCGCGGGGCGAGGGTTGCCGTCGTAGGTCATGTTGCCCGCGCAGCAGGCTACTTGACGGCTTTTGGCGAGCCCGCGCTGTCAAGTAGCGCGTGCGCGCGCGCAACATGATGTACGTCAAGCGAAGCCGCGGAGTCTCAGAGTGCTGCGGCACAAGGATGTGCCGCCATTTCGATGCGAAGTCATCGAAATGAAGCGAAGCAAAAATGACACTTTTTGCTGAGCGTGCCTGGAAAGGCCAGGATGGCCTTTTCAGGCCAATCCAAAGCTAATCGTCCGGCAACTGCTTCCGGATCGCCTCGGCCTCGTCCCAGCAATTGAACAGCACGTCGATGAGGCCCGGATCGAACTTGCGGCCAGACTGGCCCTTGATGAAGGCCTGGACTTCCTCTGCGCCCCACGCGCGTTTGTAGCAGCGATTGCTGCCGAGCGCGTCGTAGACGTCGGCGAGCGCGACAATGCGGCCGGCCAGCCCGATCTCTTCGCCACGCAGCCCGTTCGGATAGCCCGAGCCGTCCCAGTTTTCGTGGTGCTCGCGCGCGATCTTGGCGGCGAGCTGCATCAGCGGGCGCTTGCTGGTGTTGAGCATCTGCGCGCCGAGGTCGGCGTGCGTGCGCATGATCACCGCCTCTTCCGCGGTGTGCGCTCCCGGCTTGTTGAGGATTGCATCGGGAATGCCGATCTTGCCGATATCGTGCAGTGGCGCGGCGAAGCGCAGCATGCTCGCATGCTGGTCGTCCATGCCGGCGTGGCGGCCGAGGAGCTCGGCGATGAGCCCGACCCGGCGCACGTGGTTGGCGGTCTCGCGCGAGCGCGTCTCGGCTGCGCCGGCGAGCAGGTAGACCATCTCGAGCTGGCTTTCAAAGAGCTCGCGGTTGAGATGCAAATTCTCGAAGGCGATCGACACGTTGGTGCAGAAAAGCTCGACCAGACCCAGATCGACTTCCTTTAGACGCGGCGTCTCACCAACGTAGAGCAGGCTCTCGGTCGAATGACTGTCGCTGAAGTACAGGACGTAATGGTCGTCGGCGAACAGGTTCTGCTTGCGGTCGAAGGCCTGATGCACTGATTCGACCAGGCGCTTGGGCAGGGCTGAATCGACCAAGGTGTTGACGTAGCGGGCGAAGTTGCCGGTGGCGGCGGCGACGACCAGTTCGTCTTCCTGCGATGCGCTTTCGCGCGGCTTGCAGTAGAGCGCACCGTTGGCCAAGCCGACGACGTTGCCGAGCTGGCCGAGCACGGCCGAGGCGAACTCATGCGATTTTTGGTGCGAGAAGATGTGCGCGGAGGCGGAGATCACCCGCGAGAGGCCGAGCCGATTGCGCTCGATCTGCATCACGTCGCGATAGGCGCGCAAGGTCGCGTACATCATCGTGCGCAGCTTCTGCGCGGTGAGCTCGGTCTTGTCCTTGTAGTCGTTGATGTCGTAGTTGGTGATCACCTCGTGCTCGGGCGCTTGGCCCGGTTGCCCGGTACGCAGCACGATGCGGACGAAGTGGTTGTGCAATTCCTCGCGTACGAACTTGACGACGTCGAGACCGGCCTGGTCGCTTTCCATCACCACGTCGAGCAGGAGCACCGCAATATCGGAAGTTTCGCGCAGCAGCTTGCGCGCCTCGGCGCCCGAGTGCGCGTGGTGAAAATGCAGAGGACGGCCTTCGAAGCGGAAGGTCCCGAGCACCAGACGGGTGACTTCGTGCACGGCCGGCTCGTCATCGACGATCAGCACATGCCACGGCTCCATCGCGACCGGTTCCGCCGCAAAATCGAAGAGTTGTTCGCTCTCTACCATCGCCTCCCCTCCAGCGCCGCTCGGGCTCGAAGCTACTCGTAGGTGACGGTTAAGTAAACGAGTCGATTGTGAATTGAGATGCGGGTTTCGGTTTTCGGTTTCGGTTTCGGCAAGAGCGGCGCACAGGTTCGCTGGCGAGCGCTTTACTTCCCTCCGAAACCGACAACCAAAACCGAAACCTGCTCTACGACTTCCCCGCAAACAGCTCCCTTCCGATCAGCATGCGGCGAATTTCCTGGGTGCCGGCACCGATCTCGTAGAGCTTGGCGTCGCGCAGCAGGCGGCCTGCCGGGAAGTCGTTGATATAGCCGTTGCCGCCGAGCGCCTGGATGGCTTCGAGCGTGACCTCGACCGAGACCTTGGATGCGTACAGCAGGCAGCTGGCTGGATCAATGCGTGACAGGTTGCCGGCCTCGTAGTCCTGGGCCACGCGGTAAGCATAGGCACGCGCAGATTGCAGCGAGGTGTACATGTCGGCAATTTTCGCCTGCATGATGCCGAAGGTGCCGATCGGCTGGTCGAATTGCTTGCGCTCGCGCACGTACCCGAGGGTGAGCTCCAGCGCCGCCTGCATGAGGCCGAGCGGACCACCGGACAGGACCAGGCGCTCGGTGTTGAGCCCGCTCATCAGCACCTTGACGCCGTTGTCGACCTCGCCCAGCACGTTCTCGTCGGGAATCTCGCAGTCGTCGAAGACCAGCTCGCAGGTATTCGATCCGCGCATGCCGAATTTGTCGAGCTTCTGCGCGGTGCGGAATCCCGGCATGCCTTTTTCGACGATGAAGGCGGTCATCGTGCGCGAGCCGCGGTCCTTCGGCGCCGTGCGCATGTAGACCACCAGGGTTTCCGCATCCGGGCCGTTGGTGATCCACATCTTGGAGCCATTGGCGACCCAGACGTCGCCCTGGCGCTGGGCGCGGCAGCTCATCGAACCGACGACGTCCGAGCCCGCGCCGGGCTCGCTCATCGCGAGCGCACCAACATGCTCGCCACTGCAGAGCTTGGGCAGGTACTTCGCCTTCTGCGCCGGGGTGCCGTTGTTGTAGAGGTTCTGCACGCACAGGTTCGAATGCGCGCCATATGACAGCCCGACTGAGCCTGAGGCACGCGAGATCTCCTCCATCGCAACCATGTGCGCGAGGTAGCCCATGCCACTGCCGCCGTACTCCGGATCGATGGTGATCCCGAGCAGGCCGAGATCCCCGAGCTTCGGCCACAGATCCCGCGGAAAACTGTTGCTGCGATCGATCTCATCCGCCCGCGGCGCAATCTCCGCCTCACAAAACCGCCGCACCGTCTCGCGCAACAGATCGAGATCTTCACCGAGGGAAAATGGACGCATGACGGGCCTTGGAGTCAGTGGGTTCTTGGATGTTAGCGCTTCGTCGGCGTGGCGCTGGCGACACCGTGCATTGCGCTCCGTCGCGCTGGATTGTTTCGACGCAAATGAACGCAAAGGGGGCAAAGGGACGCAAAAAAGGCCGACATCGCATGAGGCCAACCCTGCTTTTTTTGCGTCCTTTTGCTCCCTTTGCGTTTCTTTGCGTCAAAGGATTTTCATTTTCAACAAGGCGATGCTCAGTTCCGCGAGCGGCCCTTGAACATCGGGCGGCCGGTGCCCATCCAGGGGAGCTTGACCTTGCCGATGGTGTGGATGCGCTCTTCGGCCATGCGGTCGGCGGCTTTCCAGGTGCCGATGCCGTCGCGCTTGGCGATCTTGAAGATGGTGTTCACGTTGTAGTAGATCGAGCGCAGCATGCGCATGGCGCGCTCGCGGTCGTAGCCGTCGAGCTCGATCGAGACGTTCATGAGGCCACCTGCGTTGACCGCATAGTCCGGCGCGTAGAGGATGCCGCGACGCTCGAGCTCGTCGCCGCATTCGTCGGTCGCGAGCTGGTTGTTGGCGGCGCCGCAGACGATCTTGAACTTGAAGCGCGGCATGGTCTTCTCGTTGACCGTTCCGCCGAGCGCGCACGGGCTGTAGACGTCGGCGTCGACGTCGTAGATCTCATCGAGCGCCACCGCTTCGCAACCCAGTTCGTCGACGCAGCGCTGCACCGACGCGCGGTTGATGTCGGTCACGAACACCTTGGCTTTCTCGGCGCGCAGCAGCTTCACCAACTCGTAGCCGACATGGCCGACGCCCTGCACGGCATAGCTGTACTTGCCGATGTCCTCGTTGCCGAAACGGTAGTTCAGGCTCGCCATCAGCCCTTGCATGGTACCGGCCGCGGTGAACGGCGAAGGGTCGCCCGAACCACCGTGGACCTGGTGCACGCCGGTGACGTAATCGGTTTCCTTGAACACGTATTCCATGTCGTTGACGTCGATGCCGACGTCCTCGGCGGTGATGTAGCGGCCGCCGAGCGAGTTGACGAAACGCCCGAATGCGCGGAACAGCCCCTCCGACTTGTCCTTCGACGGATCGCCGATGATCACGCCTTTGCCACCGCCCAGGTTCAGGCCCGCGACCGCCGCCTTGAAGGTCATGCCGCGCGACAGCCGCAGCACGTCGTTCAACGCTTCCTGCTCCGATTTGTACGGCCACATGCGCAGGCCGCCTAGCGCGGGACCAATGACCGTGTTGTGCACCGCGATGATGGCCTTGAGCCCGACATCCTTGTTCTGGCAGAACACGACTTGTTCGTGGCCGAGCGAGCTGATCGATTCGAAAACCATGGGGTTACTCTTTGAGTTGAAATGCTGATCGGCGGACGCGTGTCGACGCCTTGGCTTGGTGCACGACGGAGGTGCGGCGCAGTGGCCGCTGCACCCTCCCGGTGCAAAGGGGTGAGCATAGCGCGGGCGGACGCTTTTGACCTTGGTGGGTCTGCGCTGTGCGCGGACGCTGGTACTCCGCGGGAAAAGCGTCCGCGCGCCGCGAGACCCCGCGTACTGCTAGCCTTTCAACTGACTGTTCTGGAGCCCGCCCATGTCCCGCCGCATCGAAAAAGACAGCATGGGCGAGGTCGAGATTCCCGCGGATGCGCTGTGGGGGGCACAGACACAGCGCGCGTTGATGAATTTCATGATCAGCGGCCAGCGCATGCCCGCCGAGTTCATTTCGGCGCTGGCGTCGATCAAGGCGGCGGCAGCCACGGTCAACGGCGAGCTCGGGGTCATCGATCCGATCATCGCCATGGCCATCTGTGGGGCCGCCAAGGAGGTCGCTTCCGGCAGCCATGACCAGGCTTTCCCGATCGACGTCTTCCAGACCGGTTCCGGCACCTCCAGCAACATGAATGCGAACGAGGTGATCGCGACGCTGGCGTCGCGCCAGCTCAACCGGGCGGTACACCCGAACGATCACGTCAATGCGAGCCAGTCCTCCAACGACGTGATCCCGGCGGCGATCCAGGTGGCTGCCGCGACCCTCGTGCACACCGAGCTGATGCCGGCGCTGCGTCGGCTCGAAGACACGATAAGGACGCGCGCCGCTGAGCTCTCCGACGTCGTGAAGACCGGTCGCACCCATCTGATGGACGCGATGCCGATGACTTTCGGCCAGGAGTTCGGTGCCTGGGCCGCACAGCTCAAGAGCGCGCGTGAGCGCCTCGCCGACAGCCTGCGACGCGTGCAGCGGCTGCCCATCGGCGGCACCGCGATCGGCACTGGCATCAACGCACACGCCAACTTTGGGCGCGGCGTCTGCACGGAGCTGGCCAGGGAGCTGCACATCAGTTTCGTGCAAGCCGACAATCTCTTTGAAGGCATCGCCGCCAAGGACGAATGTGTCGAGCTCTCGGGTCAGCTGAGGACGCTGGCGTGCGCGCTCATGAAGATCGCCAACGACCTGCGCTGGATGAACTCAGGCCCGCTCGCGGGTCTCGGCGAGATCGAGCTCACCGCCCTGCAACCCGGCTCGTCGATCATGCCCGGCAAGGTCAATCCGGTGATTGCCGAAGCCACCTGCATGGTGGCTGCCCAGGTCATCGGCAACGACGTCGCGATCACCGTCGCCGGCCAGTCCGGCAATTTCCAGCTCAATGTGATGCTGCCGCTGATCGCGCGCAACCTGATCGAGAGCATCAACTTGCTGGCGGCGGTCGCGCCGCTGCTCGGAAGGTCGATTGCGTCGCTCAAGGTTCGACAGGACCGTGTCGCGGACGCGCTGAGCCGCAACCCGATCCTGGTCACCGCGCTCAATTCCGTCATCGGCTACGATCTCGCCGCCGCCTGCGCCAAACGCGCCTACGCCGAGGGCCGCCCGATCATCGACGTCGTCGCGGAAATGACCAGCATCCCCCGCGCCGAACTCGAACGCCTGCTCGATCCGCGGGCGTTGGCGGAGGGGAAGGTGAGTACGGGCGGTGCGGCGGGGTGATTGCGTGCGCCTTGTTGCCTTCGTAGGTCATGTTGCCAGCGAAAGCTGGCTACTTGACGCTTTCCCACGCAAGTGCCGTCAAGTAGCCCGCTTCGCGGGCAACATGACCTACCAATGCGCACCCCTATACGGTACCATTCCAGTCCTGTATTGATGGGTTGCGCCTCCTTTGATCCGACTGAGCAAACTGGCTGATTACGCGATCGTGCTGATGGCTTGCCTGGCTCAAGGGCCGGCGGTGCAGGCGAGTGCGCAGGCGCTCGCCGAGCGTTCGCGGCTGGAGCTGCCGACGGTGGCCAAGTTGTTGAAACGATTGGCGAATGCGCAGCTCGTACAATCGGCGCGCGGAGTCGCTGGCGGCTATCGGCTCGCGCGTAGTCCGGCAGAGATCAATGTCGCGCAGATCATCGCTGCGATCGAGGGCCCGCTCAGCATGACCGAGTGCAGCGTTCACCGGGGGGTGTGCGGGCGCGAGGATTACTGCACGGTTTCGAGCAACCTGCGCAAGATCAACCAGGTCGTCGAGAGCGCCTTGCGCGCGATGACACTGGCCGAGATGGCGACGCCCGCGCGTATCGCGCAACCCGCGTCGGTACGGCTGCCCTCGGTGAGCGCGTGAGCATGACAATGAACCCGATCGAGATCCTCGAAGCCCCGGCGACCGGTGCCAACGCCCACGTCGAAGAAGTGCTGCGCCGTGGCTACGAGCATGGCTTCATCACCGACATTGAAAGCGAAGTCATCCCGCCAGGCTTGAGCGAGGATGTCGTCCGCCTGATCTCGGCCAAGAAGGAAGAGCCGGAGTGGATGACCGATTGGCGGCTCGCTGCGTATCGGCATTGGCTGACCATGATTCCGCCACACTGGGCGCGACTGAAGATCGAGCCGATCGACTTCCAGGCGATCAGCTACTTCGCGCAACCGAAAAAGAACCAGCCAAAGTCGCTGGACGAGGTCGATCCGAAGCTTCTCGAAACCTTCGACAAGCTCGGCGTGCCGCTACATGAGCGTGCCCGACTCGCCGGTGTTGCCGTCGATGCGGTGTTCGATTCGGTGTCGGTCGGCACCACGTTCAAGAAGGAGCTCAACGCGGTCGGCGTGATCTTCTGCTCATTCTCCGAAGCCGTGCGCGAGCACCCGGATCTGGTGCGCAAGTATCTCGGCTCAGTGGTTCCAACCTCGGACAACTACTTCGCCGCGCTCAATTCCGCGGTGTTCTCTGACGGCAGCTTCGTCTTCGTGCCCAAGGGCGTGCGCTGCCCGATGGAGCTCAGCACCTATTTCCGCATCAACGCGCGCGACACCGGCCAGTTCGAGCGCACCCTGATCATCGTCGAGGAAGGAGCGCAGGTCAGTTACCTGGAAGGCTGCACCGCGCCGATGCGTGATGAGAATCAGCTGCACGCGGCCGTGGTCGAACTGGTTGCGCTCGACGATGGCCAGATCAAGTATTCGACCGTGCAGAACTGGTATCCCGGCGACGAGAACGGCGTCGGCGGCATCTACAACTTCGTGACCAAGCGCGGCGATTGCCGCGGTGCACGCAGCAAGATCTCCTGGACCCAGGTCGAGACCGGGTCAGCCATCACCTGGAAGTACCCGAGTTGCGTCCTGCGCGGCGATGATTCGGTCGGCGAGTTCTATTCGGTCGCGCTGACGAATCACTGCCAGCAGGCCGACACCGGCACCAAGATGATCCATATCGGTGCGCGCACCAAGAGCAAGATCATCTCGAAGGGCATCTCCGCGGGCCGTGGCCAGAACACCTATCGCGGCCTGGTCAAGGTCGAAAAATCCGCCGCCGGCGCGCGCAACTTCACCCAGTGCGATTCGCTGCTGATCGGCAAGCGGTGCGGCGCCCACACCTTCCCCTACATCGAGGTCAAACAGCCGGACGCCATCGTCGAGCACGAAGCCACCACCTCGAAAATTTCAGATGACCAGCTCTTCTACTGCCGCTCCCGCGGTATCGGCCAGGAAGACGCGGTCTCGATGATCGTAGACGGCTTCTGCAAGCAGGTCTTCAAGGAACTGCCGATGGAGTTCGCCGTCGAGGCGAAGAAGTTGCTTGAGGTGAGTTTGGAGGGGGCGGTTGGGTGAGAGTGAGCGCTTGCGCGGCACTGCCGCGCGCTCGCGCGAACGCCCGGCGGCTTTGCCGACGGGCCCGATGAGGCGCAACCGATCGCGATGAACACAACGAAGTTGATGTGAGTGCGGTCTCGGCCGCGAGGAGAATAAGAACATGCCTGCGTCGGATCGCATGGAAAGGGTCGTGCGCGTTTTTCAATTGGGCGAAGAACCTCACGAATATGAGCACTACCTGACGCTGTCCATGCCGGAGCGTTTGCAAGCACTGTTGAGGCTGATCAATGGACACCATGGATGGGATCACGCTCCACCCAGACTTGAACGAGTTCTTACAACTACTCAACGCGCTGCAAGTTGAGTACCTGTTGGTCGGTGGCTACGCGTTGGCCGCTCATGGCCACGTGCGGTACACCAGGGATATCGATTTCTGGGTGGCGCCGACGACGGAGAACGTGATTCGCATCCTCGAAGTATTGCGTCGGTTTGGCTTCGATGATGTTGGCGACAGTGAAACGACACTGAGCTCGGCTGACGGCATTCTCACGCTTGGGCGCGAGCCGGTAAAAATCGACCTGCTCACCAACATACCGGGATTGGAATTTGCAGTTGCGCGTAAGCGTAGAACGGAGACCTCACTCGGTGGCACTCCGGTCTCGGTAATCTGTCGGGAAGACTTGGTCAAGGCCAAGCTTGCGAGTAACCGACTGCGCGATCTCGCCGACCTAGAAGAGCTCGGCGTGCCAGTGGCATTGGCGCGCCGTGAAACACAACGAAAACTGGACTGACAATGCTGCTTGAAATCAACAACCTGCACGCCCGCGTCGCTGGCAAGCCCATCCTCAAGGGCCTCACTTTGACGGTGAATCCCGGCGAAGTGCACGCGATCATGGGGCCGAATGGCGCCGGCAAGTCGACGCTCGGCAATGTGCTGGCTGGGCGCGATGGCTATGAGGTCACCGCGGGCAGCGTGACGTATCTGGGTGAGGACCTGCTGGCACTGGCGCCCGAAGAGCGCGCGGCCAAGGGCATGTTTCTCGCGTTCCAGTATCCGGTCGAGATTCCGGGCGTCAACAACACGTATTTCCTCAAGGCGGCGCTGAATGCGCAGCGGCGTTATCGCGGTGAGCCGGAAGTCGATTCGATGGCGTTCCTGAAGCTCACGCGTGAAAAGCTGAAGGTG
The DNA here is from genome assembly GCA_031425695.1 of Rhodanobacteraceae bacterium. Taxonomy (GTDB): domain Bacteria; phylum Pseudomonadota; class Gammaproteobacteria; order Xanthomonadales; family SZUA-5; genus JANPJV01. The sequence continues at coordinate 4,875 of JANPJV010000304.1, read as the reverse complement.
CTGTCCATCTCCGACGATCTGATGACGCGCGCAGTCAACGAGGGCTTTTCCGGCGGCGAGAAGAAGCGCAACGAGATCTTCCAGATGGCGATGCTGGAGCCACGGCTCGCGATCCTCGACGAGACCGATTCCGGGCTCGACATCGATGCGCTGAAGACCGTTGCCGAAGGCGTCAATCGCCTGCGCTCGCCCGAGCGCGGCGTATTGCTGATCACGCACTACCAGCGCTTGCTCGACTACATCGTGCCCGACCGCGTACATGTGCTGAGCGACGGACGCATCGTCGAGAGCGGCGATCGCGAGCTTGCACTGCAACTCGAAGAGCACGGCTACGCGTGGATCCGCGATCGCAAGCTCGGTGCCGCTGCATGAGTGAGGCCCTGGCTGCAAGGCTGGCGCTGAGCCTGCCGGATCCAAGTACGGCGCCGGTCGGCTTGCGCGAGCTGAGTCACCAGGCGCGCGGGCGCTTTATCGAGCTCGGCTTGCCGGATACGCGAGAGGAAAGTTGGCGCTACAGCCCGCTGCGCGGCCTCGAAAACCTGGTGCCTGCGGCAGCGCCGCTCGGTTCCGACCTGGCTTCCCACGCCGCGCTGCCCGGCGTCGACAGTTGCCTGGCGCGGCTGCGAGGTGGTCAGTGGGAACTGCCCGAGGCACCGCCGTCCGGTGTGCGCATCCAGCTGCTCGCGAGTGCTTCCATGTCGGCACGCCTCGCCAACCTTTGGCTGCCGTCGGACGACGATCGCAGTGCCGCGTTCGCCTGGCTGAACGCGGCCGATGCACGCCAGGTGCTGCTGGTCGAAGTAGATCGAGTGGTCGCTGGCAGGCACTCCCTGGAACTGCTGCACGATGTGATCGGGCTCGCGCAATGTCGGGTGATCCTGCATCTGCACGCCGGTGCGCGTATCAACATCCTCGAGCATTGGCGTGGCAGCGCCGCGGCGAGTGGGCTATGTAATTTCTGGCTGCAGGTGCGTCTCGATCTCGAGGCCGAGCTCGATTGGCTGCGCTTGCAGGAGACGGGCCAGGCCGCGCGAACGATCCAACGCACTGAATTCGCGCTCGGCAGCGACAGTCGTATCACCCACCATGCGGTCGAGCTTGGTGGCCAATGGACGCGTCACGATCTTCGGTTCGCGCTCGACGGCGCGCAGGCCGAGCTCACGTCCAACGGTGTGTTTGCACTGAGCGGTCGCCAGCATCTCGATACCCAGCTCGCGATTGACCATGGCGTCGGTGGCGCTTCCTCGCGCACGCTTTGGAAGGGCGTCGCGCAGGGCAGGGCGCGAGCAATTTTCGACGGTGCGATTGCGGTGCGGCCGGGCGCGGACGGCACCAAGGCCCACCTCAAGACGGCCAACCTCCTGCTCTCGCCGCATGCAGAAATCGACGCCAAGCCCGAGCTCATCATCGAGGCAGATGAAGTGCAGTGCAGCCATGGCGCGACGGTCGGCCGCCTCGACGAGCGCGCGTTGTTCTACCTGCGTTCGCGTGGCCTGCCGGAGTCGCTTGCGCGGCGCATGCTGACGGTTGCGTTCTGCGCCGAGGCACTGCGCGACATCAAGCCCGATAGCCTGCGCGAGGAAATCGAGGCCAGGGTGATTGCGCACCTGCCCGAAATCACGACAGCGGGCAGCGAGGCGTGAGCTTGCTCGATTTGCCGGCGCTGGCCCGGATCCGCGCCGACTTTCCGATCCTGGGCCGGCAGGTCAATGGCAAGCCATTGATCTACTTCGACAATGCGAATACCTCGCAGAAGCCGCAAACGGTCATCGATGCGGTCTCCAATTTCTATGCCGCGCACAACGCCAACGTGGCTCGCGCGGTGCATACGCTCTCCGAGGAAGCAACGGCCTTATTCGAAAGCGCTCGCGTCAGCATTGCCGGCTTCATCGGCGCGCCGGAAGCGCGTGAAATCGTGCTCACCAGCGGCACCACCGCGGCAATCAACCTCGTCGCGCAAGGTTATCTGCGCGCGCGGCTGCAACCCGGCGACGAGATCCTGGTCAGCTGGATGGAGCACCACGCCAACATCGTCCCGTGGCAGCTGCTGTGCGCGCAGACTGGCGCAGTACTGAAGGTTGCGCCGATCCTCGACGACGGCAGTCTCGACCTTGGCGCGCTGCTCGCGCTCATCACTGAGCGCACGCGCCTGGTTGGCATCGCCCATGTTTCGAATGTGCTGGGCACGATCAATCCCGTGGCCGCGATCGCCGCTGCAACGCGCGCACGAAGGATTCCGCTGCTCGTCGATGGCTCGCAGGCCGTGCCGCATTTTCCCGTCGACGTGGCCGCGCTTGGCTGCGATTTCTATTGCTTCACCGGCCACAAATTGTTCGGCCCGACCGGCACCGGCGCCCTCTGGGGTCGCTACGAGCTGCTCGACGCGATGAGCCCGGTCAGCGGTGGTGGCGAGATGATCGAACAAGTCAGCTTCGACGGCACCGTCTACGCCGCGCCGCCGCGCCGCTTCGAGGCTGGCACGCCGAACATCGCGGGCTTCGTGGGTCTGGCTGCGGCGATCGCCTGGTTCAGCGCGCACGATCTGCCAGCACTGGCGGCGCACGAGCACGCCCTTGGCGCGCGCCTGCTGCTCGGCTTGAAAGCGATCCCGGGATTGCGCGTGATCGGGGATGCGTCCGTGCGCGTGCCGGTCTACAGCTTCGTGGTCGACGGCGCGCACGCCACCGACCTCGCCATGCTGCTCGACCTCGAGGGCATCGCCGTGCGCTCCGGCCAGCACTGCGCGCATCCGTTGATGCAACGCTTCGGGGTCAGCGCGACCCTGCGGGCGTCATTGGCGTTCTACAACACCGCCGAGGAAGTGGATACGTTCCTGGCGGCGTTGGCGAAAGTCCGCATGATGCTGGCTTGACGCGCTTGTGTGGGTCCGGACCTTGTCCGGACGCTTTTTGCTGATCCCATGTAAAGCGTTCGGACAAGGTCCGAACCCACCAAGGTCCGAACCCACAAAGGTCCGAACCCACCAAGGTCCGAACCCACGTAAAACGCACAGCTCAAAAATCGAACTTGATCCCCTGCGCCAGCGGCAGCTGGTCAGAGTAATTGACCGTGTTCGACTGGCGGCGCATGTACACCTTCCACGCATCCGACCCGGATTCGCGGCCACCGCCGGTTTCCTTTTCGCCACCGAAAGCTCCGCCAATTTCTGCGCCCGAAGTGCCGATGTTGACGTTGGCGATGCCGCAGTCGGAACCCGCGGCCGAGAGGAATCGCTCGGCGTGGCGCACATCGGTCGTGAAGATGGACGACGACAATCCCTGCGGCACGCCGTTCTGGATGGCGAATGCTTCTTCGAGCGTGTCGAAGGGCATGACATAGAGGATCGGGGCGAAGGTTTCGGTCTGGATGACGGTGTTGCTCGGGTCGACGCCGCCGATGATGGTCGGCAGCACGTAGTTGCCGGGGCGATCGTTGAGTGCGCGGCCACCACACAGGACTTCGCCGCCGGCCGCTTTGGCCTGCTCTACGGTCTCGACGAAGCGCTTGACCGCATGCTGGTCGATGAGCGGACCCATCAGCGTCCCACTCACCAGCGGATCACCGATGCGCTTTTCGACCTGGCCGTAGGCGCTGAGCAACTTCTGCGTCACGTCATCCAGGATGCTGCGCTGGACGATCAGACGGCGCGTGGTGGTGCAGCGCTGGCCGGCGGTGCCCACCGCACCAAACACGATGGCCGGGATCGCGAGCTTCAGGTCGGCCGTGCTGTCGACGATGATGGCGTTGTTGCCGCCGAGCTCGAGCAGGCTGCGGCCCATGCGCCGGGCGACGCGCTCGCCGACCATGCGGCCGACGTGGGTGGAGCCGGTGAAGCTGATCAGCGGGATGCGGTGATCGTCGACGAAGGTCTGGGCGATCTCGTTGCCGGCGTCATTGAACAAGAAGAAGATGTCGGGGAAGCCCGCCTCGCGCAGGACCTCGTTGCAGATCTTCATGGACGCAATCGCGCACAGCGGCGTCTTCGGCGACGGCTTCCAGATGGTGATGTCACCACAGACGGCCGCCAGGAATGCATTCCAGCTCCACACCGCGACCGGAAAGTTGAAGGCACTGATGACGCCGACGATCCCGAGCGGCTGCCACTGCTCGCTCATCCGATGGCCCGGGCGCTCGGACGGCATGGTGTTGCCGTAGAGCTGGCGCGAGAGGCCGACCGCGAAGTCGGCAATGTCGATCATCTCCTGGACTTCGCCATCGCCCTCGGCCTTGATCTTGCCCATCTCCAGCGAGACCAGCGACCCGAGTGCGTCCTTGTGCGCGCGCAGCGCGTTCGCGCACAGGCGCACGGCCTCACCGCGCCGAGGGGCCGGCGTCGTCCGCCAGGTCCGGAAAGACTCGGTGGCGCGCGCCATGATGGTCTCGTAGTCGGCGCGGCTGGACGCATAAGTGCGCCCGATCACTTCGCCATTGGCGGGATCGATCGAGGTCAGCGTGCCCGCGTCCTGGGTCGACGACCACTCGCCGTTGCCAAGGTAAGTGCCGCTGTTGTCGGCAGCGAGGCCGAGGGCGGTGAGTTCAGTGGGGATCATGTTGAAGCTCCTGACGGACCATTGGGCCCGCGATTGCGTGGGTGATCGTGATGTCGCCAGCTTGCGCGGCGAAAGCGCCCCCGACACGATTCGAACGTGCGACCTTCCCCTTAGGAGGGGGACGCTCTATCCATCTGAGCTACGGGGGCAGCGAGGCCGCGCATGATAGCCGGGTGGGGGTAATTTGGAGTGCGGGGCGGTGCGCCCCGTTTGGTTGTGATGATAAAACAAAAACGGAAACAAAAAAAAACGCGCGGCGCGCCCCACAACAAAACCCATCGGCTGCTAGAGGCGTTGTAGCAACAGCCCGCCCACGTGCGATCCG
>JANPJV010000303.1:0-4834 GCA_031425695.1 Rhodanobacteraceae bacterium | reverse complement strand
GGGTGGGGGGGGCGGGGGGGGGGGGTTTTGGGGGGGTCTGCGCTTGGGGCGGCCGCTTTTTTTTCAACAACCAACCGTTTCAACTGTGCCCGCCCACCGCGCACCCCCACCAAAGGCGCCGCCAAATCAGCCTACCCGCTGCTCGGGCACCGTCTTCAGAATCCCGCGCACGAACACCAGCGCGCCATGGATGCTGCTCAGCGGTCCGTGCTCGCAGCCGGGATGGGCGAATTGCAGGTCGCCGGGCTGCATGTCGACCTCGTCGATGCGCAGGTCGCCCGAGACCAGCATGCATTCCTCGACGTAGCGCTGCGGATGGCGTTCGACCCGCCCACCGGGAAGATAGCGCACGAGATAGTTGGCGAGGCCCGTGGCGGCGTCGCGCTTGAGCACCTTGAGGTGCACGCGCTCGCGCAGAACGCGCCAGTCGCCGCCGTCGGCGCGCAGGGTTTCCACGCCATCCGAGAGACCGGCTTGTTTGCGCACACGCGCGAAAATGCGTTCGGTCTCTGGCGGCGTCAGGCGCTCGACCGGCTCCAGCAGTTGCGCGATCTCCGCGGCTAATTGCGCCTCGATCAGGGTCACGCCTGCAGCTGTGCGCGCGTCAGATTTCATCGGACACCACCAGTTCTTGCTTCAACACGCCGAGCGCGCGGCGCAGATGGGACTTGACGGTCCCGATGGGAATACCGGTCAACTTGGCAATCTCGCCGTGCGAGAGATCCTTGAAGAATGCGAGCTCCAACATGCGCTTTTGCACCTCGGATAGTGAGGTCAGCGCTATTTTCAACCGCCCCTGGGCAAGCAAGCCACCGAAATGGTGCTCGGGAGTCGCCATTGATTCAGCCGTGTCCTCGAGTGGGCCCAGCGGCGAGGCCAGATGGCGGCGTTCACGGCGCAGCAGATCGATCGCCCGCGTGCGCGCGATCATCAGCAACCAGGCCATGGCCGATCCCTTCAAAGCATCGAAATCGAGCGCATTGCGCCAGACCTGGGTGAACACATCGGAGACACAGTCTTCGGCCAAGGCGCGATCGCCGAGGATGCCGCGAACCAGACCGAAGCAGCGGTCGACCGTGGCGGCGTAAAAGGCCTCGAACGCCAGCTCATCGCCGATCGCAACCTCGCGCAGCAGCGCGTCGAGGTCGGGAGTTGACGGCTTTTCGATCGGCACACGCGGGTGCGGGGCGAAATTCACTGGGCCCAACCAAGACGCGAAACCAACGTCGAGTTGAGTACCACCGGCCTCAAATCGATGGAAGGCACCGGCAAATGACATGGCACCGGAGTGCGGCGCCAACATCTCAGGCGCACTCCATGCGCAGCGTGTGCTGCGCCGGCCAGGTTGTCGCGATTCGTTGCACCTTTCGATCTCCGCCGGTACTTACTTACGACATACGTCGAAAGATAGGCAAACGGATGCCGAATTCCGAAAAATTGATTCTCGCGGTCCTTCATGCGGCCGCGTCCCGATAGTCTTCAGGGGTCGGGCAGGTACAGATGAGGTTGCGGTCGCCGTAGACATTGTCGACGCGGCCGACCGGGCTCCAGTATTTGTCCTGGCGCGACATGCCACCCGGGAACACCGCCTCTTCGCGCGTATACGGCCGCGTCCATTCGGCGTCGACCAGGTCATGCACGGTGTGCGGAGAGCCGCGCAGCGGGCTCTGCTCGATCGCGAAGCGACCGCCTTCGACCTCGGCGATCTCCTGGCGGATGGCGATCATCGCGTCGCAGAAGCGGTCGAGCTCGACCTTGGCTTCAGATTCGGTCGGCTCGATCATCAGCGTGCCCGGCACCGGGAAGCTCATCGTCGGCGCGTGGAAACCGTAGTCGATCAGGCGCTTGGCGATGTCGTCGACAGTGACCCCGCAGCGGTCCTTGAGCGGGCGCGGATCGACGATGCACTCGTGCGCGACGCGGCCATTGTGGTTCTTGTAGAGCACGGGGAAATGCGGATCCAGGCGCGTCGCGATGTAGTTGGCGGACAGGATCGCCACTTCGGTGGCGCGTTTGAGCCCCGGCCCACCCATCATCAGGATGTAGGCGTAAGAAATCGGCAGGATCGACGACGAGCCGAAGGGCGCGGCGGACACCGGGCCCACCGGCGCATTGCCGTCATCAAGCAGCGGGTGTCCCGGGAGGAAGGGTGCGAGATGCGCCTTGACGCCGATCGGGCCCATGCCCGGGCCGCCGCCGCCGTGCGGGATGCAGAAGGTCTTGTGCAGGTTGAGATGGCTGACGTCGGCGCCGTATTCGCCCGGACGTGCCAGGCCCACCTGCGCATTGAGATTGGCGCCGTCGAGATAGACCTGCCCGCCATGCTGATGAACGATGTCGCAGATCTCGCGGATACCCTCCTCGAACACGCCATGCGTGGACGGATAGGTGACCATGAGCGCGGCGAGCTTGGCCGAATGCTTCTCCGCCTTGGCCCGCAGGTCGCCGATGTCGACGTTGCCTTCCGGATCGCAATTGACCACCACCACGTCCATGCCGACCATCTGCGCGGAGGCCGGATTGGTGCCGTGCGCGGATGACGGAATCAGGCAAACCGTACGCTCGCCGTCGTTACGGCTCAGGTGATAGGCGCGGATTGCCAGCAGGCCGGCGTACTCGCCCTGCGCGCCGGAATTGGGCTGCAGCGAGACCGCATCGTAGCCGGTGATCTCGACCAGCCAGCGCTTCAGATCTTCGAACAGTTCGCGATAGCCGTGCGCCTGCTCGGCCGGCGCGAACGGATGCAAGGAGCCGAATTCTGGCCAGGTCACCGGAATCATTTCGGTGGTTGCGTTGAGCTTCATGGTGCAAGAACCGAGCGGGATCATGGCGCGATCGAGCGCGAGATCGCGGTCGCTCAGCTTGCGCATGTAGCGCAGCAGCTCAGTCTCGGAATGGTAGCGATCGAAGATGGGGTGCTTGAGGCAGGCGCCGTGGCGCAGGAGCGCGTCCGGGAGTGCCGCGTTGGCGTCGCCCTGGACGTCGGCGTAGCCCAGGTTGCCGCCGAAAATGCGCCAGAGCGACTCGATCACGGCATCGCTCGTGGCCTCGTCCAGGTTGATCGCAAGCCGGGTCAGGCCGACCTTGCGCAGGTTGACGCGGGCGGCGAGCGCGTGCTCGATGATGCTCGCGCGCTGGGCACCGACCTCGACCGTGATGGTGTCGAAATAATGTTCGGGCTCGACCTTGAAGCCGAGCTTGGCCAAGCCCGCGGCGAGCGTGGCGGTGCGCCGGTGCACCTGGTGGGCAATCGCCGAGAGCCCGCCCGGGCCGTGGTAGACCGCGTACATCGACGCGATCACGGCGAGCAGGACCTGCGCGGTGCAGATGTTCGAGGTCGCCTTCTCGCGGCGGATATGCTGTTCGCGGGTCTGCAGGCTCAAGCGATAGGCGGGTTGGCCGCGGCTGTCGACGGAGACGCCGATCAGGCGTCCCGGAATCGCGCGCTTGATCGCGTCGCGCACGGCCATGTATGCGGCATGCGGGCCGCCGTAGCCCATCGGCACGCCGAAACGCTGCGTCGAGCCGATCGCGATATCCGCACCGAGCTCTCCCGGGGAAGTCAGGATGCACAGCGCCAGCGGATCGGCCGCCAGCACCGCGATGCCACCGGCCGCCTTGACCGCTGCGATCGGCGCGCGCAGATCGCGTACACAGCCGTTGCTGCCGGGATACTGGAAGATCGCGCCGAACACCTTCGCCGGATCGAGGTCCTGGTCCGGATCGCCCACGATGAGCTCCCAGCCCAGCGGCTCGGCGCGCGTGCGCATCACTGCGATCGACTGCGGATGGCAGTCGGCATCGACGAAAAAGGAGCGCGCCTTGGACTTGGACACGCGTTGCGCGACCGCCATCGCCTCTGCTGCCGCCGTGGCCTCATCGAGCAGCGAGGCGTTGGCAACGTCGAGCCCGGTGAGCTCGGTGATCATGGTCTGGAAGTTGAGCAGCGCCTCCAGCCGGCCCTGGCTGATCTCGGGCTGATAGGGCGTGTACGCCGTGTACCAGGCCGGGTTTTCGAGAATATTGCGCAGGATCACTGGCGGCAGGATGGTGCCGTGGTAGCCCTGCCCGATCAACGACGTGTACACCTGGTTGCGATCGGCCAGCGCGCGTAGTCGCGCCAGTGCGTCGGGCTCGGACATCGCCGGACCCATGCTCACTAGCGGGTCGTGCTGGCGGATGCTCGCCGGCAGCGTCTCCGCCATCAAGGCGTCGAGCGAATCGGCACCGACGGTTGCCAGCATGTCGGAAATCTCTTGCGGAGACGGACCGATATGGCGTGCGGCAAAGTCACGGGCAATGGACGAAGTGCGCAGAACGGCAGGCTGTGTCATCGAGGGACCTTGTGATGGAGGGCGCGCAGCAATTTCGGACTCTTCAAGGTCCGGGTGCGCCCCATCTGTCCTTGCGCCTGAGAGCGTTATCCCTTCGGCGGGCTCGAACGTATCGCCACAGCGAAGGGCGGGCCGCGAGCCTCTTTCCAGATGATCTGAATCTGCCCGCGCGGTCCTTTTGCCTGAGAGTTTCCGGGGCGGTTGCTCCTTCGGCGCCGGACGCATCCGGTCTCTCCCGCGTGGCGGTGGCAGATTAGCATGGAGGCGATGAGGAGCGTAGGTCACGCTTGTGGTGGGTCTGCGCTGCGCGCGGACGCTTTTGCCTGTGGTGGGTCTGCGCTATGCGCGGACGCTCTTGGCTTTGGTGGGTCTGCGCTGCGCGCGGACGCCCTCGCCTTTGGTGGGTCTGCGCTGCGCGCGGACGCTCTTGCCGTTGGTGGGTCTGCGCTGCGCGCGGACGCTTTTTGCTTAGGGACTGAGAAGCGTCCGCGCATAGCGCA
>JANPJV010000302.1:0-9498 GCA_031425695.1 Rhodanobacteraceae bacterium | reverse complement strand
GTGCGGCGATGCGCTGCTCGCGTTCGCCGCATCCCCGGGCTGGATCCGGCTGACCGGGATGTTCTGCCAGGATTGGGCCAAGGCGGTGCTGGAGAGCAGGGAAACAAGAACGATCGTCGCGAGTCGCATTTGCTTGGGCTTCCTGGATTCGGTCGGGGAGGGCGCGTGCTGCATCTCCTCGACTGACCCAAGCGTCATTAGTCGCGAAACGGTGCCATGGAGTTCGTAGGCCGGTGTGCCCCGCGCCGTTATCCTCGGAGAGCGGCACTACCGGGACGGGGCTCTCCGGCGCTCTTCGCAAAGACGCCGGTGAGGCCTGCCCGCCGATCGCGTCAATCACCGGACTCGTGCGGGCCACACCGGCCTACAGGAGCTCGGCAAACCTCTCGCGCAGTGCTGCCGGGAGCCTTCCCCCAACCTCCGGATCCAGCGTCAGTGCGTCACCCTTCGCCTGTCGCGCCTCATCCGCCGTCCCGTTCGCCCCCGCAATCACAGCGAGCCATGCCTGCGCATCCGCGCGCGTCTTGATGTCCTGGACGAGGTAGCGATCGATGTTCGCGATGGCGGCCCGGATGCTCGCAAGCGCTACGCCGAGTTGATTGAGCGCAAACTGCGCCTGCGCGCGGCCGAGCAATAGGCGCCCGCGGCGCTGGTCGTCGAGCTTTCCGGCATCGTAGTTGGCGAGGGCGATGTCGTAGGCGGCAAGCGCTTCAGCCGGGCGTCCGCGGCGCAATTCGAGATGGCCGCGCGCGAGGGCGACAGATCCCACCTCGAGGCTGTTGTCTCCAAATAGGCTGCGCTGATGGGCGTCGGCGAGCTCGAGCTCGCGCGCCGCATCGTCGAGCCGGTCGAGCCGAGTCAACAGGTTGGCAAAGCTCGTGTGCACGCGTCCGCAGTCGCCGAGCTGCGCCGCTTCCGGGTGAGCTGCGCATAGCGCCGCGACCGACTGGTAACGGCGCACTGCGTCTGCGGGCGCCTTCCTGGCCGCGAACGTCGCTGCAGTCAGCTCGAGCGAGATCAGCTCGCGGCTGCCCGGTGCAAAGATCTGGTTGGCCGCTGCGATCGCGCGGTTCACCTGTTCGATCGCCGGCTCGAGCGCGCCGCGTCCGAAGCGCATCCCGGCGGCGCTTTCGAGCAACCGCACCTCGGTGACGCTTGGAGTACCGTGGATTGAGCGGGCATCCGCGATCGCTTCGTCGATCAGCGCCAGGCCAGCGTCCGGATCACCGGTCTGGAAACGGCCGACAGCGACGGCCGTCTTGAGGTTGACGTAATCGATGTCGCGCGGCAGCTGCAACGTGCGCCAGCGTGCGAGCCCTGCCTCCAGCACCGGCAGCGCGTCCGCGTAGAGGCCGAACAGCGCCTGCGTACGGGCCGGCAGGAGCTCGGCAAACACACGCTCGCGGCTGTCCTCTGCGAACGCCTGCGTGCCGGTCGCCGCGGCAGCGCGCGCGTGGCCAAGGGCCTCGTCGCGCTGGCCGAGTTCGAACGCGATCTCGGCCAGGGTTTGTTGAGCTGCGAACCGCGAACCCGCATCGGCGAGGGCGGCAGGCTCGGCGAGCGTGTTGATCGTCGCGCGTGCATCGCTGGCCAGGTCCGCGCGCAGCAGCGTCTGCGCGAAAGCGATCGCGACCTCGCCACGTGCCTGTGCCGCCTCGGCGCCTTCGAGCGGTTTCAGCACATCGAGCGATTTTTGAAACTGCTCGCGTGCGCGGTCGAGCCGGCTCAGCGAGTCGCTGATGCGCGCGAGCGCGTCCCACATGCGCGCCCGGGTGAGCGGCGGCATCGTGGTGTTGCGCTCGAGCGAGGCCTGGGCCACGTCGACCAGTTGGGCAGGCGAGAGCCGGTCTCGCTCCGGTGCCAGCTCCTGCGCTGCGTTGAACACGCCGAGCACGTATTTGACGACGGCGTTCGCGCGGTCGGCGCTGGCCTGTGCGTGTACCAGCGCCGCCTCGGCCCGCTGCGCCTGTCGCCGTGCTTCGACGCCCTGCCACGCCGCGAGGGCGAGACTGCTGATCATCGCGACGACGAGTACGGCGCTCACCGTGACCGCGCCGCGGTGGCGCAGGATGAATTTCTTGGTGCGATACCAAGTCGACGGCGGGTGCGCGAGTACCGGCTCGCCGTTGAGGAAGCGCTGCAAGTCATCGGCCAGCTCGCCGGCATTCCGATAGCGCAGCAGCGGCTCGGGCTGCAGCGCGCGCTCGAGGATGTTGTCCAGGTCACCGGACAGGAAGCGGCGCAGCGTCGACGTATCAGTGCGTTCTTCGGACTGGGGTGAGACGCGTTCCGTCCTGGCCAGGTGTGACGGGCGAATGCGCTCGCCGCGCGGCGGACGCACGCCGAGAATCAGCTCGTGCAGCAGTACGCCGAGCGCGTACACGTCGAGTGCCGGCGAGTCGCCGCCACGGGCCACCTGCTCGGGTGCCGCGTAATCCGGGGTCATGAACGCGTCGACCGTCTGCACCGCGCGGCTGTCCGAGTGCAGCAGTTTCGCGATGCCGAAGTCGAGCAGCTTGACCACGCCGTCGCGGTTGACGAGCACGTTGGCTGGCTTGATATCGCGATGCACGATCAGCGCACGGTGCGCATGCTCGACGGCGCGGGACACTGCGCAGACGAGCTCGACGCGCGTGCGCAGCGGCGTGCCCTGCTGGCGGCAGTGGTCGGTGATCGGCACCCCGTCGACAAACTCGATCACGAGATACGGCACCCCGCGCTCGGTCACGCCGCCGTCGATCAGCCGGGCGATGTTGGGATGGTCGAGGGCGGCGAGCATCTGGCGCTCGCGCCGGAACATGCGCATCTCGCTCGCCAGCAGCACGCCGTGCCGCAGGATCTTGATGGCGACGCGCTGGTCGTAGTCGGCGTGCTCGCGCTCGGCGAGGAAGACCGTCGCCATGCCGCCACTGCCGAGCGGGCGCAGCAGACAGTAATCGGCAATCTTGCGGCCGACCATCGTCTCGGGACCGGCATCCGGCGGTGGCTCGTCGTCATCGATCGCAAGAAACCATTCGCCGACGGGTTCGGCGTACGGCTCATCATCGCGCGCGTGGGCGACCAGGAGTTCGCGTACGGCGTCACGCAGCTTGGGCTCGGTACAGCGCGATGCCAGCCACGCCTGCTGCTCGGCCGGCGGCTGGCGCAGCACGGCCTCGAACCAGCCGCGCAGGCTAGGGGTGGTCGGCAGCTCGGAGGCGTGATCGGTCATGATCCGATAAGCGACATTCAGCCGCCGGGAGTGCCATCGGGTTCCCCCAGCTCGCGCAACAAGAATGCGCGCGCGAACTCCCAGTCGCGGAATACCGTGCGGCGTGAAGTGCCGTTGAGCTCGGCAATGCGGTCGAACGACTGGCCGGCGAAGAAATGGAGCTCGACCATTCGCGCGGAGCGCTCGTCGACTGCGGCAAGCTTGGTCAACGCCGCATCGAGCTCGAGCGCGTGCATCGACTTGAGCTGCACCTCGTCGGCGATCGACTCGTCGAGCGTCACCCGTTCCTGGCCGCCACCTGCCTTGATCCGCCCGCGTGTGCGTGCACGGTCGACCAGCAGGTGGCGCATCGCCCGGGCCGCATACGCGTAGAACTGCACCGGTTGCTCGAACTTGAGCTCGCTCCGATTCGCAATCTGGAGGTAAAGCTCATGCACGAGCATGGTCGTGTTGGTGGTATCCGGATCCCCACGCCGCTGCTTGCGCGCGATGCGCTTCAGCTCCTCATAGAAGGCGGCAATTAGCTCGTCCGCGTTTCCAGGGCTTGGGGAGTTCGGCACGCGTAGCCTCCAGTGACGCCTGGCACGAGCATAGCCGAGGCCTCATTGCGGAGATGTCAGGGCAGACGAGAGCGGCGGAGCCGTGCTTGCGCTACCCCGGCCCCGACGTGGCAATCGGCTGGCTCATCCAAAAGCCCGCGCAAACTTCGCCACCGCCCTCAAGGAGGCTTCACCGGGAACGCAGCCCTCAACGACACTGCGTCGGCAGATAGCGACTTTCGATATCGGTCAACACAAAGTCTTCCGGGACATCCAGCAACAGGTCCGAGTCCGACCTGGCGGCATTGCCGCAGTGCCAGGTCAGCTGTCCGGATTTCCCCGCTGGCATCAGGTAAAGGAATTTGCCTGACAGCTTCGACGAGCTCGTGGTGAACTGAATGAGCACGGAGCCGTTGTCGAGATCGACCTGCGCATTGCCGTCGGACGTGGCCTTGGGCAACTCGGTGCCAAGCTTGGCCGCGGTATCGGGCAATTCGCCTTTGGCGGCGTAATGCTCGGCAATCAGCGTCTTGAGCTCGGCTGATTCGGCCATCGCGCCAGCGACCGTCGCCCGTGTCTCGTAGTCCTGGTAGGCGGGGATCGCGATCGCTGCGAGCACGCCGGCCACCGCTGCCGTGACCATGATGTTGCCACCCGAGGCAAATTCGATCGGACTCTGCGCGTAGCTGGCCTCCGAGCCAAAGCGTCCCGCATCCGCGAGCAGGCTCACGCCCATGGCGGTCTCGTGCGGCAGGCCGAGCGCCTGCGCGCTGGGCAGCTTGAAAATGTCGAAGTTCGCATTGCCGGCATCGCTCGCCGCGAGGGCCAGCCCCAGGTAAGCGTAGTAGGACATGCGCGCAATATCGCGCGACTGCCCGGCAAAGCTTGCCAGCGCGGTCGAGCTGACGCCCGAAGCAGTCAGCAGATCCTGCGCCGAGGCATCCGTCTTGCTGTTCAAGCGGTCGATCAAGGGTTGCGGAACGCCGGCCATTACCACCCAACCGTCCTGCTCGATCCAGAACAGGTGCGTGCCCATTCGCTGATAGAGCTCCAGGGCCAACGCAGCCGGAGAGCCTTTGGGTTCGGTTGAGGGAATCTCTTGCTGGCTTGCAAGGCTCGGCAGGTGCAAATGATGAATCGGCGTATTGCCGTGGGTGTGGCTTGAGTACTTTGCACCGAGCTTGGTGACCAACGTTTCGCGCAGATGCGTCAGCGCGGCGGCATCGCGCAGGCGGATGGCTCCAAAATCTCCCACCTCATCGGCGAAGCTGATCAGCTCGCTGCCAAAAGGCGCCATCCAATCAGCCAGCTTGAGGCCACTGAGTTCGATCAGTTTCTGCTCCGCCTGCGTCCATTCGGCGGCCGCTTTGGCTCCCGCGTCTTTTTCGAACTGCGCGCGGATTCGATCGAGCTCGGCACTGGTCGGCAAGGCCATGGTGATCACCATGCTTGGCTTGCCACTCGTCTTGACGTCGAATTTGCGCTCGGTCTGCGGCAGGTACTCAGTCCAGGGCGGTTGCGCGATTTCTGCACGCCAGCTCATGCGTCCCTGGCCGGCAACGCTGCCCCAACCCATTGCGGTGGTCTTGACCTGTCCAAGGAGGGCCTTGGCGAAAGGTTCTTCAAAGCCTGGCATGGAGCCGGCAATCGGGCGGACGGCTTCGACATCCAACCACACGACAAATCCATGCCCATGGGCATCGATTTCCCGCTCCAGCGCCAGTGCTGGGCGCGGCCCCGGCGTCTGTGCAGCGATCGCCGCTCGCACCGTTTTCAGCGACTCGAGGTTGGCGAACATGCCGCTCAGCAAAAGCAGGCGCTTGCTGCTGGCATCGAAGTGCAAGAAGGCAGGCGCTCCGCCGCTCACCGTCGCATAGCCTTCGCCGTCGAATTGCGGCGCCGCTCCGGTGAAGCCGGCGATCACGGCGCCGAGTGCCGCCGTGTCGTCGACCGAGAGGCGCGCGGTCGCGAGCACGTTGGCAGCTGGAGAGGCCATGCGTCCCGTTGCCAGCACCGCGATCTCCAGCGGGGACGCCAGCTTGTACAGCAGCGCCATCGGCGCGCCTGCCGTGGTCCCGATGAGCGGATCACGCTCCAGTTGCTCGCGCAGGCTGCCAATCGCATCGACATATTCCGGACTCGCGAACATCCGATCGGTAGTCTTGCCAGCAGGACCGAATACCAGCCGCCACGGACTCGGAATGCGCATGTAGGCAATGGCGTCAGCCGGCAAACGCTCCCGCAGCCAGGGGTCGTCGGAGAAAACTGCCGCCTGACGATCTGGAGCAGCCGCTTCGGACGCGTTCTGTTCAGGGGCGTCCTTGCTGCAACTGACCAACATCAGCACTAGCGGAGCGACGAGCAGGCGGGTGTATCGATTCATGCATGGTCCTTGGACGTTCGGCTGCAGGCGCCGAGCGGTGTGAAGATAGCGTCATTTTGCCGGGGCATTCCCTCTAGTCGGCCGGAGTGAGGGATAAGCCATGCTATCCACGGAAGCTGCCCGCCGGACGCGGGTCGAACGCCGCCGATCAGTGGCGTGTCGATGGCATGCCGCCGGCTTACAGCCAGACGACTTTCCATCGATGCCGCCGCAGGAGCTTCTGCGAGGGCGTCCGGCTGTTCAGATAGCGCAACGCGGCATGCAAGCCGCTGGCTAGCGCGAGCAAGGTGCCCGCACATGCTCCGCCACGCGCGCCAGCGCGCGAAACAGTCGCAGTGCCCACCGCGCGCGGGCGCTCGGAGTGCTCAAGAGGTCTTGGCGCAGCTCGATGGTGGTGTGCGGCAGGCCGCGGCGGGCGCCGTGCAGATCCACGCTGTGTCCCAGCGAAAGATGGCCGTCGTACGGCTGGTTGTCGCCGACCAGCGTGCCGTCACGCCCCAGTTCGTGGATCAGCACGCGTGCCAGGCTCGGGTCGTTCCGCCAGAGCACGCCGATCGGCCAAGGCCGCAGCTCGGTCGTGCCTCCCAGGCGCGGCGTGAAGCTGTGGATGGACACCAGCATCGGCTCGATCGAGAGGGCCGCCAGTTGGTTGAGATGACGGTTGATGCGCCGGTGATACGGCTGGTGGTAGGCCAGCCAGCGTCGCTGCCGTTCGAGCGTATCCAGCGCCTGATTGCGCGGCACGACCGTGCCGTCGCTCACGGCGGGGATCAGGGTCGGATCGTCGCCGCTGCGATTGCCATCGATCACCAGGCGCGAGATGCCGTGCTCGATCCATGGCGCACGCAGGTGGCGCGCCAGGCGCCGGGCGACGTCCGCCGCGCCGATGTCCCACGCAATGTGGCGGCCGCGCTCGAAGGCGCTGAGCCCGAGATCGTCCAATTCAGCGGGGACTCGATTGGACGCGTGGTCGCACAGCACCAGCCATTGCAGGTCGACACCGGGGTGCCAGCGGTACACCGGAATCGAAAATCGCGTCCGTCGGTTCAACGGCGCGGGCGCGTCAGGCGTAGTCAATGCGGATCGACTCGATGATCGTTTGCATCGCCGCCTTGACCACCTCGACATCGGGATGCCGGACGATCACGTAACCATCGCCCTCATAACTGTCGGTGCGCGGCGCGCCGATTTTCGGCAGCTTGGATTCAACGACCAGCTGCCCGACGCGCGCGTTCGCGGCGTCCACGCCGCTGACGCGGATGACCCGTCCATGACCGATGCCCCGCAGGAACGCAGTGCCTACCGCGTACTTGCGCTGGTAAGGGCCGTCGAAGGCGTCATCGACGACCGCGCGCGCCCACGCGCGATGGAAGTCGGCGTCATGGACGTAGTTATTGCACGACACGATCTGCGCACCTGGCGGGCGGGCCGCGATTTCGCCGATCGCCAGCGAGCCATCTTCGCGACGAAACCACTCCATGTGGGTGAATCCGGTATCGAGGCCTAGTGCCTTGACCGCGCGAACCCCGAGCTCCCGCGCATCCGCGTATTCCGGCCCGGAAACGTCGCGTGGATGGATGATCACCCACTGGATCCACGGGTTTTCCATGACTTCGAGCGGCGTCGGGTAGTAACGCGTAAATGATGCAAAGTGCACCTCGCCACCGATGGTGATGGTCTCGCAGCTGTACTCGCGACCGCGCAGGAATTCCTCGCCGATCGCCGGGTGCTCGACCGACGCGTGGATCGCTTGCAGTGCCTGGCGCAGGTGCTCGGCGTCGTCGATGCGCCAGGTCGCCTTGCAGCCCTGGCCCGCGGTGGGCTTGATCACGATCGGAAAGCCAACCTTGTCGACAAAGGCCGCCGCGTCTGCCCACGAGGTGATCACCGCGTGGCGTGCACACGGCAATCCATGACGGCGTAGTTCGTCCTTCATGCGACCCTTGTCGCGGAACACGTCCGCCACTTCGGGCGTGGTTCCGGCCACGCCGAGGTGCTGCCTGACCTGTGCGAGCTGCACCTGGAGCGGCTCCAGGATTCCCAGTACCCGATGGATCTGGCCATGGCGCTGTGCCAGGCGCCGGCTCGCGTCGAGCAATGCTTGAGCGTCCAACGGGTCCGCTACGACCTCTACATCGGTGAATAGCCTGGCATCTGCCCCCCGCGGCGGTTGCGCCACCAGACCGAGCATCCGCACGTTCTTGAGCTGGGCGGCTGCGCGGACGAACCGATACGTGGCATCCAGCTGGAACGGCGCCGCAAAAATGATGTTACGCATGCCTCTATCCTCTATCCGGCGCCCCGGAGGACGCGGTAACTTACAGACATGAAGGTCGTATTCCTAGCTCCGAACTATCCGCCCGAAATGCAGCAATACACGCGCGGCCTCGCCGAGGTCGGCGCCAGCGTGTATGGAGTCGGTGACTCGCCGGTGCACAGCCTGCATCCTTCGGTGAAGCAGAATCTCACCGACTACCTGCAGGTGCCGCGGATTCTCGACGAAGATGACGTCGTTGCCCGCGTGCATGCGTGGATGCGCGGACGCGAGGTCGACCGGGTGCTCGCCAATTGGGAAGTGCTGGTCATCACCGCGGCGAAGCTGCGCGAGCGCTTCGGCTTGCCCGGCATGGCGGTCGATACGGTGTACGGCTTTCGCGACAAGCAGCTGATGAAAGAGCGTGTGGCGGCAGCGGGACTGCGCACGCCACGCTCGGGGCGCGCGCGCACCGTCGCCGAGGCCAGCGCGGCCGCCACGGCCATCGGTTACCCGCTGGTGCTCAAGCCCATCGCCGGTGCCGGCAGCGCCGACACCTACCGCCTGGATTCCGCCGAGCAGTTGCCCGGTGTCCTCAACGCCATGCGCAACGTGGACGAAGTCAGCTGCGAGGAGTTCATCAACGGCGAGGAGTTCACCTTCGACACCGTGTGCATCGATGGCAAGCCGGCGTTCGTCAACGTCGCGCAATACCTCCCGCCGCCACTCGTCGCCCGCACCCAGGAGTGGGTCAGCCCGGTCATCATCACCGTTCGTGACCTGCAGCAACCAAAGGTCGCCGATGGCATCAAGCTCGGCCTTGGGGTGCTCGATGCGCTCAAGATGGGCGACGGCTTTACGCACATGGAGTGGTTCCGCAAACCCAGCGGGGAAGTTGTCTTCGGCGAAATTGGCTGTCGCCCGGGCGGCGCGCACCTGGTCGACCAGATGAACTACACCTGCGATATCGATCTGTTTCGCGAGTGGGCGCGGGTGTGTTGCTGGGGCAGCTTCAACGCGCCGACTACCCGGAAATACAACGTCGCCATCATCTTCAAGCGCGCCCGTGGCCACGGGCGAATTACCCGTATCGACGGCCTCGACGGCTTCC
>JANPJV010000301.1:0-83051 GCA_031425695.1 Rhodanobacteraceae bacterium | reverse complement strand
ATATAACACATCTGCGCGGCGTCTTGGCCCGGGTTGCCGCCCAACGACCTCCTGGGAGAGGACCGCTTGTGGGAGCAGCCATGGCTGCAATCTTTGAGCGGATTTTCTTGATCAAGGAAAAAGCCAGGCAAGCGCTCGCAGCCATGGCTCCCACGACAGCAACAGCCCCGTCTGCCGGAATTACCAGATGATCAAACTACTCCGCATGTCGTTGAACTTGCTGCTGGCAATTGTCTGCCTGGCCGCAGGTGTGTGGGTGGGCTCCGCCGATCGCGGCGACGCCAGCCCAGCGATCTCCCCGGAGCGCATCCGCGCTGAGTTCCTGGAACTGCGCGAGCCCGCAACTCAGGTCGTGATCTTCTCCATGTCGACCTGCTCGTACTGCGGTGACGCGCGCGCTTTCCTCGATCGGCAGCATGTTCGCTACACCGACTTCATCATCGATCGGTCTGCCGACGCGAAGGACCGCTTTCGTGCGCTCGGCGGTGGCGGCGTACCGTTGCTGCTCATTGGCGACCGTGCCGTGCGGGGCTTTCGCGAAGACGAGATTCGCCAGGCGCTCGCGGCGGCGCGCATCGACATCGACACTCTCGCGCTGAAGTAGCGCGCTGTGCTCGCAACGTCCGCGGCAGCTGCGATTCCTTTCCCGCCCGTGGTGAGCACCTCGGCGCTGGAGTTCTAGCGGCGGCCAATTGGTTGGCTCTGGTCGTTGCCGGCTCTCAATCGGCTGCTGCATCGCCAGCCAAGAATGTTGAGCGCACGCTGCCAAGACTCGAGCCCGGCTCGCAATCGACACCCTGAACCGGGCGCTCGAGCAGGCCACACTTGTTCACCGGTGCCGAGCGGAGAGGACCCGCCCTTACCCTGATAGAGTCCGGCGACAAGGGCCTCGGGGAATGTGTTCTTGAAAACGGAAAGATCCGGGATCGACCGCATCGAGGATGTCGAGCTGTTCGTAAGCGTGGTCGAGCGCGGGTCGCTCACCGCCGCTGCCGTGACTGCAAACTTGTCGGTTTCCCTCGTGAGCCGCCGGCTCTCGGAGCTCGAGCGCGCGCTCGGCGTGCGCCTGATCGATCGCAGCAGCCGCATGTTGGTGCTGACCGAACACGGCCGCGAATTCCTGGCACGCGCCGAGAGCATCCTGCACGCGGTCCGGGAGGCAGAAGCGGCCTTGCGCTCCAAGGCCGATGAGCTGCGCGGAACGCTGCGGATCAGCCTGCCGACGGCGGTTGCCGAGATCGGGCTCCTTGCTGATTTCATCGCCCTCTTCAGCCGCCACCCGCAACTCTCGATCGAGATGCACCTTTCCGATCGCCCGGTGGATGTCATCGGGCGGGGATTCGATGCCGCGCTGTACCTGACCGACGCGCCGGATCGGCATCCTGGCGATTTGATCATCGCTCGCCACCCGACCATGCTCGCCGCGGCGCCAGCCTACCTCGACCGCGTCGGTCGTCCGAGCACGCTTGAAGACCTGCTGGAACACCGGACGATCCGTGCGGTCTCCAGTCGCGGCAAGGCCAGTGATTGGTTGTTGATCCACGAGGATGGGCGGGAGCAGGTGCTGCCACCCGCCGGCGGCATGTTCTTGAGCTCAGAGGTACGATTGCTCTATGCAGCGGCGATTGCGGGTGCCGGCATTGGGCGCTTGCCGCTGGGCTCGCTCGCCCGCGCCGCGGATAACCGCGAGCTCGAGCTGGTGCTCCCGCAATGGCGCTTTCGTCCCGTCATGGTCGCTGCCACCGTCCGTCGTGTCGGCGTGCGCTCATCCAAGGTCTCGGCATTGCTGGAACTGGCTTTGGGTACATTGCGGCGCATCGAGGATCTGACCCGGGCCTCGTCGCTGGAAGAACGTTTTCGGCGCCAGATCGCAGAGGCATTCGATCCGTCGAGCGACGATGCCGCGCTCATCGCCGCAGCCGCATTCCCTGAATACAAGTCGTCGTTTTTTTAAGCGCTGCTGGCGGCCGGGTTCACCAAAGAAAAGACCGCCAGACGGCGGTCTTTTTTTGCTCTGGACGTTGCAGATCAGCCCGGCCAGATGGTGTTGGCCGTCACCGCGATCCAATAGACATTGGCGGTGTCGTAGCAAGCGGCACGGACCGGGTTGTACCAGGCGTAGGTGTACTCGCAGTTCGAACGCATGTTGGTGCGCAGATTGTTATTGCAGGTGTACTGGCTGCTGCTGCGGTTTTCGAAGCACATGTCATGGCGTGCGCAGGGACCCCGGAAGTTGGCGTTCGCACCCACCGGATTGGGAAACTCATCCGGCGACTTGGTGCAGTAGTCGTGCAGCGTCTTGCGCACATGATTCAAGTTGTAGATGTAGTTCGAGGGGATGCCGACATACGCCTTGGTCTGCTGCGCATTCGAGCTCTCCGTATTCGGCTGTGCGTTGTTGCCGTTGTACATGAGCACCGCGGTCGCGATTTTCTCCGCGGCATTGCTGGTATCGATCGTCTGCACCAGCGTCTGCCCTTCGATGGTGAAGAAGGTCGACAGGGATTTGCCGCTCGCATCCTGTGCCCATGCTGAGTCAATCGATCCAATCACTCGACCTTGCTGATCCTTGACCAGGATCTCGTCAGTCAAAAAGCGCTTTCCCTCTTCGCCCGGCACCGCATGCAGGCTCGCGCCTTTCGGCAGCTGGAGCGCGAAGCGATGCGTTGCGACATCTTCCTTTGCGTTGACCTTTGCGAGGTCCTGGTAGCTGCTGTCGGCGTTCAATTCCACCGTGCCGATCGTGCTCGTGTAGCTTGGTTTCGACTGCGCCTGCTGGGCGCCGGCCGTGGACAGCGAAGCCATGCCGACTGCGGCAAGCAACGCAACGATGAGCAAATGATTTTTCATGAGACTTCCCCCCCTGGTGATGGAACGATCAGCGCGCGGCCTCCCCAAGAGGTCGCTGGCTTCGGATCGGAGCCGCCGGGCTCAACTACTGCCTGCAGCTCCGTTGAACACAGAGTAAGGGCTGCGCCCTGCGCTTGGCTGCGACGGATCAGGAACAGGTCTTGCAGAATGCGCAAGCTTCGCATGGGAATCCGGCTGCATGAAAAAGACCATCCGCCTGGCGTACGAGTCGGCAATGACGAACGCGAAATCGGCGCTTGCGCGCGATGATCTCGATGCCGCCTTCGCCGCGCTCGAGCGTGCGCATGTCCTTGGCCAACGTCACCTCGTCCCGCACCTCGTCACCCATGCGCACATGCTGCGCATCGGCGTACGTCGCCGCGACGCCGGCGAGAGCGTAGGTCAGGTCATGCGCCTCACCGCGACGATCCCGGGCTTCCTCCTCGGTTGGATTCCAAAGGGCAACACCGGCGGCGCCAACGTTTCCGCGCTCAAGCCGATGGACCTCCCGGACGATCTGCGCGAGGTGCTTGGCGACTTCAACGTCTGGCATGACGTGGGAGTGCGGGTAGCGATTTATGCCGTGCTTGCGGGCGTGGCGGTTGCGGTTCTGGACTGAGCAACAGGGCCCCAGGAGTCTGTGCTCTCGTGGGAGCGGCCATAGCCGCGATGCGCCTGCTCAGCTTGCAACTTCAGAAGCCGAGCAAAACACCGCAGCCACGGCTGCTCCCACAAAAGCTGAGCGAAGCGCGACTCGTTAGCTCCTAATTCAATAATTCAAGTATCATTGAATTAACACCTGCAACCGGGCGCAACCCATGTCCACGACGAGTGCTGAGCTGGATGCGCCAACTGCCATCGCTGCGCTGGCAGCGTTGGCCCAAGAGTCGCGCCTCGAGATTTTTCGCAAGCTCGTTGAGCTGGCTCCAGATGGGTCGACACCCACCGAGCTCGTCGACGCTCTCGGTATCGCGCCAGCGCTGCTGTCTTTCCATCTCAAGACGCTGCTGCATGCCGGGCTTGTCAGCAGCGAGCACAGCGGTCGCAGCATTCGCTATCGGGCGCAGATCGGGGCGGTGCAGGCACTGGCCGGCTATCTGCTCGAGAACTGCTGCGCAGGAGAGGCCGCGCAATGCGCGCCCGCCGCACCGGCTTGCGTTCCGGCCCGCCGCAAATGACCCCAACCACGACCCGAGGTTTCGACATGCACGCACCGCCTTTCCACGTCCTGTTCGTGTGCACCGGGAACTCCGCCCGCAGCGTGCTCTCGGAGGCGACGCTCAACGTGCTCGGTGGCGGGCGCTTCATCGCCTATAGCGCGGGCAGCCAGCCAACCGGTCGGGTCAATCCGTTTGCACTGGGCCAGCTCGCCGCCAGCGAGATGCCGGTGAGCGGTTTTCGCAGCAAGTCGTGGGACGAGTTTTCCGGCCCGCAGGCGCCGCCACTGGACATCGTCGTGACCGTCTGCGACAGCGCGGCCGCGGAATCCTGCCCGGCCTTCTTTGGCGATTTCGTGCTCACGCACTGGGGCTTGCCCGATCCTGCTGCAGTCACCGGCAGCGATGCCGAAAAGGCCACGGCATTCGCCAATGCTCATCGCATCATTCGTCATCGCATCGAGCAACTGATCGCTCTGCCTGTGGAAATGTTGCCCGCAACCGAACTCCGCGCGCGCCTGGCAGCCATCGGAAAAAGCCTGCCATGAGCGCCCCGGTCCCGCTCGCGCAGCGCTGCTTTGCGGAAGGCCTTGGCAGCGCGGCGCTGCTCGCCATCGTGGTCGGCTCCGGGATCATGGGCGAGCGCCTTTCGGACGGGAACGTGGCGATTGCATTACTGGCCAATGCGATCGCGACCGGCACTGGTCTTTACGTGCTGATCTCGACACTCGGCCCGCGCTCCGGTGCACACCTCAATCCCATCGTGTCCGTGTTCGAGTGGTGGCAGGGCGCCTTGCGCGGTCGCGAGACGCTCGCCTACATCGGCGCGCAAGTCATCGGCGCGATCCTCGGCGTCATGCTCGCGAACCTGATGTTCGACCTCGCCGCAATCAATCTCAGCAGCAAGCACCGCGCGGGCGGCGGCCTGTGGCTGAGCGAGATCATCGCCACGGCCGGACTGCTGTTGACGATCGTGTTGGGCGTCCGCCAGCGTGCGGCGGCCGTCGCGGGGCTGGTCGCCTGCTACATCACCGCCGCCTACTGGTTCACGGCATCGACCTCCTTCGCCAACCCCGCCGTCACCCTCGCACGCACGCTCAGTGACAGCTTCGCAGGCATCGCGCCCGTCGACGCACCAGCATTCATGCTCGCGCAGGTGATCGGTGCGGTGCTCGCGATTTGGTGCATGCGCATGCTCGGCGTGGGGCGGAACGGGTGATCGTCCTCGACGAACGGCCCCCCCGCTCCTCGTAGCCCGGGTAAGCGAAGCGCACCCGGGAACGGGCTCGCGGAATCGCCCCGGGTGCGCCTGTGGCTTACCCGGGCTACAGGGCCGGCGGCGCTCGTCGCAAGCTCAGGCGAGCACTCCATTCACGGCAGCAGTCGGCCTCTAGCCAGGCGCCTTCGCCCCAAATTCTGCATGACTCGCGCGAAAAAACCCGACCGTTCCACCGGGCCGTCGCGTGTCCTGGAACTGGCCATTGATGACCAAGTCAGGCACCAGGGGAAGTCTTGCCGGAAAAAACAGGCGCGCAGCCACGTTCGGCACCAATTCCATGCACCCGACCAGACGCCAAGTCTTCCGATTCCATTCCTCGACCCACTTCGGATCCATCCCCTCGACCGGCAATGGTTGAACACTGAAAGCCGACGGCACGCCGAGCGCAACCTCCTCGGCCCATCCGCGCGGAAGCTCCAGCGTCGTCAGGAAGTGCGGCGACTTTGCGTTCCGCAATATGAGCTCGCAGCGAACTCCCCCGGACCCTTGGGAGATCGTTGCGCTTACCATCGGCTCTTTCGCAGCAAACACCTGGCTGACCTCTTCGCTGAATGCCACGACACGTCGCGCAACAGACTCTCGCAGACCAAGTGCAATCAGTGTCGCGGCGGGGCTGGTTCCGCTCCTGGGTGCACGACTCCGGGCTCCTTCGACCGCGTTGGAACCTGGCGTGACATCAGGAGATCTCGCTGCAGGTCGGCGCCCACCGCGAAAACCTGTTCGCCCACTTCGGCAAATCCCGACTTCCGGTAGAAGGCCAGTGCACGCGGATTGTTCTCCCATACGCCCAGCCAGACAACGTCCGAAGCCTTATCGGCAAATTCCGCAAGACAACGCGCCATGAGCTGCGGCGCTATCCCCTGTCCATGCCAGGCAGGCGCCACGTAGAACCGTTGGATCTCGCCGGGCGACTCGCCTCCGACACTGGCGGGCCGGACGCTCCAGCGCAGCTGTGCGAATCCACAAAGTTGCCCACTGCTATCCACCAGGAGAGTGAGCTGCGCGGGATTGGCGATTTCAATCGCCTGGATGGATGCGCCGTAACTGCCCCGGCAATGCTCATCCATGTCCTCGGGCGAATTCGCCGCGCCGAAAGTCTCGCGAAAGGTGCTCTCGGCGAGCACCGCCAACGCGGCTGCATCGGCCGCTCCAGCCTTGCGTATGGACAGCATGCGAATCCCGGTAAGCGTGGCGTTTTCGCCCTGCACCCTACACAAATCAGGCTACGCCCGCCCGGCCGCCCCAGGCCACTCGTTCGAGGCGAAACTCAGCCATGCTATTGCCACGACGGCATTGGATTGCGCAGCAAGTGCTCTTGACCATCCTTCGCGATGAGTGGCGATTGCTGACCTTCCGCGCTCCGAGTGCGGCGATGGTCCAGCACTGGCGGGCGTACCTGGTGTTCGGACTCGCCTGCACCTGGCTTGCGGGAATCGGACGTTACTGGGACCACCCGGCGCCGGATTGGTACCAACGCCTAGGCCTGGGTTCGCTCGCCTACGTGCTGCTGCTGGCACTCGTGCTGCGCCTGTTGGTCTGGCCACTGCGCCCACGTCACTGGAGTTATCGAAATGTGCTGCTGTTCGTCACCCTCACGTCGCCACCGGCCTTGCTCTACGCCATTCCGGTCGAGCGCTTCCTGACGCTGCCCGCTGCGCAGGCGGCCAATGCCTGGTTCCTTGGAATCGTCGCCATCTGGCGCATTGCCTTGCTGGTCGTCTTCCTGCTGCGCGTCGCGAGGCTCAGTCCGTCGGCAGCCGCGATCGCCATGCTGCTGCCCATGGCGTTGATCATCGTGACCTTGAGCGTGCTCAATCTCGAACACGTGGTGTTCTCGATCATGTCCGGGATCCGGCCGGAACAGCAATCGGGCAATGACCAAGCGTATGCGATCGTCTTCGTCCTGTCCTGGTTGTCGATACTCGGATCGCCGCTGCTGCTGATCTGGTACCTGGCCGAGACCTACCGCGCCCATGTCCGCAGTCAGTACCCGGAGTTGCCGGACCCTCCGCGCAGGGGTTGACGCTCGCGGACCCGCTTTCAGCCAAACGGCTCGGAGGCACGCACGCACACCCGACTCCGCGCTACGGTGCGTTACTGCCAGCACACACACGGCTCGGCACGCGTCGCTACAATGAATTTGAAGCACGACAGGTCGCGCCAAGATGGTCGACGCAAAGACAGCTCAACCCAATGGGGCAGCCGGCCCACGCGCGCACGCGCGGTCGCGGAATTCCGTCCGCTGCGCATGGGCTTGACGACGCCAGCGTCGGCCAGCGCCGATTCCATTCGCCCCGGCAGCCTGAGCTCGCTGCCGCGGCGAACCTATCGATTCCGCACCCTCGGCATGGGCCTGGCGATGTTGCCGCTGGCAGCGGTATTGATGGAGCGGGATGCCCATTGGGTGAATTGGGCGTGGGTCGTGTTCACGGGCGTGTTGTGGCCGCACCTGGCCTATTTGCACGCGATCCGCAGTCGCGATCCCTTCAAGGCCGAGCTGCGCAATTTCGTGATCGACTCGATGATCGCGGGCAGCTGGGTGCCATTGATGCACTTCAATGTGCTGCCGTCGGCAGTACTGCTCACGGTCGTGACCGCCGACAAAGTGAACTCCGGCGTTCGCGGCCTGTGGTTGCGCTCGCTGCCTGGCCTGATTGCCGTGCGCTCGGCGTCGGCATGCTCACCGGCTTCGCCTATGCGCCGGAAACGAGCATGACGGTGGTGCTGGCATCGCTGCCGATCATGATCATCCATACGCTCGCGGTCAGCTTGAGCACCTACAAGCTGGTGCGCCGGGTGCAGAGCCAGAACCTGCAATTGCAGCAATTCAGTCGCACCGATGCCCTGACCGGGCTCGGCAGTCGCCACCACTGGGAGTCGCAGGCCGAGGCGCTCTTGAAAAAGCACCACGCGGAAGGCGTGGCGGCGACGCTGATGTTGATCGACATCGATCGCTTCAAGGAGGTCAACGATCGCTACGGCCACGCCGTCGGTGACGATGTCCTGCGCGAGATCGCCGCACTGACGCGCAAGCATGTGGCAACCGAGGGGCACGGCCGGCTCGGCGGCGACGAATTCGTCGTCGTGCTGCCGCTCGGCATCGACGCGGCCATGGGCGCCGCCGAGCGCGTGCGCAATGCCGTGGAACAGCTGCAGTTTCAACGCGTGCCGGGTCTGCGCAGCTCGCTCAGCATCGGCCTGGCCCAGGCCCCGGACGGCAACCTCGGCCTGCGCGAATGGATCGAAGCTGCCGACCGGGCGCTCTATCGCGCCAAGAACGCCGGCCGCAACCGCACCAGTGCCGGCGACAGCCCGCCCTCGGAGGCGCTTGTCGAGCCGAAGCCAGCGGCGGTTTGAGCCACCTGTTCGCCCCTGAGCACGACGGCCACACCGCAGGCCAGCGTCCACCCTTTGCTAGAGTGCTCGCACCACGATCCGTAGCGTCCGGGGATCCATGTTCCATTTGCTGATGATGGTTGCCGCTTGCGTGCTGACGGCGCACGTCGCGATCGCCAACGAGGCGATTGTCTGGCGCGATGCGCCGGTGGCGATGCGCAAGGCGGATGCCTGTCTCTCGTTGGACAATTACGCGCTGGACCGCTGTCCGGATGCGAATGCGTCCCTGGTGATCGAGGGCGGGACGCCATTTCCGCAGGTACTCCTGCAGACCAGTGCTACTGGCGGGCTGGCGTGGATTGGGCCGAATGGACAGAGTCGCTCGATCCTGGCCGAGCGCCGGCACATGGTGCAGGCGCTGGCAGCGCGTCAATTGCTCGATGGCAGCGTGCTGATTCTCAGTACCGACCTGGTAGCCGGTTCGACGGTTCTAAAGTTTCGTCCGCATCTGACACTGGTTGGCGCTGATGGCTCGTGGGCATGGACCGTCCCCGTGGGTGGCATCTTGTCCATGGAAACCTTGGACGAGGTGTCGGGCAGCGTCCTGGAAGCCCCCAATGGCGGCGATCTATACGCGGTGGTCAACGGGACGCAGATGCGCATCCTGCGCGTGCGCCGCAGCGACGGGCGGGTCGAAGCCCGCGCGGATCGACCCGCAGTCGACGGCTCGACCTCCATACTCCCCGCGACGCGTGCAACCGCCGCCTGGTCATCCGCGCCCTTCGCCGTCTGGCTGGGCCCGGCCAGCCTGCACGTGGTTTCGCGCGCCGGCTGGTTGAGACTCGACGCTAATCTGCAGTCGTCGACTTATGCCGCCTGGAACGGCCGCCTCGGCGCCAACACCGAGGTGCGCGCGTTCCAGCCAAAAGCTGGCAGCGACGAAGTATTCCTGATGACGCGGGTGCCGGCTGGCGATCCAGCGCTCGCAATCTGCGGCGTCTCGCGCTGGCCGGTCGCGGGCGCGGCAGTCTGGCAATCCAGCATCCCCGCCTGCACGGGGGAGCGTGTGCTCGAGCGAACGGGCACGGGCCAGCTGGTGTTCGCGGGGTCGCTGGCCGACACGGGGCCACGCCTGTTCATCGCTGACGAAGGCACCGGCAGCGTGCATGGAAACTTTGGCCTGTCCCAGCGCGCGGTCCGTCTCGCCGTTACGCCCACTCACGCGGCCTATGTGAGCTCACCAGTGGCGGTCGGCACTGCCCGGATCACGGGCGTCGATCTTGCCAATGGCGTAGAGCTGTACCAGCACGACCGTCCGCTGTCAGTGACCTATCCGAATACAAATTTTCCGGATGCGTTGGTCCCGCATCTGGCTACCGATGGAACTGCGGCCTTCGCGTTGCACCTGGCAAAGGTATCGGTCGAGAACAGCTATGAATCGGCTGTCTACACCGTCACTCAAACCGGTAACACGCGAGCGGACATCGTGCCGGGTGATCTGGCAGTGCCGGTTGAAACACAGATCCTCGCGCATACCGCTGCGGGCGTGCTGCAGGGCACGCTTGATCGCACGATTCATCCATACCGCACGTACTTGACGCTGCGCGATCTGCTGACGGGACAGGTGCGCTGGCAAAGAACCATCGACTGGCAGGTCATCGGAACCACCACTTTCCTTGCCAACGATCAGCACACACTGGTCTTCGCCTCCCAGTCTCTGCCAAGCGGAGGCCTTTCCAATTGGCGGGTCCATCTGCGGCTGATCTCGAATGCGACTGGCCAGGATGTATATGTCGATCAGCGCGAGTTTTTTGATCCCACCCTGCGCGGTGTGCTGTCGGCATCGCTGACGCCCGACAGCCATGCCGTTTATGCGCTCGCGACTTCGGCGGGAGCGCACGTGTTGAGCCTGTCAGCGACCGGGCAGGTGGCATTGGATCAGGTGCTGCCACGTGGCGGCTTCTTCTCACGGACAGACGGCGGGCGCCTGGTTTCATCCGATGCTTCCGAGCTGCTCCTGCTCGATCCGCAGACTGGCAACGCACGCACGCTGGGTACGGGAAATAGCGCAGCCTTGCCCTTGGACAGGGGCGGCAGTGAAGACGTCTGGTCCGTTCGTACCCAACTGGTGGGGAGACAGAGCCAACTCATCGTGCAACTGCGTCGGCCGGGCGTGGGAATGCTATGGGAGCGATCGATTCTCCTGCGAAGTTCGCGCGAGGCGATCGTGCTTGCGACGACCACGACCCTCGATGGCGATTTGGTGGTGGAACTTCGAACTTCCGTATTCGAGCTGGCCGACCACGAGCGTCGTCGCGTGCGTTTTGATGGCGCCACGGGCACCATCGATTGGGAGGACAGCGAGCCGTTGCCGCCAGGCGCAACTGCGGGTTGCCGCGCATATCTGAAACAGGTCGGCCCGGATCTCTTGTGCGCGCATGCGCGCTCGACGACCAGCGCGCCATCGATTTCGGGGACGGGATCTCTGGAGGTCGCTGTGGCACGAATCGACGCTGCTACCGGTGCACTGCGCGGCGTGCATTGGATCTCCTCAGAGACCGAGGCGCATCGCTCCGTGTTTGGTGGCGACGGGCACGGTCAACGGTTCTTTACTGCCGCCGACGGCGCCGGCTTTGCCTACACCGGCCCGGTGTCCGGCTCCCATTTCTTGACCAACACCGAAGCGGGCGGTATTCGCGCCCCGGCCGCTGCGTTGGGGGGAGACATTGCACTCGCAGTTGAGCGCACCGCCGACGGCTTCCACGTGGAGGTCACAAACTCCTCGCAGCTGGCCACCCAAATCCGCTGGGGAATCGACGCCACCGACAGCGGCGCAATCGCGGGCTACGATTGCACCAGCAGCATGCTGGCCGGAGCCGACCTGCAACCGTTCGGAGCGCGCGGCAGCTTCAATCTCGCAGCGGGTTCCAGTGCGCATTGCGATGTCCAATGGGTCGCAAATCTCGCCGTGGCGCTGCGCGGAGTTGAAGTACACGCGCTGCCCGCCTTTGATTTCCTCGACACCAACGGGCAGAACAACATCATCGCGCTGGACCCAGATCGCATCTTTGCCGGCGGTTTCGAGGGGAGTTGACGACACCGTCGGGTGTACCGCGCAACCAAGGTTCCGCAGAACTCCGCGCTCACGGAAACGCTGATGCGTGCCTGCGCTGCTGACCGGGCGCTCTATCGCGCCAAGAACGCCGGCCGCAACCGCACCAGTGCCGGCGACAGCCTGCTCTCCGAGGAAATCGTCGAACCGAAGCCTGCGGCGGTCTGACCCGCGGGTTTGTAGCGGCGCTTCCCGGTGGTGGGTCTGTGCTAAACGCGGACGCTTTGATGCTGACGAAAAGCTTCAGCGCACAGTGCAGATCCACCAGACTCAAGCAGTGCCAACCGAATGGAAATCGCGATCGCGGTTTCAACCGTGCCTGTCTTGACGCCATCCATGCACCACCCTCACTCATGCTTCATTACTCAACGTGCGTTCGACCTGTCGACGTTCTGCCGGGCAAGCGGCTCGTGTGCGAGCCCAGGCAACAGTTGGCGCACTGCCGAGACATCGTCATTGCCAATCGGAGCTCCTATGAACAAACTTCGCTCGCACGGCCTGTTGTCGCTCTTTGCACTCGCCTCCGCAACTGCTTTCGCAGCAGACCATCGCGACGGACCGCTGGCGACGGGTGACCCTGCCGCCGACCTGAACGACGTCTACACGTTCATGAATCCATCCGATCCGAATGAATTGATCGTCATCGGAACGGTGGTGCCGGTTGCAAACTACAATTCGCGCTTCTCCGATGCCGTCGAGTATCGCTTCCATATCGACAATGGCGCAGCAACTGGCGGCGCAGTCACCATCACCTGTCGTTTTGCCGACCAGAGCAACCGGGTCAGCTGCACTGCTCCCAACGGGCTGGCGGCGGCGGGCGGGATCGAGCGCATCGTTAACGGAACCGGGATGCGCCTATGGGCTGGCCTGCGCGACGATCCCTTCTTCTTTGATCTTGACCGCTTCAATCAGACACGGCTGGCCCTGGCTCCGCGGTTCACCAATCCGGGCACCAATTTCTTCACCGGAGCGACCCTGGCCATCGTCCTGGGAATCGACAAGACGCGGGTGACCAACAACGGCGCCAACCAGACCTTGAAGATCTGGTCGTCGAGCAACCGTCTCGGCGAAAACGGCATCAGCCCGGGCTTTACCGGGCTGTGGTACGACGCGGCGCAACCAGGACACGGCGCCCATCTGGAGGTGCTTGCACCTGCGACCCCGGGTGGCCCTGACCAGCTCGTCACCACCTGGTATGTCTATAACAACACCGGGCAACAGCGCTGGATCGTAGGTGTTGGCAACATCACCGGGAACACCGCGACCATTACCAACGCGCTCTACACCTCCGGCGGTCGGATGCCACCCAATTTCCAGAGCAATCAGGTGACCAACAGGCCCTTCGGCTCGCTGACCTTCAACTTCACCAGCTGCAACAGCGGCACCCTTTCCTACACCACGGCCGACCCCGACTTTGGATCGACGTCCGGAACGGTGGCGCTGACCCGGCTGACGTCGGTCAAAGACCTGCCCTGCTCGCTCTTGAGCGCCGGACAGATTGACCGCAACGGCCGCCCGGCCATCAACACGGCCACCATCAATGTGCTGCCGGGTACGGGCACTGCGCTCAAGGACGCCTATAACCGTGCGGGCGATCCGAGTCAATGGGCCTCGATGTTCCAAAGCGAAATGCAGAGCAACCTCGCCGCGCTGGATACGCTCGATGGCGTTACCGGCAATGCAGTGCTGCCAGCGGCCACGCTTGCGTCCGTGCTGGTCGACGATCGGCTGATCATCAACACGGCCATCCCCACGTGTGGTGCGTATCTCGCCGTCGAGCTCGGAGTGGCCAACCAGTGCGGCGGTCGCACCCTGTCCCGCGACGTGATGGACGACTCGCTTGGCGCCATCGTAGGTCCGGGCGTGTCCGACAATGTCGCCAACGACAGCACCTTCCTCACCACGTTCCCGTTCATGGGTCCGCCCCTCTGAGGCATGGCCGAACGCCCGGCCTTTGATGGCCAGGCGGGTCGTCTCAATTTGGAGAATGCGCCGGCGCATGCCGGCGCATTTGCGTTCAACGCCGCGAACCGTGGGTCCCCAAACATGACTTTCTTGCAAGGCCGAAGCCTCGCCGGTGCGCTCGCCGCTGTGCTGCTCGCTGCCTGCGCGGCAGCACCGCGGCAGCGCCCAATGCTGCCGGTAGCGACCATGACCGATTTCAGTTACCCGGCTTCCACCGCGCGCATCCGCACCACGGACCCGGCAATTTTCATGGGCAATCTCGATGCCCGTATCGACGCTCACCAGAAACGGCTGGCGACGCAGGAATCGGCGCCGCACCGGGCCGCACTCGCCGGTGCCCTTAACCACCGCTTTCGCATCGTCGGACGCATCCAGGATGGGGAAGCCGCCTTGATGCACCTGGAGCGCGCGCTGGCCATCGAGCCGGACCATGCGGACGCCCTGCTCGCCCACGCATCGACGTTGAGCGCCTTCCATCAATTTGACGATGCCGAACGCGCCCTGGCGCGCGCACGCACGCTGAATGCCGATGCGGGCGCACTGACGCGCATCGAGCGTGACCTCAAGGTAGCGCGCGGCGAATACGCTGCGCTCAGCGACGACTTCGCTCGCTCGCGCGAGCCGGTCGGCGATTTCTATGAGCTGGCACATCGCGCGGATCTGCGGGTGCTGCAGGGCGACCTCGACGGCGCGACGCACTGGTATCGCGCGGCGCAAAATCTATACGCGGATGTGGATCCCATGCCGCTGGCATGGCTGCATACCCAACAAGGGATCGCCCTGCTCCGCCACGGCCAGTTTGCGCAGGCCAAGCCGTTTTTCCAGGCGGCGCACGAACGCTTGCCGCAATACGCCCTGGCGACCGAGCACTTGGCCGAATGCGAATTTGAGCTCGGCCATTACGCCAGTGCCCGGATGCTGTACCGCGCGGTCATCGACCAGACTGCCAATCCCGAATTCATCGCCGCCCTGGCGGATGTCGAAGCAGCGGACGGACATCGCGAACTGGCGCGATCGCTGCGGGCAGAGGCGCAATCGGGCTATGAACAGTTGCTCGAGCGCCATCCCGCGGCCTACGCGCAACATGCGGCCGAGTTCCTGCTCGACATGGGTCAATCGGCTCGAGCGTTGACCTTGGCCCGCGAGAATCTCGTCCTGCGCAAGGACATTGGCAGCTGGATCCTGCTCGCCCGCAGCGCCGCAGCAGCGAACGAACTGGCTGAGGCGTGCGCTGCCAATCGTCAAGCTCGTGGCACGGGTCTCAAGCCGCCGGAGTTGGCGCAGTTGGACGAGCTGGAGAAGCGCTGCGGGACGAGCGCCAACCGCCTCCAGCATTGATAGTTTTCGCTTTTCCCATCGTTTTCGCTGATCCAGATTGCCACCAGCATGCCCAAGAAGCGCCCAGTCAGATCCGCACTGTCCGACCCCGTTCCCGCCACAGCATCCGAACTCCTGCGCATCGACGCACGCAAAGACCAGCTATCGCCTGCGCAGCAAGCCTTCAATCGATTGACCTTGCAGGTCGAGCAGTCGCGCGCCGCCCTGCAGCGTTGGGAGCAATTTGCCCAACAACTGCATGAGCGTGTCGGCGATGAAATGGTGCCGTTGAACGCAGCACTGCTCGCGGCGAAGCGCGAGCTGATCGTACTGATCGACGCCCTGTTGTCGCCGCCGCCGGTCGGCGTGTCCATCACCAAACGCCGTCGAGCGGGGCTCGCGGCCTATCTGATCATGCTGATCGACGCTGTGCTCGCGCATGGGCCGGACGGGGCGATCGAAGACATCCATGATCGCCACAGTAGCCTTACATTGGCCGCGCGCCGCGACATTGACGCGAAGATCGAGCTGGAACTGGCCGAGCAGATGGTGCGGGACTCGCTCGGCGAAGACTATGTCGCCTTCGATCATGGTGCGAAGACCGCCGAGGAGTTTTTGAGGCAGGTCGATGCCACCGTGACCGAGGAACGCGCGGAACGCGAGCGCGCGCGCGACGCACGGCGCGCCAAGCGCGCACGGCGGGACCGCAAAGATCAGCCAACAGCAGCGGATGCGGGCGCGCAGGCGGCGCAGGCGGCCAGTCAATCGGTGCGCGACATCTATCGCAAGCTCGTGAGCAGCCTGCATCCCGATCGCGAAAGCGACCCGGACGAACGCGAACGCAAGACTGGTTTGATGATGCGCATCAATGGCGCGTATCAGAGCGGCGACCTGTTGACGTTGCTGAGCCTGCAGATGGAGGTCGAGCAAATCGACGCAGCCAGCATCGCGCGATTACCCGAGGAGCGGCTGCGGCATTACAACGAAGTCCTGCGGCAGCAGTTGCGCACGCTCAATGCCGAGATCGAAGCGCAGATCGAGCGCCTGCAGCAACAGGCAGATAGCGGCGGTGGACGGCCCCCGCGCGAGCCCCAGGCCTTCGACCGGCTGTTCACCGACTCAATGCGCGCCGCTCGGCAGTCGCTGCGCTATCTGGTAGAAACATTGCAATCCCTGCAGCAACCCGAGTTGCGCAAACGCATGCTCGACGAGATTGCCGAAGCGATGGGTGCACTCGAGAGCGCTGAAGATGAGGAATTCCGCGCGGCCATGGCGGCGGGTTTTTTGGACGAAGTCGATCCGTTTGCAGACGACGCTCCGACGCCGACGCGCAGACGCTCGAAGCAACGGCGGCGGTAAAGCCGTTGCCCCCGTCTCACTCGCGAAAGTCCGGCGAACCCAGCCGCAGCTTATGGAAAGCAGGGTTGGAGGTTCCGGGAGGCACTGGGGACGTTCATGCGGGTCGAGACGCGGTGTAGCTTTTGAAGGGGGTGAGCAAGAGCTAACCGCCCCCAGGGTTTTTGAAGCAGCGCCATGGCGGCGTCCGCGGCGTCTACGCTCGTGATGCAGCGCAAGCCGGTAGAATCGCCGCCATGATCCGCTCGGTCCTGAATTTGCTGCTGGCACTCGTTTTCCTCGCAAGCGGCTTTGCGAATGCGAACGGGCATCCAGCCCGTATGGATCGCGCTCCCTGTGAGCACGCCAGCGTGGTCCTGGATCACGCTGCCATGGAGCATTCGGGTCATCAGGGCGGGCACGCCACGCCGAACACGTTGGCTGATGAGGAGGTGCCGGTCCCGGCAGGCGATTGCTGCGGTGAGGCGATCTGCAACTGCGGCTGCGCTCTGCCATCGGTCGCGTTCGGGCTGGTGATGTCGATCACCCTGCAGGGCACGTCGAGCGCGCCAGTCGTGGCGCTGGTCGCGGCCGCGGTAAGCCCGCGCAGCACGGCGCCGTTCCGCCCACCCTCGGTCTAGACCGTCCCGTCGCCCATTCGCGCTGCTCCGTGAGAGCGGTGCGCCTGTCGCTTGGAGCCGCATCGCACTTGCTGTTGATGTCGGCCGAGGAGTTCGATCCATGATGTTACGTCGTCAACCAGCCTCGGTGCTGGTGTTGGCCATTGCCGCTTTGAGCGGCTGCACGAGCCTTCCATCGCAACGCGGTTACCAGGAAACTGGGGAGCTCGTCCGCTCCCGGCTCGGTGCCGCGCCCAGTTGGTCGGAGGAGCGTCCGCAAGCTCCCGAAATGCCCGCAGCGCCGATCTCGAGCGGGGCGGCGGTAGCGCTGGCCTTCCAGAACAATCCGCGGGTGCGCGCTGAGTTTGCCCGCCTTGGCCTCGGTCGCGCCGAGCTAGAAGAGGCGCGCCGCGTATCCAACCCGACCTTCGGCTACACGCGCTTGCGTCCCGAAGCAGGTGGCGGAGCGATGATCACGCAAAGTCTTTCCATCGGCCTCAGCGAACTGCTGTTGCTGCCGTCGCGCCAGCGCTTTGCGACAGGCGAGTTGGTCCGCCTGCAGCAGGAGGTCGCGGCGGCGCTGGTGGAACTGGCAGTCGAGACCGAAGTGGCCTGGTTCGAGGCCGCCAGCGCGAACCAGATTGCGGCAATGCGTGATCTCGTGGCGGCTTCGGCCGAGGCATCGGCCGAGCTGGCACAGCGCTTTTTTGACGCCGGCAACATCAGCCGGCTGCAGCTGGAGCAAGAGCTCGCTGCAGCAGCCCAGGCGCGGATTGCTGCAGTACGCGCCGGCGCCGAGGCGCGGCAAGCGAGATCCGACTTGGCCGCGCTGATCGGTCTACCGAGCGATGGCGAATGGAATCTTGAGGGCCGGCTGCCAGCCCCTCCCGCAAGTCGCGCGTCGTCAGAGGGACTGGTGGCGATTGCACTCGAGCAACGCCTGGATCTGGCGGCAGCGCGGCAGGAGCTTAGCCTGCGGGAGTCCACACTGGGCATCTCGCGGCGGTGGCGGTGGCTGGGTTCGGTCGAGCTTGAATACGAGCGCGAGCGCGAGCTCGACGGCGAGGTGCTGCGTGGGCCCACGTTGTCACTCGAATTGCCAATCTTCAATCAAGGGCAGGCGGCAATCGCGCGTGGCCGTGCAGAGCTCGACGGGGCGCGTGCGCGCCTGGACGCGCTGGTCCTGACGGTGAGCAACGAAGCACGCATCGGGTTGGAGCGGATGGCCACCGCGCGCGACATTTCCGAACGCTATCGAACGCTGCTGCTGCCTCGCCGCGAAGCAATCGTTGCGCGCTCACAGGAAGAAGTGAACTTCATGCTCATCGGCGTGTTCGAGCTGATCCGGGCCAAGCAGGAGCAGTACGACGCCTATCAGGAATACCTCGAATCGGTACGTGACTATTGGACCGCCCGAGCCAAACTGCGCCGCGCCGTAGGCGGAGCACTGCCTGATGACGCAGCGTTGCCCGCGGCAACCATCGGCGTGGATGCGGTGTTGCCTGACACCTCTGCGCCCGCGATGGATCACTCGAAGATGGACCATTCGAAGATGGATCACTCGAAGATGGATGGCTCGGAGATGGACCACTCGAAGATGGATCGCTCGGAGATGGATCGCTCGGAGATGGACCACTCGAAGATGGATCGCTCGGAGATGGACCACTCGAAGATGGATCACTCGAAGATGGACCATTCGAAGATGGATCACTCGACGATGGATCACTCGAAGATGGATCACTCGACGATGGATCACTCGAAGATGGATCGCTCGGAGATGGACCACTCGAAGATGGACCACTCGGAGACAGCTACGCCAAAGCAAGGCAGCGGAGCAAGTTCCGTCCTACGTGAAGCAGAAGAAGAGCCGGAGACGCCGGAACCCGAGTCACATCATCACGGAGATTCGCCATGAAGCTTTCCCGACGTCATTGGTTCGGCTGGGCTGGCCTGGGTGCGCTGGCGCCCCTCTCGCTCTTTGCGCAGCGGGCGTTCGGCCAGGACCACAGCGGGCACAAGATGCCCGACAGCAGTCCTGCAGCGAGCACAGTGCAGACGCCGTCTGATGCGGTCGCCAGTCCACCGCCCGCCGTGCCCCGCGATTCCCGCTACACGCCTGTACGCACTCTCAACGGCTGGACGCTGCCGTGGCGGACGGTCGACGGCGTCAAGGAATTCCATCTCGTTGCCGAGGAGATCGAACACGAGTTTGCGCCGGGCAGCCGGGCCAAATGCTGGGGGTACAACGGCACGACGCCAGGGCCGACGATCGAGGCAGTCGAAGGTGACCGCATCCGGATCTATCTCACCAACCGCCTGCCCGAGCACACCAGCATGCATTGGCACGGGATCCTGCTGCCGAGCGGCATGGACGGCGTCGGCGGCTTGTCGCAACCCACGATCCAACCCGGCGAGACCTTCGTCTACGAGTACACGCTGCGCCAGCACGGGACGCACATGTACCACCCGCACGCCGACGAAATGGTGCAGATGGCCGTCGGGCTGATGGGCATGTTCATCATCCATCCCAAGGATGGCGAGCCCCAACGAATCGATCGCGACTACGTCGTCCTGCTGCACAACTGGGCACTGCATCCTGGAACCTACCGGCCAGATCCGTCAGTGATGCAGGACTTCGACTTGTGGACCTTCAATAGCAAGGTCTTCCCGGCGATCGAGCCGATGGTCGCGCGCACGGGTGAACGCGTGCGTGTGCGCGTCGGCAACCTGTCGATGTGGAACCATCCGATCCACATGCACGGCGTGCAATTCATCGTTACCGGATCGGATGGCGGACGCTGGCCGAAGAGTCTGCAGCGGCCGGAAGTCACCGAAATCGTCGGCGTCGGCCAGACCCGCGACCTGGAATTCATCGCCGTCCCGGGCGACTGGGCGTTCCACTGCCACATGTCGCACCACACCATGAACGCCATGGGCCACGAGGTTCCGAACACCATGGGCGTGGACCAGTCCGGAGTCGAGGAGAAGATCCGCGCCATCCTGCCGGGGTACATGGCGATGGGCAAAGGCGGAATGGCCGAGCACCAGGACCACACCGATTCCGGCCACATGACCGGGCCAGAGAACACCTTGCCGATGATGATGGGCAAGGGTCCTTACGGGAATCTGGAGATGGGCGGCATGTTCACCGTGATCAAGGTGCGCGACGATCTGGCTCGTGGCGATTACCGCGATCCCGGCTGGTACCCGAGTCCCAAATCCGAAGTCGCGCACCGCGTGAGCACCGATGCCGATTTCGGATCGCCGGTACGGCGTGGCCCACCACCCGGCCCGGCGCCTACCCTCGAAGCCAGGCCGGTCGACCATTCCAAGATGAAGCACGGTTGAGGTCTGAATCGCCGGCACTCGCTGACAACTTGGGTCGCCTGCTTGCCACGCTTGGCCGGCGTCCGGAAAACACTTGACTCTGGACCCGAGTCCAGGGTGCAAGCTGGTCGCAACATCCACTTGGTGCGGACGCGATCATGAAAATCGGTGAACTGGCGAAGCGTGGAAATGTAGCCGTCGACACGGTGCGCTACTACGAACGGGATGGGCTGCTGGAACCGGCCGGACGTCAAAGCTCCGGCTATCGGCAATACGGCGAGATCCAGCTCAAGCGACTCCAGTTCATCCGGCGCGCAAAGCTCCTCGGATTTACGCTCGAGGAAATCCGGGGACTGCTGACCCTCAGCGACGAGCAGGACATCGCCCGCGTCAAGCAGGCCGCGGAGGTGCGGCTTGCCGATGTCGACCGCCGGATTGCAGAGCTCGAGTCCATCCGCCGCGGCCTGAGCACGCTGATCAAAGCCTGCCCGGGTCACGGCCGAGCGGACGCGTGTCCAATCCTCAATGCGTTGACCCGGGAGATCGGGACATGAATAGCGCTCACCACGGCAGCCACGAGCACCACGCGCATCAGCCCAACCCCGACTCTCCCAAGGTTATCGACCCGGTATGTGGAATGACAGTTGCGGCCGATGCGCCACTGCAGGCGGCGCACAACGGACACGACTATCGGTTCTGTTCGGCGGGATGCCGCAGCAAATTCGTGGCTGATCCCGGGCGCTATTTGATCGCGCGCGATGCCAAGGCCACGATCTCGGAAGCCGGGCCCCCGGCGCCAGCGGGTACCCAGTACACCTGCCCGATGCACCCGCAGATCCTCCAGGACCACCCTGGATCCTGCCCGATCTG
Organism: Rhodanobacteraceae bacterium; assembly: GCA_031425695.1. GTDB lineage: Bacteria > Pseudomonadota > Gammaproteobacteria > Xanthomonadales > SZUA-5 > JANPJV01. Next base: position 61,883 of record JANPJV010000301.1, on the reverse strand, counting down.
CGGCATGGCGCTCGAACCCTTGATGCCGACGCTCGACGATGACGAGAGTCCAGAGCTGGTCGATTTCCGCCGCCGCTTCTGGTGGACTTTGCCCTTGTCATTGATCGTGCTGGCGATCGCCATGGTCGGGCATCAGATCGGAACCCTGTCGCCAGGCACACGGACCTGGATCGAGTTCGTGCTGTCGACTCCGGTGGTGCTTTGGGCTGGCTGGCCGTTTTTCGTGCGCTGGACGCAATCCATCGCCAACCGCAGCCCGAATATGTGGACCCTCATCGGCACCGGGGTCGGGGCGGCCTACACCTACAGTATGGTTGCGGCGTTGGCGCCGGATCTTTTCCCGGCATCGTTCCGCGAACATGGACGCGTCAACGTCTATTTCGAAGCCGCGGCCATCATCGTTTCGCTGACGCTGCTCGGCCAGTTGCTGGAGCTCAAGGCGCGTTCGAGTACGTCAGCCGCGATCAAGGCACTGCTCGGGCTGGCACCGAAGACGGCGCGGCGCCTGCGAGACGATGGCAGTGAGGAGGATATTGAGCTCAGCCACGTACACCTGGGCGACCGCCTGCGCGTGCGTCCTGGGGAAAAGGTGCCCGTCGACGGCGTGGTCATCGAGGGCCAATCGAGCGTCGACGAATCCATGCTGACGGGCGAACCGATTCCGGTCGAGAAGCACCCGGGCGACAAGGTCATCGGGGCCACCATGAACGGCAATGGCAGCCTGGTCATCCGCGCTGAAAAAGTTGGCTCGGAGACCGTGCTTGCCCAGATCGTCCAACTGGTCGCCCAGGCCCAGCGCTCCCGCGCGCCAATGCAGCGCATGGCCGACAAGGTCAGCTTCTGGTTTGTCCTGGCCGTGCTGGCCATCGCGGTCGCGACCTTTGTCATCTGGGGCCTCTTTGGTCCTGAACCCTCATGGACGTTTGCGGTGGTCAACGCGGTGGCGGTGCTCATCATTGCGTGTCCTTGTGCCCTGGGCCTCGCCACGCCGATGTCGATCATGGTCGCGACCGGCCGCGCCGCGCAGGCCGGCGTGCTGTTTCGCGATGCCGAGGCGATCGAGCGCATGCGTACCATCGATACGTTGATCGTCGACAAGACCGGCACGCTGACCCAGGGCAAGCCCGCATTCCGGGAAGTGATCGCGGTGAAGGGCATGGCGTCGGAAGAAGTCCTGCGCCTGGCCGCGAGCCTGGATCAGGGCAGCGAGCATCCACTGGCGGATGCCATCGTCGCCGAGGCTCGGAGCCGAGGGCTCGCGCTGGAGACGGCGACGGAATTCGAATCCGCGACCGGCATCGGTGTTCGCGGACGCGTCGGCGCGCAGCAGCTGGCACTTGGAAACACCGCGTTGATGCAGCAGGTGGGCGCCGATGTCAGCGAGCTCAAGGACGCCGCCGAGCGTCTGCGCAGCGACGGTGCCAGCGCCATGTTCCTTGCCGTCAACGGGCGCGCAGTGGGTCTACTCGCCGTCGCGGACCCGATCAAGGACACCACCCTGGCTGCGGTCACCGCATTGAAAGCGGCCGGACTGCGCATCGTCATGGCCACCGGCGACGGCAAGACCACCGCCGAGGCGGTGGCCAAAACGCTCGGCGTCATCGACGAGGTCCATGGAGAGGTCCGGCCGAAGGACAAGGCCGATCTGGTGGCGAAGCTGAAAGCGCAGGGACGTCGAGTTGCCATGGCTGGCGACGGCATCAACGACGCGCCGGCTCTCGCCGCGGCCGATGTCGGCATCGCCATGGGCACCGGCACCGACGTGGCCATGTCGAGCGCCCAGATCACGCTGGTCAAGGGTGATCTGCGCGGCATCTTGAGAGCGCGCGAAATCTCCGAAGCGACGGTCGCGAACATGAAGCAGAACCTGGCCTTCGCCTTCGCCTACAACGCCCTCGGCGTACCCATTGCAGCCGGTCTGCTCTACCCGACTTTCGGGCTTCTCTTGAGCCCGATGATTGCGGCACTGGCGATGAGCTTGTCCTCTGTGAGTGTCGTTGCCAACGCGCTGCGCTTGAGGTCGTGAAGTTGACGCCCGATCCCATCGGTGGGCTCGTTGACGAGGATCAAGGCTGGATTTCCCGCGGCAATGTACCTTATGCCTCACGAATTGATGGATACGGAGGAACACATGCGTCCTATGAACCCAAAATCGAAAATCATGCTGGGCCTTCTCGCGGCGAGCCTTTTGGGATCAGCTTGCGCACGCGCGCCCGACGGAAATGGCGCGCCGTCGAGCGCTCCGACGGCTGTCGCGCAGACTGAGTCAGTGCCGGTCACTGAAAGCACATCGCAGGCACCCCCGTTGGCAGATGCCATGGACGAATTGCCCGCGGTCGTGGTTCACAAGAGCGCGAGCTGCGGTTGCTGCGGGCTCTGGGTGGAGCACATGCGCGCCGCTGGCTTCAAAGTGGAGGAGCGCAAGACCGACGATCTCAACCCGATCAAGGAAAGCGTCGGCGTGCCCGTAGGAAAGGGCTCCTGCCACACGGCGCAGGTCGGCGATTACTTTGTCGAAGGGCACGTGCCGGCATCGGACATCAAGCGGTTGCTGCAGGAAAGGCCCGACGCAAAGGGGCTGGTTCTACCCGGCATGCCGCTGGGCTCGCCGGGCATGGAAACGCCGGATGGCCGCACGCAGCCTTACACCGTCGAACTCGTGAGTCGTGACGGCTCCCTATCGGCCTTTGCGGAACACTGAAGTCGGCGCCGGCCATGAGCCATGCACCGTGATCGCGGCACGCATGCGGCCGCTGAAGCCGCGCACCGGTGGGGATTGACGTGGATCCAAGCGCAATCTCCTGCTGCGATGTTTGCTCAGACGGATATCACCGGCCAATTTAAGGAACCTCTGAACAAGTCAGAGGTTCCGCGCGGCACATGGATGTGCCGCCATTTTTCGATGGTGCAAGTCATTGAAAATCAAGCGAAACAAAAACCACGCTTTTTGTAGAGCGTGTCTGAACAAGGCCAGGATGGACTTGTTCTGACCTTCCTTCACACTCTCAGGGCGGTGCCCAATCTCGGTGGGTCCTATGGACTTGCTCCAAACGATATCGTTGGGCTTTTGGAGCGCCCTCAGGTTTTTTCGGATGGGCAAGATCTTCATGAGATGTGTCCAAAGCAACTTGATCTGGATCAATTGGAAAGCCCAGTCGCACCGGCGATGAGGTATCGCCGATTTTTGGAGCAATGAGCGGGAGTTGACCTGGATCAAAGGGCCACAGCATGGCTATCGGCATGATCTAAACCGAATCCCATGCATCCGCATTGGCCGATCCAGTCAGGAGATGTTTGTGAACGCCAACTCGTCCCCTTCCAGCTTTGCTAAATCCATCGTTGCGTCTTGGTCGCGCGGGCTTGCCGCCGTCGCACTCATTGGCGTTCTCAGCATCTCGACCTCGGCCATGGCCGGCTCCTTGAAACATGAGTTTTTCATGCAGGGTCAGGTATTGGAAGTAAAAGACAAAACCGTGACGATCTGCATTGGTAGTCGCGATGGCGCCGAAGTAGGCCAGGTGCTTCAGGTCATCAGGCATGAGCCGGGACCGTACTCACCCAAACGCACCATTCCAAACTTTACCCGGAAGAACATCGGATCGGTCCGCATCGCGACAATATTTGATGATCATTACTCAGTCGCGGAAATCATCGGCGGCGAGCTCAAAGTCAACGACACCGTCGAGCTCGACAAGCCTTGAAGGTTTAGTGGTCCTGGTGACCAGTGTCTCGCGGATCCTTCGCGAGACACCTTATGCGGCCTGAAAGGAAGTCGCCGTAGCCGCATCGCGGCATGGCAATTTCATCCGGCTGTACTTCCCAGCATCGCAGGAGATTGATCATGAGCGATTCCGCGTTGTCGCGCGGCTGTTGCTTGCTCCTGCTCGGGCTCAGCCTGCTGATGAACGTCGCCGCCGGCGCCGAGACAGCAGCGCCGGGTCCAGGGTCGCTACCGACGCCGTTCACGCTCGCGGCGGCAATCCGCATTGCACGCGAGAATCGCCGCGAAATCGTTGCGATGAGTGCGCGCGCCGAGGCGCTCGCGCAGCGCCCGGACATCGTCGGCGCGCTCGAGGATCCCATGCTGTCGCCGGCGGTCGACCATTATCCGTTTTCGATGATGGAGGAGGACGACGGCGGCCGTCGCTACGACTGGAGCATCGCCGTCGAGCAGCGATTCCCATTGTCGCGTTTGCTCGGTCACCGCCGCCGCGCGGCACAGGCCGAAGCCAAGCGGGCTCTCGCCGACGTCGAATTGGCGCAATTGGACGTGGCGGTTACCGCGCAACGCGCCTTCTTCATGCTGCACGAGCGCCGGCAGATGTCCTTGGTCATCGAGCAACGGGTCAAACTCTCGCGGCAGCTCGTCGATGCCGCGAGCGCTCGCTACAGCAGCGGCACCGGCACGCAAGCTGACATCCTGCGCGCTGAGGTCGAAGTGGCGCGCGCGCAGGCAACGCAACAATCGCTCGTAGCCGAAATCCGCGCCGCCGAAGCGATGCTGAACGCGAGTCTCGGCCGCGCTCCTGAGGCCGGCATTCCGGTGTTCGACTATTCGGTGCGGCGCGACGAACCACCGGTGCCGGCCTGGTTGCGCACGCAGGCGTTGGGACACCGGCCGGAGCTGCACGCCGGGGCCGCAGAAATCGAGCGCGCGGCTGCCGAGATCGATGTCATGCGCGCCATGTACGCGCCGATGGCAACGGTTCGTGTTGGGCGCGCCTCGACCATGGCCGAGGGCCCGGGCGCAATGCTCATGTTCGGTGTCAGTCTTCCGATCGGTCGGAGTCGATTGCGCGCCGGCGTCGCCGAGGCCAAGGCCATGGAACGCATGGCACAAGCCGAATTGCAGGCGATGCAACTCATGGTTGCGGGTGAAGCCGTGCAGACGCGCGAGCTGGTCAGCGCCGCGCGCATTCAAGTGCTTATGCTGGAGAGCGATGTCGTGCCGCGCGCTGCCGCGTCTGTCGACGCAGCGCTCGCCGGCTACCGTGCCGCCCAGGGCACATTGGCAGCGGTCATTGAATCAGCGCGCGCGTTATGGGAAGTGCGCGCCGAATTGGTGATGGCCGAATCCGCTCTGGCCGAGGCATGGGCCAAGCTCATACGTGCCTCCGGACAAACTCCCGAGTCGCCGCGATGACTATTGGACCCCGTGGGCGAAGTGCACTTGCCGGCGCGTTGATCACGGCGGTGGTCTTCGCCGGCTTCCTGGTTGTTCAGGACCGACGTGCGAGCTGGCCGTTTGCGACTCAACACGTGGAACCAGCGCCGACGGTGCCGCCACCTGCGGTGGCGCAGCCGAACGCAAACGCCCGCACCGAGATTGAATTGGCGGCAGCCCAGCTTGATGTGTTGGGTATCCAGCTCGAACCGGTGCGCCTGGAGTCGCTCAGCGCTCCATTGCGAGCAGTCGCAACCGTCGTCGCCGATGAGTCGCGCATCAGCCATGTGCATACCCGTGTCGCCGGCTGGATCGAGGAGCTGTTCGTCAACACCACCGGCGAAAACGTGCGCGCTGGCGAGCGCTTGGCGGCGGTGTTCTCGCAGGAACTTTATTCGTCGCAGCTTGAGTATCTGGCGGCGTTGCGGCAGGCACAACGCGGTCCCGACAGCGCGGTGATTGCCGCCGGGCGCGCTCGGCTCAGGGTGCTGGGCATGAGCGAGGCAGAGATTTCCCGGATCGAAAAATCGCAGCAACCGCGTCGCCTGGTCATGCTGACGTCGCCCCGCGCCGGTGTCGTCCTGCGCCGTGGCGTCAGCGTCGGCACAGCCGTCGACCCGTCCACGGAGATCGTGACGATTGCCGATTTTTCGCAGGTATGGGTCATTGCCGAGATTGCCGAGGCTGATATGCCACGGGTCCGGCCTGGACTCACGGCAACACTCAGCTTTCCAGGGTCAGGTCGTGCGCCATTCGTGGCAACTGTCGACTTTGTCTATCCAGCGTTGAGCGAGGGCTCGCGCACCGGGAGAGTGCGTCTGCGCGTGCCCAACGACGATGGCCAACTTCGTCCCGGTTCGTATGGCACCGCCGAATTCGCGGCGGCGCCGCGCGAGGTACTGACCGTCGCCCGGGATGCCGTGATCTATACCGGGGATGCTCACCTCGTATTCGTGCGCGCCGCTTCCGGCGCGTTCAAGCCACGCGACATCAAGATCGGTGTCCGTATCGGCGAACGCATCGAGGTGACGACTGGGTTGGCACCCGACGAGCAAGTGGTTTCGAGCGGGGTGTTCCTGATCGATTCTGAAAGCCGCTTGCGTGCCTCGGGGAGTACCGGGCACTCGGGGCACTCGACTACAGGGCCTCGCGATGCGCCGCCTCGCGCCGACGCGAACCCACAACCCGCGTCAAATCTGCCGGCACAACATCCGAATCACGACAATCGATGAGTGACTGACCGTGATCGAGCGCGTCATCGAATGGTCGGCCCAACACCGCTGGATCGTCTTCGGCGCGACCTTGCTGCTCGCATTGTGGGCGGTCGACTGCGTACGCAAGACGCCGCTCGACGCGATCCCCGACCTATCCGATCCGCAGGTGATCGTATTTTCCGAGTGGATGGGACGCAGTCCCGACCTGGTCGAGGACCAGATCACCTATCCGCTGGTGCGCGCGCTGCAGAGCACGCCCGGCGTCCGTACCGTCCGCGGCTATTCGATGTTCGGCATGAGCTTCATCTATGCGATCTTCGAAGACGACACCGACATCTATTGGGCACGTACCCGCGTCCTGGAACAGATCGGCCGCGCGCAGCAATCGATTCCCCCCGGTGTAGTACCCACCTTGGGCCCGGATGCGAGTGGCGTCGGCTGGATCTACCAGTATGCGATCGAGGACACCTCGGGCCGCATGGACCTGGCCGAGCTGCGTGCATTGCAGGACTTCACCATCCGTCCGGCATTGCAGGGCGTGAAGGGCGTCGCCGAAGTTGCGTCTATGGGCGGATTCGAGCGTCAGTATCAGATCCTGCTTGACCCGGCAAAGCTGGTCGCCTTCAACGTGACCCCGCTCGATGTCTCGCGGGCAGTCCGCGATGCGAACAGTGAAGTGGGCGCGCGCGTTCTGGAGATGGGCGGGCGCGAGTTCGTGCTGCGCGGCCGCGGCTATGTCAAGTCGCTGCAGGATCTTGAGCTCAGCGTGGTGACGGTTGCCGCCGGCGGCACGCCGATTCGCGTGCGCGACGTCGCCACCGTTCAATTCGGCTCAGAGATTCGCCGCGGAACCGCCGACCTGAACGGTCAGGGGGAAGTCGTCGGCGGGATCGTCGTGATGCGCGTCGGTTCGAACGCGCTCGAGGTGATTCGCGCGGTGAAGGCGCAGATCGAGACCCTGTCGTTGCCGGCCAACGTGAAGCTGTTACCGACGTACGATCGTTCGGAACTGATTCTCGGTTCGATCGCTACCCTGCGCATGACCTTGATCGAGGAAGGGATCATCGTCGCGGTGATCTGCCTGGTGTTTCTGATGCACGCCCGCTCTGCGCTGGTCGCGATGATCATCCTGCCGTTGGCCGTGCTGCTCTCCTTCATCGGCATCCGCTACCTGGGGCTCACCTCGAACATCATGTCGCTTGGCGGCATTGCGATTGCCATTGGCGAATTGACCGACGCGGCGATCGTGCTGATCGAGAACGCGCACACCCGTCTAGCCGCTGCGCCCGCCGCCGCGGACCGCCGCCGCATCATCATCGACGCCTGCAAGGAAGTCGGGCGACCGATCTTCTTCTCGCTGCTGTTGATCACGGTGAGCTTCCTGCCGATCTTTACGCTGGCGGGACAGGCCGGCCGGCTGTTCGAACCGCTGGCATACACGAAGACGCTGTCGATGTTCGCGGCCGCGCTGCTGTCGGTGACGCTGGCGCCGCCGCTGATGATTTGGCTGCTCCGCGGGCGCATACGCGGCCAACAGGAAAATCCGGTCAATCGCGTGCTCGGCCGGCTGTATCGACCCATCGTGACGATGGTCGTGCGCCGCCGCGTGGTCGTGGCGTTGGCCGCGGCGCTCGCCATGCTCGCCACGGTCCCGGTGTTCATGCGTCTCGGTTCGGAGTTCATGCCGCCGCTCGACGAGGGTTCACTGCTGGTGATGCCGACGACATTTCCCGGCATTTCGATCGAGGAGGCACGCGGAGCACTCGGCGCACAGCATCGCATCATCAAAGGCTTCGCCGAAGTCGCGTCAGTGCACGGCAAGGCCGGCCGTGCGGACACTGCGACCGACCCCGCGCAACTCGATATGAACGAGTCGGTGGTGGTACTGAAGCCGCGCGAGCAATGGCCCGACGTCCCGCGCCAGCGCTGGTACAGCGGCTGGGCGCCAGCATGGTTCAAGGGCGTGCTGCGTCCGCTCTGGCCCGAGCTTGGGCCGCGCAATCAAGCCGAACTGGCGCGCGATCTCGATGCCGCGCTGCGCATGCCAGGCTACCAGATCGCCATTTCGCCACCGATCCGGACGCGCATCGACATGCTCACCACGGGCGTGCGCACGCCAGTGGGCATCAAGGTCTTCGGCCCTGATCTGCCCGGCATTGAGCGCGTGAGCCTCGCGATCGAAGGTCTGCTGCGCGAGGTGAGCGGGACGCGCAGCACCTTCGCCGAACGCCAGACCGGACGCGAGTACATCGACATTGTGCCGGATCGGGAAGCGATCGCGCGCTTCGGCTTGAGCGTGCGCGACATCCTCGAAAACGTCGAGGCAAGCATTGGCGGCATGCCGATCTCCACGATCATTGATGGCCGCGCGCGTTTCTCAGTCAATGTTCGCTACGGCGCCGACTTTCGCGCTGACCCGCAATTGCTGCGCGCGCTGCCGATTGCGATTCCACGTGTCGCATCCGCGATGCCTGCCGAGGGCGAGGGATCAGGTCGCGGCAGCGCGCCTGCCGCACGCAGCGAAGTGCGCGCCAGCGGCGGGGACATGGGCGGCATGGGGGGCAAATCGGGATCGAACGCACCGGCCATGAATGATTCCGGGATGGGATCAGGCGCGCCTGCAGTTGTCGCCGCCGACGGCTGGGACCGTTGGCAGTCGGGAGGCACCACCGTACCCCTTGGAACTCTGGCCGACGTGCGTGTGGTCAGCGGTCCGCCGATGATCAAGGACGAGAACGGGGTGCTCGTCGGCTACGTATTCGCCGACATCGACAGTGCTGAGCGCGATCTCGGCGGCTGGGTCGAGGACGCCAAGCGCCTGGTGCGCGATCGGTTGGCGTTGCCGGCGGGATATAGCCTGCAGTGGACCGGACAATACGAATTCTTGGCGGACATGGAAGCGCGCATGCGCGTGGTTTTGCCGCTGACCCTGTTTCTGATCATCGCGCTGCTCTACCTGTCGCTGCGCGGTTGGGCCCAGACCGGACTGGTGCTGATGAGCCTGCCGTTTGCCATCGCCGGAAGTGTGTGGCTGCTCGCGTTGCTCGACTACAACCTGTCCACTGCGGTGTGGGTCGGGCTGATCGCGGTCGGCGGTGTCGCGGCGCAAACCGGCATTGTTGTGGTCGTCTATCTCGATAAGGCATTTGAAGCCGCCCGTGCACGCGGGCAATTGCGCCAGCGCGCAGACATCGATACGGCTGTCATCGACGGCGCTTCGAAGTGTTTGCGGCCGATGTTGATGACCGTGGCGACCACCGTGCTAGGACTGACACCGCTGCTGTTCGAATCCGGCGTCGGCGCCGACCTTTCAGCCCGTACCGCCGCCCCCGTGGTCGGCGGCTTGTGGGCGTGCATGTTCCTCACGCTGCTTGTTCTGCCGGCGGCCTACGCGATCTGGCGGCGCTGGCAGTTCATCCCGAACTCGACGATCGAGGCCGCGAGTGCTCAGCCGGCATAAGGGCCAAACTGGGCGGTCTGACCGTCAACGGAGCGGTCCGGCACCGACGCGACGCACGCGAGGTTGAATACCGGATCGATGATGTCAGTCCAGATACGCGATGGCTCGGTGCTGCTGAGCCCGACGATTGCGGCGCTGGCGATGAGCTGTCGTCGGTCAGTGTTGCAGCCAATGCGCAGAGGTTGAGATCGTGACGTGACCTGCGTCACTCTCCCGCCCCTTGCCATCAGCCCGCGGCGGCCGGCGTAAGACCCATGACAACAAGATGAGCCTGATTGCGACGATTTTCCTCGCGCTCGCGATGTCGACGGATGCCTTCGCGGCAGCGATCGGCAAGGGTGCGGCGCTCGAGCGGCCAAACTGGCGCGAAGCACTGCGAACGGGCGCCATTTTCGGGATCATCGAGGGGCTGACGCCCATCGTCGGCTGGTTGCTCGGCTCAGCGGCAGCCGGCTACGTGACCGCCTGGGACCATTGGATCGCATTCGTCCTGTTGTCGATTCTCGGCCTGCGCATGATCCGCGCCGGGACGCGTGCTTCGGCCGAAGCGGACGTCACGAAGCCAAACCGCCACGGCTTCTGGTTGCTCGCGGCAACCGGGTTCGCGACCAGCATCGATGCGATGGCGGTGGGTGTCGGCCTGGCCTTCCTCGACGTTTCCATCCTTCCGATCGCCGCTGCGATCGGTCTCTCCACCTTTTTCATGGTGACCTTCGGCGTCATGCTCGGCCGGGTGCTTGGAGAAATCGCAGGCAAGCGGGCAGAGATTTTCGGCGGCGTGGTCCTGATCGTGATCGGCCTGGCCATTCTGTTTGAACATCTGCGAGCGGCGGCTTCGTAGCGGCTCGCGAAGTTCACGCGAGCTGCTGGCGCGCACAAATCATGTGCACATCGGCGATCGCCTGCGCGTGCGTCCCGGCAAGAAGGTGCCGGTCGATGGCGTCGTCATCGATGGCCGCTCGAGCGTCGACGAAGCCATGCCGACCGGCGAGCCCATTCCGGTCGAGAAACTGGCCGGCACTCAAGTCATCGACGCCATCATCGACGGCAATGGCAGCCTGATCATCCGCGCCGTCGAGTTCCCAGATCACGCTTTCAAAGGGCGATCTGCGCGGCATCCGGCGCGCCCGCGAGATCTCCGAAGCGACCGTCGCGAACTCGCCTTCGCCTTAGCCTACAACGCGCTTGGCGTGCCCATCGCCGCTGGATGACTGACTTGATGCCGAGATCTTCGATCGGCGCCGGATCCGCGACAGCGCGACGGGCGTGATTCCGAGCCAGGACGCAATGTGGTGCTGGGCGAGCATGCGCACCAGCGCCGGGCGTTCGCGCGCCAGTGCGTGGTAGCGCTGCTCGGCGCTCAGCTGCAACAGATCGAGCTCGCGCTGCAGGCGGCGCGAGCTCAGTTGCATGAGCTCGTCGGTGAGCCAGGCCGCCACCTCGGGCGATTCGCGGTGGCGTTGCTCGATGAAGGTCAGTGGCAGACGGATCGCCACGGTGGATTTCAGCGCCTGCACGCCGATGGCTGCTCCCTCGCAGCAGACGCGGCCATCGCGCCACGACAGCGCACCGGCGACCCACTCGCCTGCGCCCAGGAAATCATGGTTGCGATCGCGCCCGTGCTCACCCAGCGAATAGAGGCGCACCAAGCCGGATTCGATGCACCAGAATGCCTGCTCCACCTGTCCCGGAGCGGTCAGCTCGCTGCCTGCAGCAAAGCGCAAGCGTGCCAGTGCGGCAAGCTCCACGGCAAACGCGGGTGGCATGCGCCGCCCACCGGACGTTCTGTTCAATGCATCCATTGCTTGCAGATTTCCTCGGTGACGCGCGGCCAACGCGCGGGAAACAGGCTGCGCGTGAACCCGGGTTAATGCCGTCAAGACGCGCAGCGGCCACGCTACCGGCATCTCCCCTGTACACGAGCTGTCATGAATAGCGTAAATCGAAGCCGTTGGTTCCCGCGCTGGCGCGAGCTGCATTGGGTACACCTGGGCTTGCTGACTGCGCTGCCCATTTATTGGCTGATGCAAAAGGACGCCGCACGATCAGCGACCAGCGTCTTGCTGATCTGGCTGGCGGTCGTGCTGGTCACGGCCATGATCGCGGAACGGCTGCTGCCGTATCGGCAACATTGGCATCCGGACGGACCGGATCACAAGCGCGACGGCAGTCTGTTCACGCTCAACGTCGTCGCGGATGGGCTGGCTGACGTCGCGATTGCCGCGGCTGCAATCTGGTGGATCGCAGCGCCCTCCTCCTGGCCCCTGGTTGTGCAAATCGTCGTCGGCCTGCTGGCCGCGGAACTTGGGTCATACGCCCTGCATCGCGTCAGCCATGGCTCGAACTGGCTTTGGGACGTCCATGTCATCCACCACCTGCCGACTGCGCTCAACGCCAGCAACAGCTTCAACGCCCATCCGCTGAATGCACTCTTCGGCAAGCTCGCGCGGATGGCACCACTGCTTCCCATGGGGCTGTCGGCCGACGCGATCCTGTTCATCCTGCTGTTCGGCCTGCTGCAGAGCGTCATCGTCCACGCCAATATCCGCGGACGCCTGGGGGTGCTGAATCTCATCGTCGGCAGCAGCGAATTGCATCGCCTTCACCACAGCAGCCGCCTCATTGAGGCCGGCAACTACGGCACCAGCCTGCCGGCATGGGACCTGGTGTTCGGAAGCTTTCGCTTTGGGCCGGATCCGCAACTACTCGGCGTCCAGGACCCCGGCAAGTACCCGTCCCCACGGGCGCTCAAGGATCTGCTGAGGTTCCCGCTGCGTCGTCGCCGAGCGGCCACAGAATCCGCCCGGCCGCGAATGGCGTGATCAATGGACGGGGCGCGCCGCGCAGCACCGCGGTGCGGGCCGTATTCAAGCTTCCCGACCCATCGACGAGGACGCCTGGGAGGTAGAAATCCATCGTCAACAAGGTCGGCAGCGCGACCTCCAGGCCAATCAGGCCAGTTGATCTCGATCAACTGCAGCGCTCGGATGGGGCCGGCGGCGACCGACGCCGGGGTACTCTAGGGTTCCCGACCGAGCAACATCCCGCCCTTGTTCGCGATTGTTGAAGCCTGGCGATCCGGTTTGCTGGCCCGCGGTCACTTCGCGCGCAATGCGCTCGCGGGCGTCATCGTCGGTGTGGTCGCCCTGCCGCTGGCCATGGCGTTTGCGATTGCCTCCGGCGCCAAGCCCGAACAGGGTCTATACACGGCGATCGTTGCCGGAATCGTGGTGTCGCTGTGTGGCGGCAGCCGCCTGCAGATTGCCGGCCCGACCGGCGCCTTCATCGTGATCCTCGCGGCGGTGACCGCAGAACACGGGATCATCGGGCTGCAGGTCGCCTCGATGATGGCGGGGGTCATCCTGGTCATGCTGGGCCTCGCGCGGCTCGGTGCGATGGTCCGCTTCATTCCCGACCCGGTCATCGTGGGTTTCACGGCCGGCATTGCGGTGGTCATTGCGGCCGGTCAACTGGCCCCTTTTCTCGGCTTGCCGGCGATCACCGGCGCGCATTTCCATGAAAAACTGGTCGCCCTCGGCTCGGCAATGCCGGAGCTGCATGCGGCAACCACCCTGATCGGCGTCGGCTCGCTGCTGCTCCTGCTCGCAGTCCCACGCATTCCGGTCTTGTCCAAGGTGCCGGCACCGCTGGTCGCGCTGACCGTCGCGACGCTCGTCCAGAGCGCCCTGCAATTACCAGGCGTGGCCACCATCGGCAGTGCCTTTGGCGGGATTCCGTCGGGATTGCCGAGCTTCCAGGTGCCGCAGGTCACGCTGGCCCAGGCGCTCACGCTGATCGGACCGGCGTTCACCATCGCCATGCTCGGCGCGATCGAGTCGCTGTTGTCGGCGGTGGTCGCGGACGGCCTGACCGGAACCCGGCACGACTCGAACCAGGAGCTCATTGGACAGGGATTGGCGAATATTGCGGCGCCGCTGTTCGGTGGTTTCGCCGCCACCGGTGCGATCGCGCGCACGGCGACCAATGTGCGCAGTGGTGGCACCAGCCCGCTCGCCGGGATCGTGCACGTGGCCTTCCTGGTCGCGGTATTGCTGCTGCTCGCACCTTTGGCCGCATCCATTCCGCTGGCCGCGCTCGCCGCGATCCTGCTGCTGGTTTCCTGGAACATGAGCGACCTGCCGCGGGTGGTGAAAATCCTGCGCCGTGCGCCGCGCGCGGACATCGTCGTGCTGCTGGTGACCCTGGTGCTGACGGTGTTTGCCGATCTCGTGGTCGCGGTGAATATCGGCGTGATTCTCGCCACCTTGCAGTTCATGCGGCGCATGGCGTCCAGCGTCGAGGCTTTGCCGCAGACCACGGAAACACTGCAGCAGGAACTCCAGGCGATCGGCGTCGAGCGCCTGCCACCCGGGGTGCTGGTCTATCGAATCGATGGACCGTTTTTCTTCGGCGCCGTAGAGCAACTCGAGCACACCTTGCTGCGCACCCACAGCGATCCGCGCCTGCTGATTTTGCGCCTGGAACGCGTGCCCTTCATCGACGCCACGGGTTTGCAGACCCTGGACGACGTCATCGGCACCTTGCGGACGCGCGGCGTGGGTGTGCTGCTGAGCGGCGCCAATGAAACCGTGCGCAACAAGCTCACGCGCGCCGGCGTAATCGCGCAGCTCGCCGACCAGACCCTGCATGTCGATCTCGGCGCCGCGCTGTCGGCACTCGGCACTAAAGATAGGGACCGGTGATGCCGGTACCAGCCGGCCCCATTGATGGCGTTCCAGGACGAGGTCTGGTGGCAGCGCAAACGCTGCTCGACCCATGTGAGTGCAATAGCTTTCGGTGGCATTCGCAAAGATGGCGCGCAATAAGGCAATGGCGCACGCACCACGCCTTGGGCCGCGCCGTCTGGACGTCGTGGATCACTCCGTGACGGCGGGTTGGATCCTCGCGATGCCCACGCGGGAAGTGGCGCTGCTCGCCCCCGCCTGCGCCCACACCAACAGTGCGGTGTCACCAGAGCGCGCGATGCGCGGGTAGCCGCCGACCTTCACGGCGACTGGATAGGAGTGCAGCGAGCGGCCTCGTGCATCCAGCTCGTCGACGATGAGCTCAGGGGCGACGCTTCCCTGGCGCACACGGGAATAGAGGAATCCGGTGTCGCCCCAGGTGGCCAGATCGACCCGACCGAGCTCCGCAGGCCCGGACGCGAGCTCGAGCGGTGCGCTGAATATTCCGCCATCCCCGGTCGCGAACCTGAGATTCATTTGGCCGCCAGCCATGGTCGGCCACAGTGCCGTGAACTGATCACCACGCACGGCCAGCGCCGGGCCATTGACCGGGCAACCGGCAATGGTCCAGTTGTCGGCACTCACCACGGTCGGCTTCGACCAGGCCTTGCCAGCAAAGGTGATGGCGCCAATGTCGCGGACTTCGGTCTTGGAACGATCACGGTAGGCAACCAGCGTGCGCTTGGCGCCGCGAACCGCATCGGTCTGGCAGCAGCTGCAGGTGAAATCGTCGAGCTCGCGGGCATCGGCCAGCTTGCCATCGCGTCCGATGGTCGCGCTGCGCAGCGTCATGTGCTCGGCCGCGCCCTCGTGGTCATGTCCCGCGCCGGCCATGCGTCGTCCGTCGAACCAGACCAGGCGTACTCGATCGCCGCCGGCGGCGGTCATGCTGACGAAACCATGTTCGGTGTCAGTGCCATCGTCGTGGACCACGACCGCTTTATCCCAGGTCTTGCCCGCGTCGCGCGAGCGCACGGATTGGATCGCGTAGGAATAGGTGCCGGGCGAGGTCTTCTGCAGCCAGAAACTCACCCAGTCGCCATTGTCGAGCACCGCGAGACTCGGGAAATCGGCGCCGTTGATGAACCAGTCTGATCCGCTCTGGATCAGTCCGCGACGGGTTTCGCTGCCATCGGCGGCAATCACTGCAAACTTGAGGTGATTGCCCTCAGTCTCGCGCTCCTGCCAGGTCACGACAAAACCCGCGCGCGGGTCGACCGTGACCGACGGCTGCGCCGCGTGCTCGGATGTCGAAAGTTCCACAGGGGTCAGCAGGACTGCCGCTTGGACCTGCAGAGAGAGCAGCAAGACGATGGTGAGCAAGCCCGATTTCATTCCTCAACTCCTTTACGCGAGCTTGCGCCCACCGGCGGCGACAGACGTGCAGTCTGTCAGGTAGCGCCCGCTTGCGCGTGGCGCCCTAGGTCAATTCTCGCGAGCGCCCTACGCGAGCGGAGCCTCCGCTGCGCGCACCACATCCGAGCGCTCGCGCAGCAGCCGGTACACCACTGGAATCACCAGCATCGACAGCAGTGGCGCCGAGATCATCCCGCCGACCATGGGGGCAGCGATGCGCTGCATGATTTCCGAGCCGGTGCCGCTGCCGATCATGATCGGCAACAGGCCGGCAAGGATGACGGCAACGGTCATCGCCTTGGGGCGCACGCGCTGGACAGCGCCTTCGCGGATGGCGGCGAGCAGGGTTTCTGGCGATGCCGGTTCGCCGGCTGCAAGACGGCGCTCCCAAGCGTGCTTCAGGTACAGCAGCATGATCACGCCGAACTCGGCGGAGACGCCTGCGAGCGCGATGAAACCCACCGCCGTGGCGACCGACAAGGCGTGGCCGAGCAGGTACATCAGCCAGAAACCGCCGATCAGTGCGAAGGGAATACTGCCGAGGATCAGCGCCGCTTCGTCGGCGCGTCCGAAGGTCAGATAGAGCAGCACGAAGATGATCACCAGCGTCGCCGGAATCACCACCTTCAGCTTGGCCATCGCATGCTCGAAGTACTCGAACTGGCCGGACCAGGTGATTGAGTAACCCGCCGGCAGCTGGATATCGCGGGCGACGCGTTGCTTGAGATCGCCCACGACCGACGCGAGGTCGCGGTCGCGGACGTCGACGTAGATCCAGCCCGAGAGCCGTGCATTTTCGCTGCGGATCATCGGCGGTCCGGCACTGATGCTGATCTGGGCGACGCTGCCGAGCACAATCTGGGCGCCCGCAGCCGTCAGCATCGGCAGCTCGCGCAACTTCTGCACGCTGTCGCGCAGTTCGCGCGGATAGCGCACGCTGATCGGGAAGCGGCGCCGACCGTCGACCACTTCGCCGATGTTTTCCCCGCCGATCGCGGCGGTGATGATGCTCTGCACATCGGCGATATTGAGGCCGTAGCGCGCCGCCGCCGCGCGGTCGATCGCGATGTCGATGTAGCGGCCGCCAGTGAGTCGCTCGGCCAGCGCCGAGCTCACGCCAGGGACATCCTTGATCGCCTTCTCGATGCTTGCCGCGACTTGGTCGATGACCGCAAGATCGTTGCCGTTGACCTTGATCCCGATCGGCGACTTGATGCCGGTGGCCAGCATATCCAGTCGATTGCGGATCGGTGGCACCCACAGGTTGGTGAGTCCCGGCAGACGCACCGCCGCGTCGAGTTCCTCGATCAACTTTTCCGGGGTCATGCCGGCACGCCACTCGGCGCGCGGCTTGAAGCGCACGGTGGTTTCGACCATTTCCATCGGCGCCGGATCGGTCGCCGTTTCGGCCCGTCCGATCTTCCCGAAAACACTTGCGACCTCCGGCACTGAACGGATCATCTTGTCGGTCTGTTGCAGGATCTGCGCGGCCTTGCCCGTGGAAAGTCCCGGCAGCGCGGTCGGCATGTACAGGACATCGCCTTCGTCCAGCGGCGGCAGGAACTCGCCACCGATCTGGGTGATGGGCCACGCGGTCGCCAGCAACAAGGCCAACGCCAACACCAGCGTGGATTTGGGAAAGCGCAACACCGCATCGAGCAGCGGCCGGTAGCTGCTGATCAGCACACGCGACAGCGGGTTGGCGTTTTCGTCCGGTATGCGGCCGCGAATCCAGTAGCCCATCAACACCGGAATCAAGGTGATGGACAGCCCCGCCGCCGCCGCCATCGCATAGGTCTTGGTGTACGCGAGCGGCGCGAACAAGCGGCCTTCCTGCGCCTCCAGGGTAAACACCGGAACAAAGGACAGGGTGATGATGAGCAGGCTGAAGAACAGCGCCGGCCCGACTTCTGCCGCAGCGTCTCCGATCAAACGCCAGCGCGCCTCGCCTTCCAAGCTTTCACCGGGATGCGCGTGCTGCCAGGCCTCGAGATGCTTGTGAGCATTTTCGATCATGACGATCGCCGCATCGACCATGGCGCCGATCGCGATCGCGATGCCGCCGAGCGACAGGATGTTGGCGTTGAGGCCCTGCCATTGCATGACGATGAAGGCCATCAGCACGCCGAGTGGCAGCGCCACGATCGCCACCAGTGCCGAGCGCAGGTGGAACAGGAACACCGCGCAGACGAGCGCCACCACCAGGAATTCTTCGAGCAGCTTCGCGGTCAGGTTGTCGATTGCGCGGCCGATCAGTTGCGAGCGATCGTAGGTCTCGACCACCTCGACGCCGGCCGGCAAGCTCGCGCGCAGGGTTTGGAGCTTGGCCTTCACCGCGCTGATCGTCGCCTGCGGATTCTTGCCGGAGCGCATGATGATCACGCCGCCGACGACTTCGCCTTCGCCATTGAGCTCGGCAATGCCCCGGCGCATTTCGGGGCCGAGCTGGACGCGGGCGACATCGCCGAGCAGTACCGGCGTGCCCGTCGCATTGCTGCTCAGGGGTATCGCGCGGAAATCCTCGAGGCTTTTCAGATAGCCGCTCGCCCGCACCATGTATTCGGCTTCAGCCAGCTCCAGTACTGAACCGCCAGCCTCGCCGTTGGCACGCTGCACGGCGTCGATCACCTGGGCCTGGCTGACGCCATAAGCGCGCAGGCGCTCAGGATCAAGTACGACCTGGTACTGGCGCACCATGCCGCCGATGCTGGCGACTTCGGCGACGCCCGGCACGGTCTTGAGCTCGAAGCGCAAGAACCAGTCCTGCAGCGCGCGCAGCTCGGACAGGTCGTTCTGGCCGCCACGGTCGACCAGTGCGTACTGGTAGATCCAGCCGACCCCGGTCGCGTCTGGCCCGAGCGCGGTGGTCACGCCGCGCGGCAGCCGCGATTGCACCTGGTTCAAGTACTCGAGGACGCGCGAGCGTGCCCAGTAGAGATCTGTGCCGTCTTCGAACAACACGTAGACGTAGGAGTCGGCGAAGAATGAAAACCCGCGCACAGCCTTGGCGCCCGGCACCGAGAGCATGGTCGTGGTCAGTGGATAGGTGACTTGGTTCTCGACCAGCTGCGGTGATTGCCCGGGCCAGGTCGTGCGGATGATCACCTGCACATCCGACAGATCGGGCAATGCATCGACCGGCGTGCGACTGACCGCGTACAGGCCCCAGGCGGTCAGGAACAGCGCCGCAAGCAAGACCAGGAAACGGTTCGCGATGGCGCCGTAGATCACCCGCGCGATCATGGCGTGGGCGCCTGCGCGACGACCGCGACTTCGGCGATTTCGAATTCGCCATCGGCGTTTCGGAAGAAGGACAAGCTGACCCGCGCGCCAGCCTTGAACTGGTCTTCCGGCAGATGCTCCGGGTGATAGAAGCGCATCGACATCGCGCCCATCTGCAAGGACGGGATGGCGTCGGTGGCGATGGTCCAGGTGTGGCCGTTGGTGTCTTCGATCACGCCCTGGGCCGAGTGGCGTTCGGCCGCCGCACTGCCAGCGTCATCCGCTGGGCTGGTCTCCAGCCTTGCCAGCGTCCCGATCAGACTGGCTTCCGAGTCGACCAGGAACTGACCGGACAGGACCACCCGATCGCCGTCAGACAAGCCTTCCAGCACGGCCGTCTGGCCGTTCGCCTCGTCGCCTATGCGCACCTCCTGCGCGCGGAAGCGGCCATCGCCGGCATCGACGATGACCACATCGCGCGTGCCGGTCGCGATCACCGCCTCGGTGGGCACCAGGACCAGATGAGCCGCGTTCTCAGCGGCCTCGATCTTGATCTGCGCGAACATCCCCGGCAGCAATCGTCCGTCCGCATTCGGCACGCGGATGCGGGCAACCTGCGTGCGCGTGGCCGCATCCAGATCCGGCAGCAGGGCGTCGATCACGCCCGCGAAGCTCATCCCGGGATAGGCCGCCAATTCCACGGTCACCGTGGCGCCGGCCGGCACGCGTCCGATCTGCGTTTCGGGAATCGCCGCATTGATCCACACCGAGTCGAGGCCGTTGATGCGCATCAATGGCGTGCCGGCCATGACGCTGGCGCCCTCGCGCACACTCAGTTCGCCGATGACCCCAGCGTGCGCGGCGCTAACGGTGATGCGATCCTGCGCGCGGCCGCTACGTTCCACCGCGCGTATCTGGCCTTCGCTCATGCCGAGCAGCACCAGCCGTTGGCGCGCTGCCGCGCGCAAGCCATCGAGCCCCGCGCTGCGCGTCTGGCGCAACGCCAGATACTCGGCCTGTGCGGCCGTCCATTCGGGTGCGATCAGGGTCAGCAGCGGCTGGCCCTGGTCGACCCGCATCAGCGTGGTTCGTACATGCAGACGTTCGACGATGCCGGCGACGCGTGCCTGCACCCAGGTGATCGCACCCTCGTCGAAGGCCACCGATCCGGTGGCGCGAACACTGACGCCAAGCCGGCCGCGTTGCGCAGTTGCGGTGCGTACGCCGAGGTTCTGCACCAGCCGCGGATCGATGCTGACCGTCCCCGCCGCATCTTCGGCCGCTCCGGCGTACTTCGGGACCAGCTGCATGTCCATGAACGGCGATTTGCCCGGCTGGTCGAAATGCTGATTCGGGACCATCGGGTCGTACCAATAGAGCACGGTCTGTTCAGCCGTTGGCCTGGGCTCGTCTGAACGCGCTTCTTGCGGAGCTTTCGTGAACCACCACGTCGCGGCGCTGCCGACGACCACGCCAAGCAGCAGGACCAGTAGCAAGCGCAGGCGGCTCATCGCGCGCCCTCCTGCGGAAAGGCGAAGTGCAGCGTGGCCCAGGCCTGCGCCAAGGTATCGGTCAAATCGACATAGGCCAGGCGCTGTTCAATGGCCGCTTCGAGGGTGACCAGCACGGCCTGCAGATCGCCGCTGCCGCCGCGGTAGGCAGCAAGCGCCACCGCCGTGCGCTCCTCGGCCAATGGCAGCAGATCACGTTGATAGCGACGCAGACGCTCGGCGCTGCTGCGCCACACCGTGACCGTCCGCTCGAGCTCGGCACCGTGCATGCGTAGCGCCGCCTCGCGCTCGGCTTCGATGCCGGTGAGCAGGGCCTGTTTGGCGGCGATGGTCGGCTCCTGGCGCGAGCCCGCAAAGATTGGCAAGCCGACCCGCACCTGCACCGACAGCATGTTCGAGTACTGCGGCCCCCGCTGCGCGTAGGCCATTTCGAGCGACCAATCCGGACGCTTCTCGGCGCGCGCGAGCGCCACCTCAGTCGCCGCCGCATGCTCGGCTGCGGCGAACGCCAGAAGTTCGCGGTGATGGGCAATCTTGCCGGCAAGCGCGTCGGCCTCCACACCGAGATCGAACCAGTCGGGTGCCGGCGCCAGCTTCGCGTCTGCGAACCCAGGCAGCCAACGCTTGAGGTCGGAACGCGCCGTATCGACCTGCGCCTGCGCTGCCAGGATTCGATCCCGCAGCGCGACCACCGCGCTGCGCGCGTTGATTCCGTCCGCTGCGGAGCCGCGCCCGGCCGTCAGCGCGGCGGTTGCGGCGGCCAGTTGCGCATCAGCAGTCGCTGCAAGCTCCTGCAAGAGCCGCGCGCGCTGCTCGGCGATCGCCACCGCAATCCAGGCGCGCGCAACCGCTTCGTGAACGCCCAAGCGCTCACTGATCAGCAGCGAACGCTCGCGCGCGGCCTCGCTCGTGGCGCGTTCGGCCCGCAGCAGGCGCTTCTCGCGGCGCGGAAAGGACTGCATGAAGCCGAGCTTGCGCATGGTCATGAAGTCATCGGTGAGGCTCAAGCGCTCGTCGCCATCGATGGGCAGATTCTCGATACCGAGGATGAGCTCCGGATCCGGCAACTCACCGGCCGGGCCGATGGCGGCCTCGGCCGCAGCGATGGCGGCGTCGCGCGCGCGGATCTGCGGCGCTTGGCGTTCGGCCAGTTGCACAGCATCGAACAGCGACAATGGAGGCGGCTCGGCCTTGAGCGCCGGGCTCAGCAGCGAGAGACCGAGCACCAGGGACAGCGCCAGGCCCGGGCGCGCGCAATGAGGAACAGGAAAATTCACGACAACCTCCACCACGAAGACGGGAGAACCGCCCGCAGGCGGCACTTGAGGTCACTCGATGTGGAAGCTCAAATCTGGAAGCTGCAGTGCCGCACGGTCAGCGGTGGCGGGTGCACGCGTTCGATCAACCCAGCAAGCGTCTGCATGCGCTTGCCCGTCGATCCGGCGCATTCGCGAACCCAGGCGGTGACCGGCAACAGCGCTGCCGCGATGCTCACGACCGCGGTGTGATCGGGCGAAGCCGGGCTCGGAAAGCAATGCTCGTGGCAGAGTGCCGAATCGACCGCTCGCGAGGCGTGGCACGGCGCCCCCGTGGCGACACCCGCGGAGCGCTCCAACTGTTCTTGCGGGCACAAATATGCGGCCACCGCGAACTGCTGGAACAGCAGCGCCATCAGCGCGAACAGCGCGATCCAGCGACGATGGCGGTAGCGGCGGAACACAGGCGAGCCTATCGACCTCGTTGCGGATGACATTGGCGCAAGCGAGTGTAGCTACTTCGCGCGCGTCTCGTACTGAACGCCTGCGCAGGGGTCGCTGACTTGCGCCTCAATCGACGCGCATCCGGTGCGCGTGCAAATCCTGATAGGCGTCCCGGCACTCCGCGACGACGCGAACGGCCGCAGGGCTCAAGGGCTGGCGCCGTCCATGCGGCTGGTCGAACCCGGTCGATTGCCAGACCGCGTGATACCAATGTGGCGCCCAGATGCCATCGCTGGCGCGTGGGCCCGGTGGCCAATGCAACATGCGCTCATCGAAGCTGATGCCCAGCAGCGCGCAAAGGGCGCTCAAGTGCGCGCGCGGATCCTGCAGAAATTCGCCCGCGTCGAGTACCGGCGGTGGCACACCGTTGCGCGCGCGTAGCCAATGAAATAGCGCTTGCTGCTGTGGCAGGCCAATGTCTTCCGGCGTGACCGTATCGCGCGTGCGCAGGTACGAGGCGACCACCTCGTGCGGATCGCGGATCAGCAGGACGTTGGTCAACGAGCCGATCCATTCGCGATCCATGTGCGGCAACAGGTGATGGCACATGTGCTTCTGGTACCAGATTGGCTGGCCATCCGGAATCGGGCCGGTGAGATCATCGACTACGCGACGCCAGTCGGTTTCGCCGGCGGCGATGACTTCATCGCGCGCCGGATGGTCGGCGCCCGTCGCTTTGAGATAGTGGGCATACAGCGGCTCGTCGCTGACTGTGCAATCGCCGCGGTTTTCCCACGCCCGCATCATCGCCGTGGAGATGTTGCGCGGCCCCGACCACATCGCAATGCGGGTTGGCGCGCTCATGGACCGGCGCGCTCGCCGCAGTCGAGCACCTCACGCTGCGCCAACTCACGATACAGCGCCTGCAGGCGCTGGATCACGGGTCGACCCGAGGTGCTTGCAGAGCCGAGCACCCGGCCATCGATCGTGCTGACCGGTACCAGTCCGGCAAAGGTTCCGGTGACGAAAGCTTCGTCGGCGCCATAGACCTCGGTCAGGCTGAAGTTGCGCTCGAAGGCGGGGATGCCGTGGTCGCGGCACAGTTGCAGCACGTTGGCGCGGGTGATGCCGGGCAGGCAGTAATCGCCGCTCGAGGTCCACACCTGGCCGCGCCGGACGATGAAGAAATGGGTCGAGTTGCAGGTCGCGACGAACCCATGCGGGTCGAGCATCAGGGCTTCATCCGCACCCGCCGTCGCCGCCTGGATGCAGGCGGTGATGCAGTTGAGCTTGCTGTGGCTGTTGAGCTTGGGATCCTGCACATCCGGGTAGCCGCGGCGCACGTGCACGGTGAACAGCGTGAGGCCGCGCTCCAGTGTCTCCGGTAGCGGATTCTTGTACTCGGCAATGATCACCACCGTGGCCGGGCCGATGCAGACGCGCGGGTCCTGGTACGGCGTGCGCTTGAGCCCGCGGGTGACCATCAGCCGCAGGTGCGCGCCATCGTGCATCCCATTGGCGCCGAGCGTGGCGTATATCGCCGCCGTGAGCTGCTGGCGGTCCATGCCGATATCGAGCGCGATCGCCTTGGCGCCCTCGTACAGGCGGTCGAGATGCGCGTCGAGGAAGGCCGGATGGCCGTTGACGACGCGCAATCCTTCCCACACACCATCACCCAGGATGAAGCCGGAATCGAATACCGACACCATGGCCTGCGCCCGTGGCACCAACTGCCCATTGAGGTAGATCAGGACCTGCGCATTGCGCGGATCGTCGACAAAATCGTGCGTGCCCTGGGCCATGCGAGGTCTCGTTTTGCAACAGAGGATACGTCTCCCAGCTGCCGTGGGTCGGCCTTGCCGACACCCTCGCTCCCAAAACACCGAATTGCTGAGCGCACCGCCGCACCGGCAGCTCAAAAAAGGACGCAGCAGAGGTCGGTACAGCCGCGCGGCGCAGTGCCGCACCGGCACAAGTGCTATGGATCAGTCCGCGAGAGGCGCTTTCTAGCGCGTGTACGTGGCGATCTATTGGGCTTCGTGCGTTTGTCCTTGAGTTCGCCCATCGTTTGAGCACTCAAGGGACCCACTGTCGTTTCAATCGCATCGCGAACGGAGCGTGCGGAATCTTCCTCGCAGAAGCGGATCCAGGCCTCCAGGCAGATCGACATCCGCGTAAAGCGATTGATCTGCTCGGTGACCCGGAGCAGCTTGTGCATGGCGTACCCGTGGGTGACCGCGCAGGGCTGATTGAATCGCGAGAAGGCGCTTTGAATCTCCGCCAAGGAAAAGCCCACCTCGCGGGCCACGCGAATCCGCTGCAAGAGCTTCAGATGCTCCTCGGAATAGCAACGTATGCCGCCTGGGGGCTTCGGGGGCAGAGGCAGGATCGCACTCCGCTGGTAGAAGCGGACAGTCTCAACGCCGACATCCGCTAGCCTGGCAAGCTCCCCGATGCGCAATGTCACTCCCCGGTTCGCCGGATATCCGGCGATGGTAACGAACCTTAGCGCGTCTGCGATGTTGCCTGGGGGCCGACATGCCACACGTCACGAAGATTGTCACTCCGGAGGGAGACAGGCGCGCAGCACCTGCCTCCCTTCGGCAGCTCAGCAATGGTCGAAAATGCAGTGGATGGCGCCGTTGAGGTAGTCGTCAGCCGCTTCGTTCCATTCGTCACCGCAACCCCCAAACTGCGAGTTGTGACTGCGATTGCAGACGTCATGGTCAAGGCAGTCCTTCTGCCAGGCGCCCTGTCCGTTGAGTGCGCCGCAACCACCGCCGCAGCGGCCGTAACAATCGGAACTACCGCAGCCGTATTTTTGATTGTTCGATATGTAATCGTGATTCGGGCAAAAGTCATGATGTGCATTGCGATAGAAGGCGCCTCTATCACACACATTGGCCGTATCGTGCAGGTCGATGAAACCCCCGCCTGCCTGGCCACAGGCTTTTTCCGTGCTTCCGAACACCAGCCCACCGGCAACGGCATTCTGCCCAGGGTCGATATCGGCATTCTGCTCAGGGTCGATGTTGAAATCGATCACTCGCATCTTTGGCAGGTCAATTCCGTACGGGGCTTCCGAGTACATTTCACTGAGCCGGTATATGACTTCAGTCGCGCGCGGCATGCTCATGAAGGTGTCCGCCGACAGCACAGCCTTGCCAAACTCTTGCTGGAAAGTCCGCAGAACCTCGACGTCGGCCTTTTCGAGCTTTACCGACTCGGTCGTGCTGATCGTGACATTGTTTTGCAGGGAGTCGAAAACATGCTTGATCTGCATGCCATTGACCACGAGCGTCGCCTCGACCAGGTCAGGCTTGGCGCCGCGAACCGTCGACTTTCCGTGGGTGGTGCTGATGCTCTGGAACGACATCGAACCGGACTTGCTCCACACCGATCCGGCCAGGTCGTCACTGGAGCTCTTCGCGTCGTTCAAACGGATGGCGCCGGCTTCAATGGGGCGCTCTGCCACATCGGACGACTGCGCCGCCTCCGACGCCGAGTGTTCGTGCACCGCAGGCGCCGGCGCTGCCAGCGCGAACGTCGCGGCAAAAAGCGCTAGCGTAAACAGCGTTGCTCGTGGTGGCGCTGGAATTTTCATATCGGCCTGCTCCAAATTCGGGACACCGCGCCCCGAGTTCAGTGACCGTAGTCCCGTACCGCAGTACGGTGTCAACCGGTGCGTTACTGTTTGCAAATCGGCAGCCAGCGCCAGGGTCTGGTGGTTTTCCCGCAGCGCTCCGAAGCGCTCACCCGGATGTAAAGCCCGGGCGGGATGACCAGACCTGGTCCCGGTTGGGGTGGAGCGCCCCGCCTGCATGAGCGATCTGCCGCGCACAGGCAGTGCGAAATCTCGTATTGCCAACCGTGCGCAAGCGGGCCGTTTTCGAATGGCGCGCCGGGCACTGCACTTCCATGGAGCACAGGCTTGTCGGCCCGCAAGAGACCGCGCGGAGATGCTCGTGCAGCCGTGAGAATGAGATTGGCCGTGTGCCATCGACGGATCGATCCGCCACTTGATTTCGCCCCGCACCCGGCTCTAATTCGTGGCCTTTGAAACTGCGCGTCGTTCCATGACACAGTGCGTGAATCTCGACCTCTTCGCGCCGGAATCGGCGCGGGTGGAGTCGCCAACAAACCAAGCCGGTCGCTGCGGCGCGTCGACGGCAACGCGGGTCGATCAGCTGGATCTGTTCCGGGACAGTGCCATCGAGCAAGCGGCGGCACGGGCACGGCGTGCACTGCAGCAGACATCGATCGCTTCGGTGCGGACCGAGCTGGCCTTCATTCGAGCTCAGTGCCCGGATCTGGAGGGGTTTGCGTGTGATATGGAATGCTGCATCGAGGCGATTGAACGCGGTCATCCGCGCTGGCAAGACACGGGCGCGGCGCTGGATTGGATCGAGTCCGCGCTGCGCCCGGCGGCCGCGCGCGCGCTTGCTGATCACCCCGATCGGGTGGTGCACTTGGCTTTGAGGAGCCTGCTCGCTCAGGCGGACGACAGGCCCTATCAGGCCGCGACGGCGCATACGCATCACAGCTATTTGTACCACCTGCTGGGCGAGTACGAGCAAGCCATGGCCGCGGTGGAACGGGATTCCGCCTGGCGCTCCAACGAAGCTGCGCTGTGCTGGCACGCCGAGCTCGCCCGCGCGGGCAGTGATCATAAGGCGGAGTTCGCTGATATTGCCGAGCTCTGTTTCGCGTTTCCGGAGAGCGCCGAAATCGCAATCTGCGCGTCGCCAAGCCTGGCCGCGCATTGGGATGAATTTTGCGACGCCGAGCCGGCCATGCCGATACACGCGTTCCCGGCGTGGTGCCGGCTGCTGCATGCCGTGCCACTCGTGTGTGCCCGCGATGCGGACCCGCGCCCGGGCGGCTCGCTACTCGGGATTGCCACGGCACTGGCGACCACCGCCGGTGCCGATCTGGCGGTCCGCAAGTCAATGCAGTTGCTGGCTCCGCAACTGCTGTCCACGTGGTTGCGCCGGGGCGCATCCTGACCCTTCGGACCGGCGGCGAAGCTTGCACAAACCAGCTCACCCGCGCATCGAAGCTCCATCGATCACGAATCGATATTTGATGTCACTTTTGAGCATGCGCTCGTAGGCCGTTTCGATCTGCTGCGCCGAGACCATTTCGATTTCGGCGACGATGCCTTTGTCCGCGCAGAAATCGAGCATCTCCTGGGTTTCGGCGAGGCCGCCGATCAGCGAGCCGGCAATCGTGCGGCGCTTGAAGATGAGGTTGGCGATGTTGGGGCTGGGGTGCGGGTGCTCGGGGACGCCGACCAATACCAGGGTGCCGTCGCGCTTGAGCAGGGTCGCGAAGATGTCGAGCGAATGGCTGGCCGCGACCGTGTCGAGGATGAAGTCGAAGCTGCCGGCGTGGGCCTTGAGCTCGTTCTCGTTGCGCGTGACGACCACTTCGGCAGCGCCGAGGTCGAGTGCGTCCTGGCGCTTCCCGGGCGAGCTGGTGAAGGCGACCACGTGCGCGCCCATGGCGTGTGCGATCTTGATGCCCATGTGGCCGAGACCGCCGATGCCGACGATGCCGACCTTTTGGCCCGGGCCGACCTTCCAGTGGCGCAGCGGCGAATAGGTGGTGATCCCGGCGCACAGCAGCGGCGCGACCGCGGCGAGCTGTTCGAGCGGATGGGAGATCCGGAGCACGAAGGCCTCGTCGACGACGATGCGCTGTGAATAGCCGCCGAGAGTGTGGCCCGGCGCGTCCTTCGTACGCCCGTTGTAGGTGCCGACGAAACCCTTCTCGCAATACTGTTCGAGACCTTCTGCGCACGCCGCGCACTGCTGGCAGCTGCCGACCAGGCAGCCGACGCCGACCGTTTGGCCGACCTCGAACTTGGACACCTCAGAACCTACCGCACTGACCGTGCCAACGATCTCGTGTCCCGGCACGCACGGATAGCGCGTTCCACCCCATTCGGAGCGCACGGTGTGCAGGTCCGAATGACAGACGCCGCAGAAGGCGATCTCGATCTGCACATCCCGCGGCCCCG
This sequence comes from Rhodanobacteraceae bacterium, assembly GCA_031425695.1. GTDB lineage: Bacteria > Pseudomonadota > Gammaproteobacteria > Xanthomonadales > SZUA-5 > JANPJV01. Next base: position 33,489 of record JANPJV010000301.1, on the reverse strand, counting down.
GCGCCCGGCGCTCGATCTGCATGGGCTGGATCGGCTGGTCAGCGGCGTAAGCGCCATAGGCTGTGGTCATGTGGGCCTCGTGGGTCAGTGAGTGATGGGGGGAGTATGCGTGCGCGGCGATACCGGCAAGCTTCGGCTCCATTGGTTTTGCCGGCCTGCATTACGACCTGAGCGCCGGGCACGGCTTCTGGTGGTGGCCGGAGCTACTGGTCGCGATCGGCAGTGCGCTGCTGGTTGTTGGTGGGTCTGCGCTATGCGCGGACGCTTTCGCTCGCCAAGGCAAAAGAGTCCGCGCGCAGCGCAGACCCACCAACAGCGGGGCGAAGGCAAAAGAGTCCGCGCGAGAGCGCAGACCCACCACGAGGGAGACGCCGGTTACCTCCGATACACGCGCGTGTCCGCAGCATGTTCGTGCCTTGGGGCCGCCGGCCCTGCGAAACGGATGCGATGGTCACGATGCGCTTTGTTGGTTTGGCTGGACTGCTGCTGGCAGTGCTCGTCGGTTGCGCCACACCTGATGCCAACCAGGGCCCGAAACGCACGCCCGCCGACGTGCGTGCGCAGCTGGTGCGGCTCATGCCGGCCAAGACGCCCGATCGGGAAGGCTGGGCACGGGAGATCCAGACGGCATTTGCGAGCATCGATGTTCCGCCGAGCTCGGAGAACCTGTGCGCGGTGCTGGCGGTGATCGAGCAGGAATCAGGCTATGTAGCCGACCCGGCGGTACCGGGACTGGCCCGGATTGCGCGGGAAGAAATCGACCGGCGCGCGGCCAAGCTCAAGGTTCCGCAATTCCTCGTGCGCGCGGCGCTGGACGTCGATTCGGCCAATGGGAAGACCTATGCGCAACGGCTCGCGGGCGTGCGCACCGAACAGGAGCTGAGCCGCTTGTTCGAAGAGTTTTTAGCCTCGGTGCCGCTCGGCAAGCGCCTGTTCGGACGCGCGAATCCGGTGCGTACTGGCGGCCCGATGCAGGTCGGCATCCGCTTCGCCGAAACCTATGCGGACGGCCATCGCTATCCTTACGCCGACGCCGGCAGCATTCGCCAGGAAGTGTTCTCACGCCGCGGCGGCCTGTACTTCGGCATTGCCCACCTGCTCGATTATCCGAACAGCTACGAGCGCCACCTCTATCGCTACGCGGACTTCAACGCCGGCTGGTATGCCAGCCGCAACGCTGCCTTCCAGGCCGCGCTCGCCCGCGCTGCCGGCATCGAACTGGCCCTCGATGGCGACCTGATCGTGCATGCCGGTGGTTGGGGCAAGCGCAAGATTGGCGTCACCGAGCGCGCGGCGCTGTCGATTGCCGACGAGCTCGAGCTCGACGAGCGCGCGATCCAGCGCGACCTCGACCAGGGCGACCGCTTCGAGTTCGAACAAACCGATCTCTACCACCGCGTGTTCGCGCTCGCCGACCGCCGCGCCGGCCAGCCGCTGCCGCGCGCCGTGATCCCGCGCATCCTGCTCGAAAGCCCCAAGATCACCCGCAAGCTCACCACTGAATGGTTCGCGACACGGGTGCAGAAGCGCTATCAGGCGTGCATCGGCAAGGCGCTGGCTGGTTGAGGATCAAAACGTCAAGTAGTCCGCTTGCGCGGACAACATGACCTACCAAAGTCACAGCTCGGTCTTGGCCGCCGACCGAGCCAGCCGCATGCGCGCCCAGCGCTTGAGAACCAGCGCATCGCGCGCGCCGGAGCGCGGGTCGCGGATGAGCGACTCGACGCGGTCCATGATCCAGTCGGCATTTACCGGCGCAGTATCGGCCGGCGCGGTTTCATCGCTGCGTGCTTCGCGCAAGCCGGCCGCCCACAGGTCGATCCAGGCTTCGGAGCGGCGACCGAGGCGCAGCACGGCGTAGAAGTGCTGCGGCGGACGCGAGCCCGCGAACACGAAATCGACGAGCGCGGCGACCAATGCCAGCGGGCTCAAGGCGATGTCGCGGAGGGCATCGAGCAGCAGCTTGACCTGGAAGGCGCCTGCGTCGCGCAAAAGTTGCCAGCGGGAATTGACCGACACGACGCGCCTCCGGGATGCAAAGGCGGAGATTATGGCGGCGATTGGCTGTTGTGGGTCTGCGCTGTGCGCGGACGCTTTTGGTGCTGCCCAAGGTTTTGTAACACGAGCCGAACCGACGCGGCCGCGCACACGGTAATCGCAGAAGATCTCAAGCAAGCAGTCCGGCGCTTGCCGCTATGCTGGCCTTTTGCGCAGGCCACCGATGGACGAGAAGCAACTGACCGACTGTCTCTACGCTGCCGCAACCCACCATCAGGCCGGCCGCCTGGCCCAGGCGCAGGCGCTGTATGCGCAGGTGCTCGACGTGGCCCCGCGCAACCCCGAGGCGAATCACAACACCGCGGTGCTCGCGATGCAGAGTGGTCGCGGAATGGGCGTCGCGCTACCCTACTTTCGCACCGCCTGGGAAGCCGATCCCGGCCATCTGCAGCACTGGCTGAGCTACCTCAGGGCACTGATGCATTCCGGGGCGGAGGACGAGGCCCGGCGGGTGCTCGACGATGGCCAGCGTCGCGGCCTGCGTGGCCCGGATCTCGCGTTGCTGAGACCGCGAGTAGCCCCTGCTCCGGCAGCGCAGCCGGTCGCCGCGCAGCCGACCGACTTGCGTGCTTTGGAACGACAGCTCGACCAGTTGCTCGCGCAATCACGCTTCAGCGAAGCCGAGGTCGCCCTGCGACAGGCGCTTGCGCACGATGCCCGGCAGCCGACGCTGTTGGTCGCCTACGCGGGTGTGCTCATGCGGCTGTACCGGTACGCGGACGCGGAAACCGCCGCCCGCCGCGCACTGGCCGTGCAGCCGCGTGACCCCGCTGCCTGCAGCGTCCTCGGCGAGGCCCTGCTCGAGCAGGATCGCGCCGGCGACGCCGAGCAGGCCTTCCGTGAAGCACTGCAGCATCGACCCGACAGCGTTGATGCCTATCGGCGTCTCGGCCAGCTGCTGTTTCATCAAGGGCGGGAAATCGAGCTCGGCAAGCTCGCGCGGCAGATGCTCGCCACCTCGCCGGACTATTTCGATGCGCAGGTCGACCTGGCCCGCAGCCTGCTGCGCAGCGGCGACCTGCATGCCGCTGCGGCGGCCTTCGCCCGGGCGCTCGAACTGCGGCCCGCCGACCTGCCCACCCGCCAGAGCTGGCTGTTCTGCACCAATTACCTGGCTGAGCTGCGCCCCGCCGAGCTGCTCGCGGAAGCACGCGCCTATGGCCGCCACGCGAGCGCTTCCGCGCGCCCTTATTCGCATTGGCAGTGCCCCGCTGCCACGCCGCTGCGCATCGGCCTGGTGTCGGGCGACCTGCGCGAGCACCCGGTCGGATATTTCCTGGAACCCTTGCTAGCCAACAGCGATGCCAGCCGGGTCCAATTCCTCGCCTATCCGACGAACCGTGCCAGCGATGGCCTGAGCGAGCGGCTCCAGTCCCGTTGCGTGAGCTGGAAATCGCTGGCGGGACTGAGTGACGAGGACTGCGCGCGCCTGATCCACGCGGACGCACCGCATGTCCTGATCGACCTTGCCGGGCACAGCGCTGACAACCGGCTATCGATGTTCGCCTGGCGCCCAGCGCCGCTGCAGCTCAGCTGGCTCGGCTATTTCGCGACCACTGGGCTCGCGGAAATGGACTACTTCATTGCCGACGAGATTGGCGTGCCCGCCGCGGCGCGGCAGTTTTTCACCGAAGCGGTTGCGTGCCTGCCGGATACGCGCCTGTGCTTCAGCCCACCGCGGGATGCGCCTTTCGTCGCCGATACGCCGGCCTTGCGCAATGGCTACATCACTTTCGGCAGCTTCCAGGCCATCCGCAAGCTCAACGACGCGGTCTTGAGCGCCTGGGCGCGGATACTGGCCGCGGTTCCCGGCGCACGATTGCGCATCCAGAGTGACTCGCTCGGCGATGCCCTCGGGCGCGCGGCATTCGAGGGTCGCGCCAGCGCGCAGGGCATCGATCCTGAGCGCTTGCAGCTGCACGCGGCCGGCTCACGGGCGCAGTACTTGAGCAGCCATGCCGAGGTCGACATCCTGCTCGACAGCTTTCCATTTCCGGGTGGCACCACCACCTGCGAAGCGCTGTGGATGGGCGTCCCGACCCTGACCCTCACCGGCGAAACGCTGGTGGCGCGCCAGGGCGCGAGCCTGCTCGGCGCTGCGGGGCTGGCGGATTGGGTCGTCAGCGACACCGACGCCTATGAGCACGCGGCCATCGACCGGGCGGCTGACGTTGCCGACTTGCAGGCCCTGCGCCTGCGCTTGCGCGAACAAGTCCGGATGTCGCCACTGTTTGATGCGGCCCGCTTTGCCCTGGCGTTTGAAACGCTGCTGACGGAGCTTTGGGCGCGAAGGTCAACGGTGCAGGCGTGAAAACACCGAGCCGAACCACGAGCGCGCCGACGTCGGCAGGTTGAGTGGCGCCCGCGTCGCGTCGGTGATCGGGAACGGCAGGCTGGCCGGATCCGCACCGAGCACGCGTCGCGCCAGCACGCTTCCGAGGGCGATGCCCATCGCCAGGCCGCGGCCGTTGTAGCCGAGCGCCGAGAAGATCCCCGGTGCCGGCTCGTAGAGGTGCGGCAGCAGATCCGCGGTGACGCTGTCACGCGCATACCAGCGGTATTCGAAACGGGTGTCGGCCAGCTGCGGGAACATGCGACGGGCCGAAGCGGCGAGGATGCGAAAACTCATCGCCATGCGCGACTTCGGTGGACGCAGCCAGCCAGGACCGCCGATCACGAATCGGTTGTCGGCATCGAGCCGGAAATAGCGCAGGCGCAAATGTTCGGTGTCGCCGCACGAATGCCGTTGCGGCAGCACCGTCGCCAGTTGCGCCGGCGTCAGCGGCGCGCTCGCGAGCTGCACGCTGTAGGCCGACAGGAAACTGCGCCCGAGCAGCGCCGTGGCCATGCCCTCGAGTTCACCCGTGTAGACGTTGGTGGCGACCACGACCGTACGTGCGGACACCACGCCGCGATCGGTGGTGACTTGCCACCGCTCCGCCACGCGTTCCAGCTTGCGCACGCTGACACCGCAATGCAGGTCGACGCCGGCGCGCATTGCCGCGCCTGCCAGCCCGCGCGCGAAGGCGAGCGGCTGCAACATACCGTTGCGTTCGTCCAGCCAACCGCCGGCGTAGGCATCGGTGCCGAGCAAGCGGCTGGTGTCAATCCGATCGAGTAGGCGCACCGGGGCGCCGCGCGCGATCCACGACGCGCCAAGGACATGCAAATCCGGGAGCTGGTGTTCGGAGCGCGTCGCCTGGATCCACCCAGTGCGCTCCGCGCCGCAGTCGATGCCGTGGCGGTCAATCAGCTCGAACACCAATTCCGGCGCGTGCCCGCTGAAGTCGACGATACGCTCGCCAATCGCCGGCCCATATGCCTTGATGATTGCCTCCGGCGTGCGTTGCAGGCCGGCGATGATTTGCCCGTTGGCGCGCCCGGTACTGCCGAGCCCCGGCGCCTCGCGCTCCAGCAGAACCACGCGCGCCCCGCCTTCGGCCAGGTGCAGCGCCGTCGAAAGCCCGGTCACACCCGCGCCGCTGACCACGCAATCGCACGCGCCCAGATCCTCAAAACGCGGACCGCTTTCCGCCAGCACCAACGGCGCGGCAGTCTGCAGCCAGAGCGGCATCAACGGATCGGAGTTCGGGTGCATGCCGCGAGGCTACGCGGGTGTGGGCAGAGAAAGGGTGAAGCGCGGCTGTGCCTGTGACTCCGGACCCGTCCGACGCTGTTGCCTTTGGCTCCACGTGGGTCCGGACCTCGTCCGGACGCTGTTGCTTTGCTGCAGGTGGGTCCGGACCTTGTCCGGACGCTGTTGCTTTGCTGCACGTGGGTCCGGACCTCGTCCGGACGCTCTTGCTTAGCCGGACGTGGTCCGGACCTTGTCCGGACGCTCTTGCTTAGCCGTACGTGGGTCCGGACCTCGTCCGGACGCTCTTGCTTTGCTGCACGTGGGTCCGGACCTCGTCCGGACGCTGTTGCTTTGCTGCACGTGGGTCCGGACCTTGTCCGGACGCTGTTGCTTAGCTGTACGTGGGTCCGGACTTTGTCCGGACGCTGTTGCTTAGCCGTACGTGGGTCCGGACCTTGTCCGGACGCTGTTGATCACTACCAGAACACATCTTCACCGTCAGCCGAACATGCAAATGAGGTGTACCACCACCGGTAATCCGAGAGCTTCGCGACCAGCCCGGCTCGCAGTGGATTCGCGATCAGATAGCGAGCTTGAGAGGCGAGGTCTTCCTGGTTGCGCACGCGATGTTCATAGAAGCCGGGCTGCCAGAGGCCGGTCAGTCCCAGCTGTGCAAGCTGGCGACTGGTGTTGGCCTTGACGCTCGCTACCGCCCTGCTGACGGAAACACCGGCTTCTACGGAAACCAGCCAGTGGACGTGGTCCGGCATGATCACCCAGGCGTGGGTGCTGGATAGTTTCAGCTCATCGCTTCGCCAAATCGCTCTGGCCAAGATCGCCGCCGCTGCGTCCGACGCAAAAACAGGCCGGCGGTCAAGTGCGCAGAATGTGACAGTGAAGCCATTGCCGAGCGCTTGTTCACGATGACGCAGGAGGCTGTCGTAGGGCATGAGTAACAATGCCGAGCGGGCCAGCTTGAGTGCATCGGGTCGCCACCGGGTTTTCCTGTAGGAAGTTTCTGGATTTGTATGAAAAGCGTCCGGACAAGGTCCGGACCCACGTACAGCTAAGCACCAGCGTCCGGACAAGGTCCGGACCCACGTACAGCTAAGCAACAGCGTCCGGACAAGGTCCGGACCCACGTACAGCTAAGCAACAGCGTCCGGACAAGGTCCGGACCCACGTGGAGCAAATCCCTCAGCCCACCGCCCGGCGCCCCGCGCCAAATGGCAGGTCGAACAAGGTGGCGCAGCCAGTGCCCGCGATCGCCATCCACAGCATCGGGTTGCTGAGCAGCGGCACCTCGGGGGCAAGGCCGTCGATGCTGCGCAGGGTGAGTTGGCCGATTTCGAGCAGGCTGTCGCCCATGTAGAAAACGGTGAAGGCCAGCGCGATCAGGCCGCCGACCAGCAGCATCCAGCGCTCGAAACGCTCGTCGAATTCCTGCTCGCGCGCGGCCGCGGCTACTTTTGCAGCAAAGTCGGCGGGAACGGGAGGACGTGGGGCGGTGCGCGTGAGGCGCATCACGGCGCGGTAGCGGTCGACCAGTGGCTCACCGGTGACGGGCGCGCTTGCAAGCTCGAGCGTGCGGGCGCGTTCCTGTGCCTGCCATTCGCGGCGGCGTTCCTGGGTCCAGTCGTGTTCTTCGTTCATGCGGCGACTCCCATGGCTTGTTCCAGGCGCTCGCGCAACCGGCGACGCGCGCGGAACAGGCTGTTCTTGACCGTGCCTTCGGGCTGGCCGGTGATGCTCGCGATCTCGCTGATGCCGAGCTCTTCGAGATGGTAGAGGCTGATCAGTGTACGTTGCATGGGCGAGAGTGCGTCGAGCTCGCGCCCGACCACGCCCATCAATTGCTCGTCGGCGCAGGCCTCGGCGAGATCGAAGCCATCGCTCACGCGTGACGCCATCGAATCCTCGTCATCGAAGCCGGCCTCGTCGAGCGGCAGGCGCTTGCGCTGCAGGTGGCGAGTGGCAATCGAGAAGGCAATCCGGCCGATCCAGGTCGCGAGCGTGCTTTCGAACCGATACTGATCGAGCTTCTGGTGCACCCGCAGGAACACCTCCTGGCTGAGCTCGCGGGTGTCCTCGGGGTGCCGAACCATGCGCTCGATCAGATGCCAGACCAACCCCTGGTGACTGGTGACCAGGCGCTCGAACGCGCCCGGCTTGCGCGCCAGCGTGGCTTCCACCAGGGATCGATCGTCATTCATGCAGGATGGATACCTGTTCACTGCCCACGGTTGCAGACCCCGACAAAAAAAGTGTCCGGACGAGGTCCGGACCCACCACAGCAGGTGCGCGATCTTGCGCGGAAAATTTGCGGCGGGGGTGCAACCGGCGTTTACGCCGGCGTCTCTATTGGTTCAAACGGGGCACATCCGCCCCACGACGGAGATCCAAAGTGGACGGTGATTTCATTCCTATCGTGCTGTTCATCTGCATCGTTGCTGCGATCAAGATCGTCATGGACGGACGGGTACGGCGCCGGCTCGCCGAGTCCGGCGCCTCTGAAGACCTGGTGCGCACGATGCTCGCCGCCGACGAGCAGAACCGCCGCGTCTCCTCGCTCAAATGGGGCTTGGTGCTGGTGCTGGTCGGCACCGCCTTCGGCTTGATCGATCTGCTCAACCTCGGCGCGAATGACCCGGCCACCTTCGGCATCGTGATCTTCGCTGCCGGCCTCGGCATGCTCGGCTTCCACGGGTTGGCCAGTCGCAGGACGTGAGGTTCTGGCTGGAGGGCCGCGCTCCCGCGCGGCCGCTTCGGCCTGGTTCGGCTCGAAGTCTAGAGCGGCGGCGCAGGAGCGCCGCCCTCCAAAAGCGCCACTGAGCCCCAGCGCGGCAATTCCGGCCTACGGTACGCTGCAGTTTGGCGCCGCCGGATCGAGCAAGGCCAGGCGCACGGCCGACGACAGCTTGTGGCCGTCGCTGCGCAACACCTGGTAGCGACTGACGCACGCCTGCGGACAGCAGGCCCCGCTTCCTGACGCGGAGCAGCGCGGCAGCCGATCAACGCAGGCGTCCATGATCGCGGCGTCGCCCGTCGCGCAGGCCAGGAAGCGCTCAGAACATCCAGCGAGTTGCGCCTCGCTGACTGGGCCACCCGGGACCAATGGGCCACGAGCGCGCGCTGCCGGTGCACTGTATGCATTCGCCGCCGCCCGGCGTGCCGGACGCGGATCCTGCGCGTCCAGCCAGCGCTGCAACGCACCCACTGATTGGTCGGCGCCGGCAGTCGCCAGCCGCGCGGACGCACCACTCGGACATGGCTTGTCCTGATAGCTCAGCACGCCACTCGCGTTGCGACAGCGATAAATATCGCCATTCGCCAGCATGGCCATCGCGCCAAATAGCACGGCTGCACTGAAACCCATGGTTCAAGCTCCCACACGGTAGCCAGCCATTGGACAGGGTGGACACTGAGGCGGCGCTGAGTGACCGCTTGAGGTAGCGCGGTTCTGTGCGGGATTCTGCCCGCGAACGAGTTCGCGGGCGTTCGAGCGGTCGCGCGGCATGCCGCGCAGCAGACCGCCCTCACTCCGCCAGCGGCGCGTGTGGCTACGTAGCGGGAGCCGGGCGGCTTGCGCTTGAAAACCTGGCACGAAATCTTGGGCTGGCGGGCGCGTATGACCCGGTCTACCTCTGGCCTGTGCATGGCCGCCAAATCAGGGATTAAGACGCCACCAGCGCGCGCGCCCCGCCGCGGGGGCGCAAACGCTACCGGCGGCCTCCCGGCGCCCACCCGCGGTCAACACCAGCGGATGCCACTTCGCGTCGGCGGGCAGTGCGTCCAGCCAGTCAGCGAGCGAATCGTCGCCACTTACGACCGTCGCCGCGGCGAGCTTGCTGTCACCGCATGCAGAGGGCGACGGCGGCTGCAGTTCGAGTTCGACCGACTCACCCGCCAGATACCGCCGGCGCCACAGCAGGTCGCCACCGACGCGCTGAAAAACGCTGACCCCGCCCTGGCCGACGACGCCTCCACGCATGCGGCCGTCCTCGACGTCGATGCGCAGCGCGGTGGTTTCATCGATGCCCACGCCGAGCTCGGTGCCACTATCGAGTAGCAGTCGAGCGAGGCGAAACTCGCGGCCGCGGTTGGAGAAATGCGTATCGAGCACGCCCGGAAAGCTGCCGAGGCCACCAGCGGGGTGATACAGAAGGGCATCCGGATTCACGCCGGCGCAGGCTTGCGCAAAGGCGCAACTGGGATGCGGAGGTAGCGCGGCGATTGCGGTCGCTGGAGCGCTCGGCGTGCTCGAGCCGCTGACGATCATCGCGGTGCGACCGGCCTGTACGGCGGTTCCGGCGCTGGTGCCACCGAGGACGAGCTCGCCAGCGTCCAGGCGTGCCAGCAGTAGCGTCAGTTGTTGCGACGCCGAGCCATCCCTCGCGAACCAGGCAGCGCGGGTGAAGCTCTGGTCGCCGCCATTCAAGAAGACGCCATCGGCCCAGTTGATCAGGGCGTCGAGGCGGGTTGGATCATGGCAAGCCGCGCTGAGCTCTTTGGCACGTTTGGGATAAAGGCGGGCGCGATCGTGCGCCGCGAGCCGCTCGCCACGCAGGCGATCGAGGCGTCGACAATCGCGCCCGCGATTCGCCTGCGCCGCTCGCAGCGCGTGGTCGAGCGGCAGCCAACGCACCTGCGCGCCGGCCTGCTCGAACACCACGCGATAAAAATCGATGGAAGCGAAGGGATCGCGTCCAGAGGCCGTGACGATGAGGATGCGTGGGCGCTCGCGCCTGGTGAGCTCGCGCGCCATGGCCACGAACTCGCGAAAGACCGACGCTCCGGAATCCGCCGTGGACGCCGCCAGCTCGACGCGCTCCTGCACCGGCTCCTGCTCGAGCGCATCCCACACACGGTCGCGCTCGAAGTCGGCCAGATCAGTCCAGGCGCGCGCGTCGCGGGACGATCCGCCGGTCTGGAGAGCTGGCGCCAGGTCGTCGCCGGGCAGCTCGATGCTTCCGACACGTTCATGCCAGCGCGTTAGCGCTGCCACCACGCGCTCCTTGGAAAGCTTGCGATGCGGCAGCCAGCCGCCCGCATTGATCCGCTCGATCCCATCGGCATCGAGCCGGAATCGCGCAGACTGCACCCTCGCAATCGGGATGCGGCCCTTCTCGCAAGCATCGGTTGCAGCGCTGCTGCAAACCGGCAGATGTCCACCCGCGAGCAGCAGGCGCGGCCGGGCGCTGACTGCAGTGGTCGACATGAGCAGGCATACGACCACCGCGAAGCCCCAGATGCCCGCGCGGGACGCTGTCGATGAATGGCCGGCAGCGCCCGCGTGGTTCACGCATCTCCTCTGCGAACGATCCGCTCGCTCAGAACCTGTAGTCGATCCCCGCATAGTACGAGCGGCCACGCGGGTCGGTGTAGGTCGGATCGTATCCAGCGATGAAGAAATACGCCTGGTTGGAGAACGGCGGTTCCTCGTCGAATAGATTCAACACGCCGGCACGCACGCTCAGATGCTCGTTGAACTCATAGCGGCCAGTCAGGTCCCACAGCGAGTAGGCATCGACATCACGCGCCGGCAGACGCTCGTCACTGAACGGATCGTAGGTGGTGTTTTGATCGCGATAGCCGGACGAGTAGGTGCTGGCCAGGGTCAAGCCGAGCGGGCCCTGGTCCCAGTTGAAGGCGATACGATGGCGCCAGCGCTGGATCACCTGATCGTTGAGGAAGCGGCCCAGGTTGTCGCGGAAAGGCTCGAGCGGACCGAACTGGCGTTCGTATTCGAGGATCAAAGTTCCGCTGAAATCGACGCTGAGCGTACCGTAATCGGTCTCGTCGCTGCTGAGCCGGCTGGTGAAATCGAAGCCTGAGGTTTTGAGCTCGCCCTGGTTTTCTTTTTGCAAAATAATGTTCGTGATGAAGCCGTCCGCGTCGCGCTGGATGTAGGTGCCGTTGTAGAGCCCCGGGCTCTCGATGATGATCTGCTCGCCGAGCGTGCTGATGACGTCTTTCTTGCGCAGATTCCAGTACTCGAGACCGACATTGAAGGTGCGGGACGGCTCCCAGATCATGCCGATCGAGAACTGCTTGGAGCGCTCGGGATCAAGATCGGGATTGCTGCGGCGCTCGACCGGGAACTGGTCGGTACACAGGTCGATACTGCCCTCGGCGGCCGCGCATTGCGGATCGGTGATCAGGCTGGAAGTGACCCCGAATATGGTTGGGCGGTGCAGGTCATTGAGCGAGGGCGCGCGAAAGCCGGTGCCGGCCGAGGCGCGCACGATGAAGTCTTCGCGCGGCTGCCAGCGAACCCCAAATTTCGGATTGAGGGTGGAGCCCACTTCTTCGTACTCGTCGAAGCGCAGCGCGCCCTGCAGCTCCAACGTTTCGCTGATCGGTGCGTTCACTTCGGCATAGGCGGACGCCACCGTGCGCTCGTCCTGCGAGGCGACGATGTCCGTTTGCCCGGGCGGGAGGGTGCTGTCGCGATCGCCGGCGATGTTGTTGCTCAGCAGCAGCGCCGAGGGCGTGAAAGACTGCTTCTCGTGGCGGAATTCGCCACCGAGCGCCAGGCCCATGTCGCCACCGTCGAGTGCCATCAGCGAACGGGTGAAATTGAAATCGAAACTTTCGCTGGTGCCCTTCGACTTGCGCGCTTCGTCATCGATGATGATGCTGTCGATCAGTGCCTGGCCTTGCGCCGAGGACGGCCCGAAGGGGTTGATCAAGCCGCTGCGCACGCCAGCGTCGAACTGGTCGAACAGCACATAGCCGCCGACGTAGCGATCGATCGCTTCATTCTGGCTGCGCACCAGCGCTGCGCCATAGTCCCACTCGCCGAAAGTGCCTTCCGCGCCGAGCACGATGCGGCTGCCTTCGCTGGTGACCTCGTTGGTGCGGTTGCCGGCCTCGTTCATGCGCAGCCGCACGCCACTGAAGGTCGTTGGCAGACCGGGGCGCGTCAGTGCCGTGCGATACGCCGCAGGCAGAATCGAGACCGGGAGATTGCGGATGCGTTGCGGATTCGGACTCAGGCGATAGGTGGTGTCGGCGCGCGAGTAGGCGACTTCCGCGAACAGCTCATGACCGTCGCCGACGGCGATCGCGCCACGGCCGATGAAGCCGATCTTGTCCGAATCGGGGTAGATTTCAGTGTCCTGCATGTAGTCGTAGCTGCACGCGTTCGGGCCGCCGGGGCCTTGTGGCGCAAACACTGTCGCCGGTGGATTGCAGGCCGGCGCGCTCGGATTGACGCGCGTGCGGGTGGTGCCGGCGGGGAGCAATCCGGCCGTGATCAGCGCGTTGCGCTGCGCGGAACTGACGTCGAAATTCGCCGGAAAGGTATTACTCGACATCAGCGCGGGCAGCAGCGTCGCCAGCGGCCGATCCTGGATGAAGTCGCGCTGGGTGGAACGCAGGGCGCCAAGGTGCTGCACGTCGAGTACGCCGAAGACGTTGTAGCGGTCTTCCTGCATGTCACCGAAGCCGCCAGCGATGGTCGCCGTCTGCTTGTCGGCGCCGCCGTCCTGGGTGTCGGCACCGGTGAGGCTGAGGTCGAGGCCCTGGTAATCGCTGCGTGTAATGAAGTTGATCACGCCGCCAATCGCGTCGGAGCCGTACAGCGCGGAGGCGCCGTCTTTGAGCACCTCGACACGCTCGATGGCGCCGGCCGGGATGTTGTTGAGATCGACACCGGCCTCGTCGCCGGGCGAGGCAAAGTTCGCCAGGCGTCGGCCGTTCAGGAGGATCAGCGTGCTGGACACGCCAACGCCACGCAGGTTGGCACCGTTGAAGCCACGCTGCCCGGAGGTGCCGTCGGTGATGCTGGCGCCGTCCGACAGGGGTGCCGTGTTGGCCGTGAGCGTCTTGACCATTTCCGCCGCGGTGGTCACGCCACGCTTCTGGATGTCTTCGCGGGTGATGATCTCGATTGGCAACGCGGTTTCGCCGTCGATGCGCTTGATGCGCGAGCCGGTGACGAAGACAGTGTCCATCTGCGCTTTGGACTCTTCCGCAGCCTCGGTCGTGCTCGCGTCCTGTGCCACGACGAGCGTTGCCTGGGCAGCCAGGGCGTGCAGCAGCGCCAGGCTCAGGAGCCTGCGCTTGAAGGCGCGCTTGCCATCGGATCCGAGGTGCGGGACGAGTCTGTTCATGCGGATTCCTGGGTCGTCGGAAAGCGGCAACCGATCGGCGCCGACTGCCGGCAATCCGGCGAGTGGGCGGACTGTACGCACCCGAATTGCAGGCGCCAGCCGGCCCGCCTGCGAACGTCGCACCTGGGCAATTTGCTGTCGCAAATGTGAAAAGTTCAGTGCCGGCCTTAGCCTGCGAACCCTTACACCGGACCGTGCCCGTAGGGCATGTTGTCCGCAGAGCGGGGCCGAGCCCTGCCTTTGTAGGTCATGTTGTCCGCGCAGCGGACTACTTGACGGCTCTTGCGGCAACTCGCATGCCGCACGGCCGTTGACGTCAAGTAGCTCGCTGCGCGAGCAACATGACCTACAGGGGCCAATGCGCCCATGCCGCATTGAACCTGACCTACGAAGACGAGGCGACCCATGCGCGGGTTGCGGTCTCCCGCTTGTCTGAATGCGACACGGGTTTGCGCAAGCTGGCCTCTACGCTCCGAGCGATCTGCGCGGCGCGACCGGTTGGTGCAATGATCGGCGCCGATCCGATCATTACCCTGCCGATGCGAACCGAAAGACACCGCTTGACTGCTTGTACCCCGGGCACGACCCGTGAACTGGTGAGCCTGCATTTCGGCACCGCCGGAGCTGGCCCGAAAGCGCTGATCCAGACTTCCTTGCATGCCGACGAACCGCCTGGTTTGCTGGTGGCCTGGCATTTGCGCAGGGAACTGGCCGCGCTCGAGGAAGCCGGCAAGCTGCGCGGTGAAGTGGTGCTGGTGCCGATGGCCAATCCAGTCGGCGCCGCGCAACGGGTGCTGGGTCGAGCGCTCGGGCGCTTCGAATTGACGGGCGGTGAAAACTTCAATCGCAACTATGCCGATCTGAGCGCAGCAGCCTTCACGCGCCTGCGCGGTTCGATCGATGCCGGCGCGCGGCCGACGGTGGCTGAAGTGCGCGCAGCCTTGCGGGAAAGCTGTGCGCAGCTGCCGGCCGACAGTGAACTCAAGAGCTTGCGCAAGACGCTGCTCGGCCTTGCCATCGATGCGGATCTGGTGATCGATCTGCATTGCGACAACGAGGCGGCGCTGCATCTGTACACGGCTACGCCGGTGTGGCCACAGGTCGAGCCGCTCGCACGGCTGCTCGGCGCCGAGGTCTGCCTGCTGTCGACCGAGTCTGGCGGCGAGCCCTTCGACGAGAGCTGCTCGATGGTGTGGTCACGCTTGAACGAATGCTGGCGCGAGCACGGTCGCGCCGGTGGAAACCCGATCGCGGCCATGGGCGCTCCCACGGTCGCGCCCGGCTGGCCCGCGGCGTGTGTCGCCGTGACCATCGAGTTGCGCGGCGAAACCGACGTCAGCCATGAACTGGCGCAGCGCGATGCGGCGGCGATCGTGGCCTATCTCGCCCACTTGCAAATCGTCGACACGACGCCAACCGCCCTGCCCGCGCTGCTGCGCGAGCCGCGGCCATTGGAAGGGTCGATGCCGGTGGCGACGCCGGTCGGCGGCGTATTGGTGCATCGGCCGCTGCTGGGCCGCGCCGTCAGCAAAGGCGAGTGCATTGCCGAAGTCATCGATCCGTTGAGCGGCGATTGCACTGAGCTCACCAGCCCGGTGGACGGCTTCCTCTACGCCCGCGAGAGCGTGCGCGTGGTCCATGCCGGGATGCCGATTGCCAAGGTCGCGGGCACCGAGGCGATCCGTTCCGGCTCGCTGTTGTCGGCCTGATCTCAAGCGACGGCGCAAACGCCAATGCGCCAGCGCTATGGACTTCTGCTCCTGCCGGGAATGTCGCTGCTGTGCCTGTCCGGCGCGACGGAAGTGCTACGGGTGGCCAATGGCTTGCTCGGCGCACGCACCTACGAGGTGCTGCTGCTGTCGCGCGATGGCCGGCCCGTGCAGGCCGCGGGCGGCGAAGTCCTGGCGGTGAATGCCGCACTCGGGGTGGTACAGACGGCCGCGCTGAGCGGCTTGTTCGTGGTCGCGCCAGCGCCACCTGAAGCCGCGGACGAGGCCTTCATCCAGACTGAGCTGCGCGCCGCGGGCCTGTGCGTCGATCGCGCGCGCGGCGTGCTCGGTGGGCTCGGTTGTGGCGCCGCCTGGCTTGCCCGCACCGATCTGCTGCGCGGCTATCGTTGCACGGTGCAAGCCGAGTTCAACGCCGAGGTGGCCGCGGCTAATCCGGCGGTGATCGTGTCCACCCACTTTTCCGAGGTCGACCGCAACCGCATCAGCTGCGCCGGCGGGACCAGTGCGCTGGAACTGATGATCCATTGGCTGGGTGCGCGTCACGGCGACACTCTGGTGCGCAAGCTGCTGAGCCACTTTGGTATCGAAAAGCTGCGCCCCACTCACGATTGCCAGGTGTCGCCCGCGAGCCGTCTCGGCGCCGCCTCGAGCAAACTCGCCGAGGCAGTCGCGCTGATGGAAGCGAACTTGAGCGAGCCCTTGTCGACCGAAGATGTAGCCAGCCTGGTAGGCGTTTCCCGCCGCCAGCTGGAGCGGCTGTTCAAACAGCACCTCGATACGCTGCCCTCGCGCTGGTATCTCGAACAGCGCCTGGGCCGCGCCCGGCAGCTGCTGCAACAGGGCTCGCAATCGATCCTGCAGATCGGGCTGAGCTGCGGGTTTACTTCTGGCGCGCATTTTTCCAACGCTTACCGCAATTGCTTCGGGCATACGCCGCGCGATGAGCGCAGCGTGCGCGCCTTTGCCTGGCGCCAATCCCCGGCGGCGACGGACGCGCCCGTCGGTGCGCAAACCTTTGAGGCTTCGACATGACAGACGCCATTCCCACGACGCCCTTCCTGCTGCGCGCATGTTCGGCCGACGACCTGCCCGCACTGGAGCGTTTTGCCGCGGCGAGCCCGGTCGGCATCACCACGCTGCCGCACGATCGCGCCTTCCTGACCGATCGCCTGCAACGCTCGCTGCACTCGTTTGCGACCGAGGACGCCAGCGGCGAGGAGATCTACCTGTTTGCCCTGGAAGACCTGGCCTCGGGGGCGGTCATCGGCATCAGCGGCATCGCTGCGCGCGCAGGCTTCAACGATCGCTTCTACAGTTTCCGCAACGAGTTCGTCGTCCACAGCAGCAAGCCGCTGGGCGTGACCACGCGCATCCACACGCTGCACCTGTGCCACGATCTCACCGACGTTTCGCTGTTCATCAGCTTTCATATTGATCCGGCCTATCTGGATACGCTGGCGCCACAGCTGCTGTCGCGCGCGCGCCTGCTGTTCATCGCCCAGCACACCGAACGCTTCGCCGATCGCATCGCCGCCGAGAGCGCCGGTGTTGCCGATGACAACGGCCGCTGTCCGTTTTGGGATGCGGTCGGGCGGCGCTTTTTCGGCATGGATTACCCGACCGTGGAACGTCTGACCGGTGGACGCAGCAAGTCCTTCATCGCCGACCTGATGCCGCCATCGCCAATCTACGTGCCGCTGCTGTCGGACGAAGCGCAATGGGCGATCGGCCAGTTGCATCCGATCGCGGAGTTGCCGTTTTCCATCCTGCTCGATGAGGGCTTCGATGCCGACACGTACCTCGACATCTTCGACGGCGGCCCGACCGTCCAGGAGCGCCTCGCCATGCTCAAGACGGTAAGCCGCTCGCGCATCCTGACAGCGCGAGCTGGACCCACGGCGCCCGAGCGCGCCACCTGGCAGCTGGTGTGCAATACCGACCGCCAGCATTTTCGCGCGCTGCTACTGCCTGCCGTCGTGGCTGGAGAAACATTGGTGCTCGATGCGGACGCGCTCGACCGACTGGCACTGTTGAGCGGTGATCGTGTGCGCGTCGCCGAATTCGACGTACCGGCAGGAGAGCCGCGATGAAACTCTGGCATCTGCGCCCGGCACGCAGCGCCGACCTGCCGTCCCTGTCGCGCCTGCTGCCCAATTGGGAGCTGGAAGCGGCCGCCAGCGCCGACAACGATGGCGACGACCGGCTGCTGCTGGCCTTTCCGGGCGGCCCCGACGAAATTGCAACGACGCCGCTCGGCTGCATCAGGCTGCGGCGCCGCATCGGCCTGGCGCAGCCGCGCTTCTGGTTTCACCTGGGGGTTCGCGTGCATGCAGCCGCCGAGCTTGGCATGTTCCGGCGTGAGCGCACCTTGCTGCTCGGCAACGACCACACCGGGGCGGCCGAACTGGCGGACCTCTGCATCGATGCTCCCCGCTTGCAGCCAGCCCAGCGCGCGCGTCTACCGCGCCTGCTGGTGCGCGCCGCGTTGCTGCTGTTGCAGCGCGAGCGCCGTCATCCAGGTCCCGGCGCCAGCATGCCGCGGGTCATTTGCGCACTGCCGGGCCGCCGCGATGACAGCGGCGCGGCGCCGTTCTGGGAAGGCCTCGGGCGACACTTCTACCCCGGCAATGTGGATCAGGCGCTGGCGCGTTTCGGCGAGCTCTGGCGCACCCATGCCGCCGCGTTGCTGCCGCGCCATCCGCTGGTGGTGTCGGTCCTGCGCGAAGCCGCGCAGGCGGCCATCGGCGCGATTCACCCCGACGCCGAACACCTGCGCGATGCGCTTGCCGAATGCGGGCTGCGCGCCGGACAGCATGTCGACCTTTTCGACGGCGGTCCGGTCTTCGAGTCGCACCTCGATCTCATTGACGCGCACCAGCCGATCGCGCATTGCCCGCTGCAGCTGCGCGCGCACGTAGACCGGCCAGCGCCGCTGCTGATTGCTGGCGAGTCAGACGATGATGTGTGGCTGGTGCCGGGGTCCATGGATGCGGCCGGTGGCGTTGAGATGGCGTCCGCCACGGCCGCGCAGGTGGGCTTCACGCAAGCACAAGCGCTTTGGGTCACGGCACGAGGAGACAGCTGATGCGCCTGCAATTGCGAATGCCCAATACCTTCGTGCTGCTGTTCGGGCTGCTGGCCCTGATCGCGGCGGCGACCTGGGTGGTCCCCGGCGGCAAGTACGACACCCATCTGGTGAATGGCCGCCAGGTCATCAATCCGGACACCTTCCATTACGTGGCGAGCAACCCGCAGGGCTTCGTTGCGCTGATGCTTTCGCCGATCAAGGGCTTCGTCGAAGCGGCGCTGATCATCGGCTTCATCCTGATCGTGGGTGGTGCCTTCGCGGTGCTGCAGAAGACGCAGGCGATCGATGCGCTCATCAAGACCGTGGCTAAGGCGCATACGCATTCGGCGCTGGTGCGAATGCTGGTGATCCCGGTGTTCGTGACCCTGTTTTCGCTCGGCGGCGCCACCTTTGGCATGGCTGAAGAGGCCATCCCCTTCGTGCTCATCTTCATTCCGCTGGCGCTGGCGCTCGGCTACGACTCGATCATCGGCGTTTCGATTCCCTTCGTGGGCTCGCAGGTCGGTTTTGCCGCCGCCTTCTTGAATCCGTTCAACGTCGGCGTGGCCCAGGGCATTGCCGGTGTCCCAGTGTTCTCCGGGATTGGCTTTCGGCTGATCGTGTGGGCGGCCTGCACCGCGCTGACCATCGTCTTCCTGATGCGCTATGCGGCACGCATCAAGCGCGACCCGCAGGCGAGCCCGACCTACGCCCTCGACCAGGAGCGTCGGCTCGAGGCGCCGCACGATGACCTGGCCGAGTTTGCCGGCATGACCGGCGTGCACAAGCTGGTACTGCTGCTGTTCGTGGCGACCTTGGTCACCATGGTGGTTGGCGTGGTCAAGTACGGCTGGTTCATCGAAGAAATCGCCGCCCTGTTCCTGGTCATGGCGATCAGCGTCGGCGTAGTCGGGCGTTTGAGCGCAGATGAATTCGTCGCTGCCTTCCTGCAGGGCGCGAAGGATCTCGTCACCACGGCACTGGTGATCGCCCTGGCACGCGCCACCATGATCATCGCGCGGGATGCCAACATCATCGACACCATGCTGCATGGCCTGACCCCGCTGGTGGCCTCGTCGAATCCCGTGTTTGCCGCGCACAAGATGTTCGTGATCCAGTCGGTGATCAATTTCTTCATCCACTCCGGCACCGGCCAGGCCGCGCTGACCATGCCGATCATGGCGCCGCTGTCCGACCTGGTCGGCGTTTCCCGCCAGACTGCGGTCCTGGCCTTCCAGCTCGGCGAACTCAGCACCTCCGTGATCCCGACCTCCGGGATCACCATCGGCGTCCTCTCGCTGGCCCGGATCCCCTGGGCCACATGGGCCAAGTGGATGATTCCATTGCAGTTGATGTACGCGGTGCTGGCGTTGATCATGCTCAGCATTGCCTGTCAGCTGGACTGGTAGGGAATCGAAACAGGTGACCTGACCGGGAAACTTCGCGCGTGGAGTAGGCTGGGTCCCATGCGCCCGCAAACCCGGGATTTGGGTACCAGCTTATCGAGCGCAAGGCGCCCGGCCCTGGCTACGTAGCGGATCGCGGCCGCTGGCGCGATCCGCTGCGCGCGACAGGCTCGACCCTGCGCGCGCACAGAACCGCGCTACCTCTGGCTGGCACGAGAGCGGCGGCGCAGGAGCGCCGCCCTCCCAGGAGCGTCACAGCACCGGCGATGCCGGGTCGCCGAACAGCTGGATGCTGTCGGCGGCGTTGCGGTGCGCGGGCTCGGTCTCGATGAGGTCGCGCTTGGCCTCACGCATGGCTTCGCCGATCGTCCGCGTCGGGGCGCCGCCCCAGTCGTGCAGGCGACCGTCTTCCACGATGTCGAAGAAGCGCGTGGCCAGCGCCAGCAGGCTGGCGTCCTCGACCAGGCTGGAGGCACCGATCACGGTCGCCGCCAGCGGGTTGGCACGCAGCATCAGCGCATGGGCCATGGTGTCCTGCGTCGGCAGCGCGAAGGCGTTGTTCCAGCAGCCCCATTGACTGACGACCGCAGGCACGCCGGTACGCGTGATTGAAGCCAGCTGGCTGGTGTCGAGCAGGTTGTCGAAGGCCCAGCGGTTCGGGCTGGAGTGGCCGAGGTAGTTCACCCAGTCGGCGTTGCCGGCAAGGCCGTCGCGTGCAATGGCGCGGGCGGCGGTCGTGCCGATTTCGTCGACCAGTCCGTAGGCCTTGCTCTGCCCCGGCTGGCGCAGGTGGCTCAGGATCGTGCGGCTGTGCAGTCCGAAGAGCTCACCGGGCTGCGAGGCGCCGGCGACCGCCAGGTAACGGCTGGCGATACTGTCGCCGCGACTGACCATGGACGCCACCGCGCGCTGCAGTTCGGCCAGTGTACGCACCGGCAACCGGCCGAGCGCCACTTCGGGACGGCCATCGCCATTGAAGTCGGCGGATGGATTGTCGGTAGGCGCGTGGAAGATCACCTGGCTCGCTGCTGTGTACCAGGTCGGCACGAAGCTCACGCTGCCACTGCCGAGATAGTCGTGGTAATCGTAGCTGTCGCCGCCGACCAGCAGCACGAAGCGCGCGCCCCGCTGCGCCGCCGCGGCAATCGCCGCCTCGATCGCCGCCGGATCACGAGCGTGGTCGCTGTGGGTGGCGTAGATCTCATCCGTACGCAGGACCGCGGTGGTCAACCCGCGGGCTGCCTGCAGGTCGAGCACCGGCTGCAAACCGCTCTCGAACTGCGGGTGCGTGATCACCAGATAATCGAGCTGCGCCGGCAGGCTGTAGGCATCGGTGGCGCTGGTCAGCATCGGCGCGCGCACTGATCCTGGATCGGCCAGGCGCCACTGCGTGCTTAGCGCCGGCAGCAACACCGGGCCGGCGCCGAGGGTGTCGCGGCGGAGCTCGCCGTCGACCACGCTCCAGAGCACCGCGCCCGCAGCCTGGCCATCGATCTGGAACGTCGGGCCGGGGGCCGGCAGCGTCGACTCGAAGCCATCGGCAAACTCGCCGCCGACATTGCTCGTCGCCGGGTCGATAGTGCCTTGTGCGAGCTCGCCGCCACTCACCCGCGAGCGTCGCGCATAGCTGACGCTGAAGCGGTCGAGCAGGATCATATCGGCGACATACCCGGTATCGCGCGGCAGCACCAACTCCAGCGTGTTGTTTGCGACGAGCAGGTTCTCCGGGATCGCCACCTCGATGCGCTCGGCGGTGAGGCCATCGAAGCTGCGCTCGGCGACCTGCTGGCCGTTCACGCGCACGATCAGGTGATGGTCAGGCGCCGGATCCGGGAAATCGATCCCGCCCCAGACGTCGAGGCTGAGCTGTACCGGTCCGGCAACCCGCTCGGCCAGCGTGAAGCTGCGCGTGAGCGACCCTGGCGCGCCATTGGCAACAATGCGCGCGTCATACCAGGGATCCTGCGCTGGCGAACTGGCGCTGTAGAGCAGGTTCGGCGCGTGGACGAAGGTGTCGGTGAAGTTGCGCGGCGTGCCGCTGCCGACGAGCGCGTGGCCACTGCCCACGATGCGCGCATCGGCTGCTGCCAAAGTCAGCGTGTAGGCGTTCTCGGCGCCATACAGCGACGTGCGCGCAGTACCCAGGAACTCGACGAAACAACCCGCCTGGAGGTTGGCACAGGAGACATGGCGAGCGATCGGCGTGCTGCCATCGCGAACCGCGAGTTGGTCGGCACTGATGCCAGCAAAACGGGCGTCGGTCGAGATCAGTGCTGCCACATCGACGCGTTGCACGCCACTCTGCTTGACCTGCGCAAGTGCGCTGGCGTTCTCGGAAATACGTGCTGCACGCGCCGGGTTGGCGGCATTGTCCGCCTGGATGGCGGCCCAGTTGATCGGCGCCGCGATTGGATCCTCGCCGCGCGTGCTGCCGACCGCCACCGGCAGGTGGAAGCGGCTGGCGCCGAGCACATCGATGTCCTCGAGGCGAACCTCGGTGATGCCGCCCGCGGCTTCGATGCGGCGCGCATAGCGCTTCAGCTCATGGCCTTCAGCGCTGCTGCCGATCAGGTCCGGGCTCAGCAAGGCCCAGTCACCATTCGGAGCGCTGCGGCCCCAGACCCGGAAGCCGAGCTGGGCGCTTTCGGTGGCAGTGGAAAACTGCACATCGAGCGCACTGCCGATGCGGCTCACCGACAGCTTCGCCAGCGTCACCGGCGTGGTGGTGAAGCCGCCGCTGAAGGCGACGATGCCGCTGGTATCAGGCGGTCCGCCACCACCCCCCTTGGCATTGGCTGGCGGCGCAATCGGGTCGAAGGCATTGTCATCCTCGACCCGCGCGCCGACGATGACCGCCGTGCCACCACCGCTCGACAGGGCGCAGCGGCGCAACCAGCCACCATCTTCGATCGCCCGCGACTGCTTGCTGACAAATCCGAGGAAGTCCGGCGGATTGATCGACGTTGCCGCCGGAAAGTTGTTCATGTTCGACGTGCAGGATCCGCGCGCGGCCGTCGCCAGGGCGGTGATCATGCCGACGTTCGGCGGGCCACCGAGCGGCACCAGCAGCTGCGACGCACCCGGCTCCATTGCGACGTAGCCGATACTCTCGCCGGATGCGAAGCCTGGCGGAGCCAGGTCGTCGTCAGTCACCTCGGAAGCCTCGATCGCAAACTGGAACCCGGTCGCCGTAGCCGCATTGGTTACGCTGGTCGCCCAAGGTTGCGACGGGCCGGTCAAACCGCCCGCCGTCAGGTTGGTGCCTTCGTTGTTCCAGCTCTGGATCGTCGTCAGCACCACTGGCGACGCAGCAAAATCCAGTCCGCCGCCCAGCACCGGCCAGATGACGCTGTCCCAGCTACGCGCCGGCCACCCGCCGAACCCGCCCGGAACAGTACTGCGCTGGGTCGCCGTCGTGGTGACCGCACCGACCTTGAGTAACGCTCCCGGGCCGGAGCCGCGCGGCGCCAGTGGCGCCCACGCCGACACCGCAGTGTCCTGCTCCAGTCGATAAGTGCCCGGCATCGCCGCCAGCCAATGCACCGTCATCGAACTGCCCGCGCCCGTGCAGCCCGGACACGGCGCCTGCACTTGCAGCACCTGGAACCCGGTCGTCGTGACGTTGCGGATGCGCAGGGCCTTCGGGTTGGCCGAATCCTCGTCGGAGGTCTGGACCACCACCACCGGAATCGAGTTGAAGGGCTGAGCGAAGGCTACCGTCGTCAGCGGATTGACAGCCGGCGCCGCGGCGGTGGCGGGCAGCGTGATCGTGCCCACTTGGAGGCCACCCGACTGGTTCGCGTTCGACGTGATCGCGTACGGCTCGTTATCTGCGGACGCAGTATTGAACGCATCGCCACCGTAGCTCGCGGAGATCGTCTTCGGCCCGACCGACGTGCTGGTCAACGAGCAGTTGCTGCCCGGTAAGGCAATGGTGCAGCTGTTGCCGTCGCCATCATTCACCGCGACGGTGCCGGTCGGCGCGGCACCGTTCACTGCGACTGAGACCGCGTAGGGGATGCCGATGGTCTGGCTGCCTGCGGGCGTAATGAAGGAGATGGTGGTGCTGGTCACGATCGGCGTCGCCGACACCGAATGCGGCTCGATAGCCGATGCGCTCGCGCTGTGGGTTGCGGACGCCGAAAAGTTCGCCGTCAGGTTGCGTGGGCCAGCGCTGGCGAAAGTGATGGAGCAGCTGAAAAAAGAAGCAGTTCCGGGACCGGCGGTAGCGGTCAGGTCGGTGCAGCTCTCACCGGTGCTGGCGCTCACGGCTACCTGGCCATCGGCAGGCGCCGACGTGGCACCGTCTACCTGAACATTGATGGTGACCGCCTGGCCGATTACCGACGGGTCCGGCGTAGCGGCGGTGATGCTGGTGGTGGACGCCTGGGTCAATGCATTGATGCGGACGTTGTCCAGCGCCGAGTCGAAATCTGCGCAGCAGCGCGTTCCGGCAAATGCCAGCGTATGGTTGCCCGCCGCTGCCGCCGTATAAGGGACCACGAACTCGCGCCAGGTATCATCCGGCTGCGCCGTATTCATGATCGTGGTAAGCGTGACCCCGTTCATGCGCACGGCAACGTCGTTGGCCGGATAGGCCGCAGCTCGTCGCACCAGGAAAAACCGGATCTCGTAGTTGCCAGCGCTCGGCAGGTTGATGACCTGGGACATGACCGAGTTGGTCACATGAGCGACCTGCAAGAAAGCAGCCTGCGTGCCCTGTGGCGCCGGGTTGACGTACCAGGGTGAGCCGTTGCTGGCGATTCCGGTGCTTGATCCGTGCGTCCAGCTGGACCCGCCGGGATTGTAGCTCCAGCCTCCAGGCCCAAAGGCTGGTGCCTCGAAACCCGGATTGAGGATGGTCACCTGCGCGACTGCGCTGCCGCAAACCGAAAACAGCGACAAGGAGATCAAGCCGCTGCGAAGTAGCCGGAGCGTGGATCGGATCATGGACGTGCACCCTTTTCGGATTTGCGCGGTGGTTTCTCAGGCAGGCCGTCGAACGATGCCGCAGGTGTGAATAGATGGGTTGGTGGTCATCGTCCGGCGAGCTCGACAATATCGATTACGCTCAAGCAAAAGGTCTGCGCCGGCAAATCAATTGGAACGGGCGGCTTGTCACTCTCTGTCGCCCGGTACGCCGGAGGCGCACCCGGGGGCAGTCTCGTGACTCCGCCCTGGATGCGCTGCGTAGTTCAGGATTCGGTTGGCAGTCGCACTTCGGCAGCGTGCTCGGGCCGAACCCGCTAGACTCAGCCGTCCGCGCCTTGCTGGCTTCTGGACAATCACCCATGGCGGTCACCCAGCCATCTGCAGCGATCCCGGTCGCATGACCGGCGCGACCAACCTCGCCGTCGATCACGGCGTGCCGAATCACGCTGCTGGCAATCTGTTCGTGATCGCGGCGCCCTCAGGCGCGGGCAAGACCAGCCTGGTGCGGGCGTTGGTCGCCTCTGACTCGCGGCTCATGGTTTCGGTTTCCCATACCACGCGTCAGCCACGCCCCGGCGAGGTCGATGGCGAGCATTACCACTTCACGACCGTCGACAGTTTTCGCGCGTTGATCGCGGGCAATCGCCTGCTCGAGCACGCCGAAGTCCACGGCAATTTCTACGGCACTTGCCGGGATCAGGTCGACGCGGCGTTCGCGGCCGGCCGGGATGTGATCCTCGAAATCGACTGGCAGGGCGCGCGGCAGATTCGGGAGCGCTTCCCGGCCTGCTTGCTGATCTTCATCCTGCCACCTTCGCGCGAGGCCCTGCTCGAGCGCCTCAAGGCACGCGGCCAGGATTCACCGGAAGTCATCGCGCGGCGAATCGCCAACGCGCGCGGCGAGATGGCGCATGCGCACGAGTTCGATTACCTGGTGGTCAACGACCGTTTCGACGACGCCCATCAGGACCTGGCCTGCATCGTCCGCGGCGTGCGCCTGTCGATCCGCAACCAGGGCCCGCGCCAGGCGGCGTTGCTGGCGCAGCTGCTGGCCTGAAGCGTGGTTTCGGTTGTCGGTTTCGGTTTCGGAAAATGCAGGGCTCACGCCCTTCCGACACCGAGAACCGACACCGAAACCCGCTACTTCTTCGCCGGCCGCTGCATCACCCCGCGCGCGATGGCCAGCTCTTCGGCGACCTTCTGGGCCGGGGGGCCCATGAGGCTATCGACGGTCTGCGTGATGGCGCCCCAGCCGCCGAGGGGCCAGGAATTCTTGTCGACCAGGATGGTGCCGAGCTCCGTCCCGCTTTCGGCATCGATGAAGTGGACGACCGCGTCGAACTTCGTCTCGCCGACGATCGGCAGCAACCAGCGAATCACGAAATTGGTGGGGACGTATTCGGTGATTTCGCCCTTTACGATGAGTGCCTTGCCTTCAGGCTGCTCGCGAAGGACCTCCGGCGCGGCCTTGTGATCGCGCATTTCGCCGGCGATGAGATCAGCAAACTTGACGCCGGCCTCGGTGACCCGTGCCGCGTACTCGGCTCGCTTTTCCTCGTCCTTGATTTCGCGCGAGGTTGCGTTGGTGAAATCGAGCACGGCGACGCGCTCGTACGCGCGCAGGTCCAGGCTCTGCGATTCGGTATCGGTAGCAACCAGCTTGGAGGTGGATCCGCACGCGGCCAGCAACAGGGCGGCACCGAGCAGCACGCTCGATTTGATTGCGCTATGCATTGGACGAGCCTCTCGCAAAAGGAAAGCGGAGTATGCACCGCGCTCAAGCGGCCAGCGGCAGCACCAGGCTGACGACGCAGCCACTCGCGTCGACGCGGTCGAGCAGGGTCAGTTGCCCGCCATGGTTCTCGACGATCTGGCGCGCCAGCACCAGGCCGACACCGCTGCCGCCGGGCTTGGTGGTGAAGAAGGGAACGAACAGGTTTTCGGTCTTGGACAGGCCCGGGCCGTCGTCCTTGATCTCGATCACGACGTCCTCGTCGCCGACGCGCATCTCGACGCTGACCTGCCGACCGCCGGTTTCGATCGAGGCCTCGGCAGCGTTCTTGATCAGGTTGATCAGTGCCTGCTCGATCTGGTCGGCGTCGGCCTGGATCTGGACCGGCGGCAGCTCGCCAATCTCGACCTGGCGCCGCTGCTCCAGGCGCGCAGCGCGGCGCACCACCGCCGCCAGCGAGACGGCGCGCTTGTTCGGTGCGGGAAGCCGCGCCAAGCGGGTGTAGGCGGACATGAAACGGGTCAATGATTCGGCCCGGTCGCCAATCACCGCGAGCCCGCCGAGCACGTCCTCGCGCCAGTCTTCCGGCGGTGGCTGGCGCGCGATCATGGTCGAGATGGTGGCCGCCATCGAACGAATCGGTGCCAGTGAATTGTTGAGCTCATGGCCGAGCACCCGGATCAGCCGCTGCCAGGCTTGCCGCTCCTCCTCGCGCAGCGCGCGCGAGAGATCGGTGACTGCGATCAGCTCGTGTGGGCGACCGCCCTGGCGAAAGATTGCACGGCGCAAGTCGAAGCTGCCGGCGCCGCCCGGGAACGCGGTCTTCAGCGTCGCCGGCGTTTCCGTGTCGCAGCACGCATCGAGCCCGAGCTCGTGGGCGCTGCGTCCAAGTGCAGCGCTGGCGCGCCGGGCGAGCAGGCGTTCACCGGCCGCGTTGATCAGAATCAGCCGGCGCTGGTCGTCGAGCGCAAAGATCGCGATCTCGACATTGGCCAGCACCTTGCTGAGCAGTGCCCCGGTCTCCTCGACCTTGAGGCGCTGTTCGCGCAGGGTGCTGGCCAGCGCGTTGACCTCCCACAGTACTTCACCGAGCGCATCGCCACGCCGCGCAGACAGTGCGCGCAGGCTGTAGTCGCCGGCGCGCAAGGAATCGAGCAGGTTCACCAGGGTCAGCAGCGGATGCACGATGACGCGCAGCAGGCGCCGCCAGAGATAGACACTGATCGAGATCAGGGCACCGAGCGCGAAAGCGCGCATTTCCACGTCCCAGGGCTGCTGCGCAATTCCGATCAGGGCCATCCCCAGAGAAGGCAGCAGCACCAGTCCAGTCATCAGCGCCACGCGCGTCTCATAGCCGATGCGGCGGCGCGGCGGGGGCACCGGCACGGCGGCGGCGGCAGGGAGCGCATGCAGCTCGGCCGAGGGCTCTGCGTCGTCTGACGGGAGGCCCCGTGCGGTCTCGCTCACAAGCCCTCGCTCTCGCCTTCGCCGGGGCTGCGGATGCCGTATTTCTCGAGGCGTCGGTAGAGTGCGGCACGGCTGAGGCCGAGGTACTCGGCGGCCCGCTGCACATTGCCCTCGGATCGGATCATCGCGCGGCGCACCAGCATCTCCTCGGCGGCATCCAGTGTCATGTGGTCGAGCTCGCTCGCATTCTGCGGTGTCGGCGCGAAGCTGAAATCGAGATCACCGATCTCGTTGTGGCGCGCCATCAGCACCGCGCGCTCAATGACATGGCTGAGCTCGCGCACGTTGCCCGGCCACGCGTAGCCAAGCAATGCGCGCTCGGCCGCCGGGGCCAGGCGCACGCCCTCGCGCTGGTAGCGCTGACCGAAGCGCGTGAGCAGCTTGCGTGCGAGCGGCAAGATGTCTTCGCGACGCTCGCGCAGCGGCGGCAGGCGCAATTCGACCGTGTTGAGGCGAAACAGCAAGTCCTTGCGGAAGCGCCCTTTGGCGACGTCGTCGGTGAGATCAGAATTGGTTGCGGAGATCAGCCGCACGTTGGCCTTGGTGGTGCGCGAAGAGCCCAATCGTTCGAACTCTCCGTCTTCGAGCACGCGCAATAGCTTGGGCTGCTGCGAGAGCGGGATGTTGCCGATCTCGTCGAGAAAGAGGGTGCCCCCGTCGGCGAGCTCGAAGCGCCCGAGCCGGTCTTGCTTCGCGTCGGTAAAGGCGCCGCGCACATGCCCGAAGATCTCGCTCTCGAACACGGTCTCGGAGATGCCGCCCATGTTGACCTTGATCAATGGCATCTGCGCGCGCCGCGAGTTCTTGTGCAGCAAGTCCGCGATCAGCCCCTTGCCGGTGCCGTTCTCGCCGAGGACCAGGATATTGGCTTCGGTCGGACCGACGCGCTGGATCATGTCCAGCACCGGGCCCATCGCCGCTGATTCGGCGATGAAATCGCCGCGCTCGTTGCCGCGCAGGATCTCGTTTTCACGCTCGAGCTTCTGCGCGCGGCGGCGGGTCGCCCCGAGCGCGGCCTGGTTGCGCAGGATGGCCATCAAGCGCGCGTTGTCCCAGGGCTTCTCGACGAAATCGTTGGCACCGCGGCGCATCGCCTCGACCGCGATGTCGATCGTGCCCCAGGCGGTCATCACCACCACCGGCAGTTCGGCGTCCAGCGCGCGGATGCGTTCGAGGAGGTCGAGTCCTTCCTGGCCGGAGGTGGTGTCGCGCGTGTAGTTGAGGTCCATCAACACCACGCTGACCGCCTGCTTCTTGAGGATCTCGATGGCTTGGTCGGGATGCATCGCGAGCACGCTGGTCAGGCCCTCGGCCTTGATCAACAGCCGCAAGGCCTCGAGCACGTCGCGCTGGTCGTCGGCAATCAGGATCGGAAGGGCGTCGGCCATGCGGGATCTCGGTTGGGTAAAGTCAGGACGACGCATCGCAGGGATCGTGCCAATCACAGCTTTGGTGGGTCGGTGCCGTGCGCGGTCGCTTTGACGCTGGCAAACCGTGCGCGCGCATCCGTCAGACGCACGACAGGATCACATCCTACGACTGTTCGATTCCGGACACTTGTCCTCTTTGCGCAGCCGATCTCGTTGATAGGGCGTAGGCTTGGCGGACGACGGATCACAGATCCGGCTGGCGTTCCCACGACTGCATCGCAGAATGGCCGGTGGTCGCTGTTAGCATTGCTCTGGCACAAACCAGGGGTTCTCGAGATGAATCAGCAGGTCAACACCAGTTCCAATCCGTTGCGCTGGATGTCCGAGAAGCTCGGAAGCCTGTTCCGCGATGAAGCGCTCGAGCCGAAGGACGAGGTCTTCGTCTCGGTCCTGTTCGCGCTGCTCGGCTCGCTCGCCCGCGCCGACGGGGTGGTCACCGCCGAAGAGGCCGATCACGGCGAAGAAATGATCGATCGCATGCAACTGGCCAAGGCCGGGCGCAAGCTGGCGGTGGCCAGCTTCGAGCGCGGTCGCGCCGGAGGCCTCGACGTCGAAGGCGAGATCGACCGCTTCCTCGACGTGTTCCCGATCAGCTCCACCCATTCCGAACAGTTGCTCGAAGCCCTGCTCGAGCTCGCCAAGGCCGACGGCCGCGTGCGCATTCCCGAGAAGTCGTGGCTCACCCGCGTCGGTATCCGAATGGGCGTCGACGCCAACGCGCTGAAGACGCGAATCGATACGGCATAACGTCTTGAATTCTCCTGCGGAGAATTCAAGCCGGGTTGAAGCAGACCTCGCCCGCGGGGCAAAAATGTCATTTTTGCCGCGCGGTGGAGTGCTCCCCTCTCCCAGGCTTCCCAGGCTTCCCAGGCTTCCAGGCTTCCAGGCTTCCAGGCCGCCGCCAGGATCGGGTGCCGCGGCACATGGATGTGCCGCCATTTCGATGGCGCAGACATCGAAATGAAGCGATGCAAAAATGACATTTTTTGCGGGGCTTATTCCGACTTCAATAAATCTCGCCGATCATGCAGCGCAGGCTGCCACCGGCCTTCTCGAACTCGCTGAGATCCACCGACTGGATGACGAAGCCCAGCGCCTCGATCGCGCGGCGCGTGGACGGGCGCAGCGCTGCCTCGGCGGTGGCTGACATCCACAGGCCGGCGTCGCCGAGCGCGATGCAATTGCCCGCGAAGCCAGCTTTTTCCTCAGCGTCCAGGAAGATCGCGGCGCCGGGATAAAGGGCGGCGATGGCGTCGGCGACGGCCGGATCGGCAAAGCCATCGCGACAGAGGAGCACGCCGCGGCCAGCGAGGGCGGACATGATCACGTTGCTGTGGTACTCGCCAGGGGCAAGCTCGAAAACCAGCATCGCGTCGAGATCGAAGGCTTGCGCCATGGCCGCGGCGCCGGCCGCGTCGCAGCGTTCGCTCAGCCCACAGAAGCCGATCCCTCGCGCGCGGTCGATCACCAGGCTACCGGTGAGCTCGGCGACCACGCCACTCGTTGAAAGGTCGATCTCGGCAACCCGGAGCACCTCGCGGAACCAGGCGCGAATATCGGCACGCCTGGCTTCGCGCTGGCGAATCGGGTGGCGCATTGCGCCGACGATTAAACGACCCGGCGCCGTCGCGAATACGTTGTTCGGAAAGACTGCATCCGGCGTATCGCGCGACCCGGGGAAACTCATCACCGGGATGCCGTGTGCGGCGAGCGCCGCAGCGAGGGCGTGGTGCTGTTCGAGCGCACGCTGCGCGTCGGCCCCCTGCGCAATGCGCATGTACAGATTGTCGCGGGCCGATTCTTCGGCGAGCCGAAAATCCGCTGGCGCGATCAGGAAGACACCGCGGGGGACGCCAGGATGACGAGGCGCGAAACCGCTTGCGTAGGCGAGGAAAGCTGCCGGGTCGGTGTTTAGCGGTTCCAGGTGACTCATGTGGCAGTGTGGAAGTCTTGGGGAAGAGCGTCCGGACAAGGTCCGGACCCACGCAGAGCAGCTTTCGGGACTCCAGAAAAACCAAACCCGCAGCGCCCCTTTCGGATCGCTACGGGTTTGGCCCCTCCCCGACATGCCGGTTGCCCAGCCGGGACATGACAGTGTGGACGCGGGTGCGGAGCGAGCTCAAGCTGCACTGCAGCAAACCGGGAACTTTTCAACATCGGGCGGCGGTCATTCGCCAGCCGCCGGCTCACGCGCAAGCTCGATTGCGACCTGCGGCAGCCGCGCATTCAGGCGGTCGTAGAGTTTGCTGGTGTAGTCACAAGGACAGTCGGGGCGAAAGTACAGAGTCTCCTGGATATCCAGTACGGCCGTCGCCCCAGCTTCGGCAACGAGCTCGCGCTTGATGGCGGCAATCTCAGAATTCACTCGGGCGATTGCGGCCTGATTGGCCTCGGCGAGGAGTTCCTCTTCCTGTTCGGCAGCCGCATCGATGGCTTCGATACGCCGCGCCGCTGCGAGCTGGCGATTGCGGGTGTCGCCAGGGTCCTTCTTCAACTGCGCAATTTCTCGACGCAGCGCGAGGAGCTCTGGGCGATGGCGATCGGCAAGCTTCTTGAGCTCGCGGTCGACGTCGGCGAGCAGGCCAGCGAGCGCGGTCGAGCGCGTGTAGGCATCGCCGAGATCTACGACCAGGACCTGCGGTTGTGCGCCGGCCGTAGCGGGCAACAGGACTGCGGCCAGGAGAATCGGCAGCATCCGGCTCACGGCAAGACTTCCAGCGGACGATCGGCATAGCGCCCTTCGAGCGCTTCTTGCACTGCGGCCGTCACATCCTGCGAGCCGCCCTCGCCGATGCGGCGCGCGAGCGCGCGGTCGATGACGAGATCGGCGCCAGCGGCGATCGCGATCTCGGCGATGACCTCGGGCAGCGCGGTCAAGACCTCGCTCTTGCGCAGGTCAGCAGCCAGCTGGACTGCCGCCGCCGGATGTTCGCGCGCGTCCGCCAGCGCCGCCGCCTGCCGATCGATCGCGCCGTACAGCGGCATCGCTTCCTGCAGATGTGTCGCATCGACGACCAGGATGCGCAGCTGGGCGGCTTGGGCAAACGGAGCAGACAGCAGCAACAGCGCTCCATATGCCGCTTTCCACCACCCGCTCATCGGAAGCTCTGCTCCATCACCCGATAGTGGGCGTCGTGCATGCCGAGACTGAGATAGGTGGCCATCGCCGCCTGATTCTCGTTCTCCACGTAGAGGCGCAAGCCGCAGGCGCCAGCGCCGCGCGCACGGGTCTCGATCTCCCGGTACAAGCGCGCAAAGATGCCGCGACGGCGCGCGCCGGGCCGCACGTACACGCTTTGGATCCACCAGAAATCGGCGTTGCGCCAGTCGCTCCACTCGAAGGTGACCATCAACCCGCCGAGTACCTCGCCCGCTTCCTCGGCCACCAGGTAGAAACCGCGGGACGTGTCGGCGAAGAGGCCTTGTACGCCGGCCTCGACCACGCTCGGGCTCAGGACCTTGGCCTCCGTTTCCAGCGCCATCGCCTGATTGAACCCGGCAATCACGGCCGCGTCCGCGGCGCTGGCGGGACGGATCGTGAGGGAATCGCTGGCGTTCATGCGGCGTTCGTTTCAAGGCAAGCAACCCCAGAGTCTAGCCGCCTGCGAAATGGCCTTTTGCTGGCGATTGCGATTGCGATCGCGTTCCGGCTCTTGCAAGTACGTTGCGCCGACGTCGTTTCTAGACGCGCCGGCAACCGGACGGCTTCCGTAGGTCATGTTGCGCCCGCGTCGTTACGCGGTTGGCGATTTCGGCTTTCGGGCGCTACTTGACGTGCCGGCAACCGGACGGCTTTTCGTAGGTCATGTTGCGCCCGCGTCGTTACGCGGATGGCGATCTCGGCTTTCGGGCGCTACTTGACGTGCCGGCCACCGGACGGCTTTTCGTAGGTCTTGTTGCGCCCGCGTCCTTTCGCGGTTGGCGATTTCGGCTTTCGGGCGCTACTTGACGCGCCGGCAACCGGACGGCTTTT
>JANPJV010000300.1:0-93539 GCA_031425695.1 Rhodanobacteraceae bacterium | reverse complement strand
CGTAGTTGGCACCCGCAGAATCCCTGATACGGCGGGGAGTTACGCGGGTGTCGCGCAGAGCGGTTGGCAGCGACGATTGGAGCAGCAATCGGGTTGAGAGAACCGAGAGACGGCGGTCAGCGGGAGGCGCAGGGAATTCGGTCGCGCGCCCCGGATGGCGCCGATCCGTGGCTCTCCTGGCGACGGCAACATGAAGCGACAAGAAGATCACTGGACCGTCAGATCGCGCCACCCCGATCCGCCAGTAGACGTCATGCCCGACTACGAGAACCAGGACCTGGTCTGGTAAGTCCGAACCCTACCGACGCAAAGCGACTTCGCGGTCGCGTCGATGCCGGCGCTTGCCCGCGAAATAGCGCCAGCGCCGGGAAGGCCGCCGCAGGCGGGCCTGGCGCGGGGACAGAGGGCTCCGCGAGCGCCGCCGAGCACCGGAACTGAGGAGTAGAGGGCCGCGCGGCATGCGTGCGGGACGCTTGACGGCATGAGCCCGCGGCGTGCACTGCGCCGCACAGTGCGCAAAAAGTGGCTTTGGATTTCCTATCCTTTATAATCAAAGACCGGAATTGCTTCACTGCGCTCGCAATGACGAATATTCGGACTTGTTCAGAGGTTCCTTAGGCAGGCTTATTATCAAAAGGAAATCGTCATGAAAGCGAAGTTCTGGATGCGACTTATACTGGTTTATACAGGTCTGTCGGCGAACGTATTCGCGGGAACCATAACGGGACTTGTACGAGACTCGGAAACCTATGAACCCGTTGCCGGGGCCACGGTCGCGGTTGCCGGGGCCACGGTCGCGGTTGGCGACAAAGTTGCACTGACAGACGACAATGGCGAATATTCTTTCTCGGACCTTCCAGCAGGTACCTATGTCGTCACTGCCAATTTTGCTGGCGCGCAGGCCCAAAGCGGCGTCATCGTCCTTGAGGCCGATGCCACTGTTGAGGTCCCGCTTGCGATCCAGATGCAATCGCCGGTTGAGGAGCCATAAACGATAGAAGCTCAGAGTCTACGTGGGCTTCGAACGGCGACACAGTTCAACGACCCGACAAGAACGACAAAGGACACCCAGTAGCGCCAGGACGAATCTGGCAGAACATTGGAGGGGCAGTTCCTCTACTCGGTAAGGCGTATCGAGCCGCCGAGGCACCGAGTCACTTTTCTGACTGACGAGGGCTTGCTGGGCGTCGATGCTCCAACACCTGGTCTTGCCCGCTCAAGCCGGCTCCCTCGTGTGTCGCGCAGAGCGGTTGGCAGCGACGATTGGAGCAGCAATCGGGTTGAGAGAACCGAGAGGCGGCGGTCACCGGGCCGCGCGAGGCATCCGGTACAAGCCTTCCTTCTGGTTGGTGACGACCAGCACCTCGTAGGCTCGCTTTGGCTCGGGATGCGCCTTGAACACGTCGATGGGCTTGCTGCTGCGGCGCCCGGCGCGCTGCATCACGTCCTCCGCCCTGCGGTCTTTGCCCTCGAATTCCCAAAGCGCCCGGAACACATCGGCCTGCGCTTTCGAGCAGCGAATCGGGTCGGCGTCTTCGCCATCCAGGTACACCAGACGGAAGTCTCCCGAGAACGGCCCGTGCACCGGCGCGGTTGGATCGTTCCTGCGTCGCGATACGCCGGCCCCGGGTGCGCCAATGAACGAGACAACATCGCCTCGCAGTTGGAATCGTTCCTCCAGCGCCACGTACTCCACCCCCGCATCTATCGGCACACCCACAGAGATCTGGCGTATCGGCGCGATCACGCGCACAGGTCCGTTGTTTACGCGCAATCGATCCAGCAAACCTGGTTCGCGCCAGAGTCGACGAATGTCGCGAGTCAGCACCACTGGCACTTTCCCGGCAACCCCGAGCATCCATGCGCTTGGCGCGAGCTGCGAAGATCCGCCATCCGACTGAATGTCCAGCGCGGCCCGGAGCTTTCGGTGTAGCCAGTGCTCGTCGAGCGCAAACGCCGCCAGGTCGTCGGCATCGACCGGAACAGCGCCGCACTCGGAACAGCAGCACTCCAGATCGCCGTTTCGACCGCGCCGCACCTCGCCGCCGTTCATTCCGCAGTAGGGGCACGGCACGATGCTGACATTGAGCGACGTTGGCTTCACCGCCTTGGCAAGCGGCGACAGCACGTCGATCTCACTGGTCGACAGCCGCGTCTTCATCACGGGTGTGCCGGTGGCGAACAAGCGGCACACCAGCGCCCACTCCATTTGCGCCGACAAACGGTTAACCCTCGACCGTCGAGTGTGGCCGCTCGTCAACCTGCGGGAAATCGTCTGCGTCCAGCGTCTGGCCGCGCGCCAGGATGCCTTTCTCGACGAGGTAACGCTCGACGTTGGCCTTCATGGCCGGATCGCGCATAGGAAGCCGCAGTCGGCCCATGCTCGTCAGTTCGGCGGTCACGACGCGGTTCCGGCGTCCAGCCTCTCCCGGGTAGTAGAGGTTGATCTGCACCGCGGTCACCGTCCATTGGCCTTCCAGCGGCGCGGACAACTCGTCATGCATAAGGTCGGTGACCGACTGATTCTCCGCCGCCGCCATTGCTGTGCACTCGACCTTCAGTCTGCCGGTCGGACTCAGCACGGCGATCTGCTTGAGCTGTACCGCCACGAAGCCATCCTTGATGGCCTGCGGGAAATCGACGCCGGCGCGAAACTGCGTGAGGTCGAGCTTCTCGGGCTTGATGCGCCTCGCGTCCACCGCCTGTCCCAGCACGTGCGTTGCGAACTCGCCGGCCAGCATCTGATGGAAGGCAGCGCCACCACGGATCAGCGTGCGGACTACGCCCGTCCTCTCCGAATATTCCAGCATGCCGTGGATGCTGGGATTGCCGACACGGCGCGTCAGCGACTTGCCCTGGAACTCCAGATGCATCGTCGCCAAGTCCTTGACATGGATTGTCAGCAGGAACAGGCCAGGACTGCGCTGGAAGATGGTGCTCTCGACCCCGTCGCCGCAATGCAGCCTGCGCTGGTAGAACTTGGAGACACCCTGGCTGAAGGCCGTGAGCGCGGCCTTGGTCGTGTTGGGGTGGCGCTTGATGTCCAGCGCATGTTGCTGGGACTGACTACCGCGACGCTCGATAAAGTCGGCGTCGAGAGCGTTGCCGAACAGCGCAGGATGATGGCGGTAGAGCCAGAATGCGCGATGCAGGTCGCTCTTGCAGGTCGCCAATCCGATCAAAGCACTTCCGTCGCTGGCAGCAACCTGGAAGATCGCCTGCTGACCCGGCGAGTCAGCCAGCGGCAAGCAAGCGGCCAGCTCGCCGACCAGTCGATCCTTGGCGGAAATGTCCCCCCACTGGCGGACACATTCAAGGAGCGCACGCGATGTAACGGGCGAATCATCCCACGCGAACCCCGGCGGCACCGGCAACGCGTGTTCGGTAAGGAGTTGCTGCAGGGTTGCATCCACCGGCAGTTCGAGCAGGACATCAACAAACGTTTTCTTCATTGCGAGCATTCCTTCAAAAGACTGGCAGGGCGATCTGGACAGCACGAGATCAGGCACAACGGTTGTTAGTGTTCGAAGGTAATTCTCCTCGCCTTTGTCATGTGGCGTGATACATGTGAAGGCTAGGTATCCGTTGTGCGCTTGTCAATCAGGGAGAGCGCTCTGTCCCCATCTTGTATCTCGTGGCTATACTTTCGTCTCAATCTTTGAGACACCTGACCGGTACAAGCAAACCCATGGCAACGACATTCGGTACCCGGCTTCGGCGCTTGCGTGAAGCCAAGAACAAGACTCTTCAGCAAGTTGCTGACGCGGTCGGCTGCACGCGTGGCTACATCTGGGAACTGGAGATGAAGGAAGGCCAGCGACCGTCGGCCGAGCGCGTGTACCTGCTCGCCAAGACCTTCGGCGTCACCGTCGAAGACCTGATGGATGACACCCCGCGCGAGGCGCATGAAGCCAAGCCTGAGGACGTGCAGTTTTTCCGGGAATACGCCGGGATGAGCGACAAGGACAAGGAGACCTATCGCGACGCGCTGAAGATGCTCTTTCGCATCCGCAACGAGGGCGGCGAGAAACCGTGAGAGCGACACCGCCGAACGCCTTCCAGGCTGCGAGTCGAGTACTGACGTGGCTAAGAGCCATCGACAGTCGACCGGAATCGCTGGCTACCGATCTCGATCTCGTTCGAAACCTGCTCCCCACAACGCCGTTTGGCAAAGGCGTTAGGGAGATTCTCCCGCCGAAGCCAGTCGACATCGGCAGCTTCGAAGGTAGCCTCGTGCGCAACCCGGAGGATCATGCCGTCTGGGGCATTCTGCACAGAGAGCACCCCGACTGTCCGGAGCGCAGCCGTTTCACCATCGCCCACGAATTGGGCCACTTCGTTTTGCACCGAGAACTGCAGAGTCGGCTCGAGTGCGACAACAGCGGCGTGGCCTCCGGTCAGTTCGACGGCCGCAACATCGAACGCGAAGCCAACGAGTTTGCCAGCAATCTACTGATGCCCCTGGATGTGCTGCGACAACGTCTCGGCGATCAGCGCAAGGTCACCCTGCACCTGCTCAGCGACATCGCGCGCAATTTCCAAGTGTCGTTTGAGGCGCTGTGCTTACGCTTCATCGAGGCCACCGACCAGCGCGCGATCTTGATCCATTGGGACCAAGGCTTCCTCAAGTACCAGTGGCCCAGCCGCAGCGCGCGCAAGACCCGCGCCCGCGTTCTGCAGACCGAGTCTGCGCAGGAACCCTTCGCCGGAACGCTAGCTGCCGACGCCATCGCGCAGTGCTTCGATGGCGTGGAATGCTCCGCCGCGCTGTGGTGTGCCGAGGAGCGCGAACACATGAAGCTGCGCGAGTTCAAGCACACCTTCGCAGGCCGGGATCGTGTGCTTACTCTCTTGATTCTCGAAAGCGCGGAGCCGCGTGACTGGGACGATTCGTGGAACGACGAGCATGTGCCCGACACCAGCGACCAGTTTCGCGGGGCCGGTCAGTTCCCGGTTCGCTGAAGCCCAAGGGCATCCATCGGCATCTGAGAATGGACGATCCGACGACTCTCCCAAGTCGGCCCAGCTCGTCCCGACCCGTTCTCCGGCGCGCGGCCAGCACAGCGATTTTCGGAGGCGAAGGGTCGAACGTTGAATTCATCGTCTGTTAAGCTGTGACCAAGTCGGCCCGCTGCGACTGACGTTGAGCTGCGCCGTGGGCCTCCTCCCCAATTGGGTCGCGCTCGAGTAAGTGGAAATGAAGAGATATCTTGCATTGTTCGCGGCCTTTGGGCTTGTCCAAGCGGTGCACGCCCAGACCGTTTTTCGTAGCAGCTTCGAGGACGTAGGCAGTTCGCCGTCGACCGGGGCGGTGGTCGAGCTGCGTAGCGGCAGCGAGGTCGTCAAAGCGACAGCTTCGACTGGCGACTGGAACACCTTCTCTTTGTTCCCCGCCGCCAATATCCAAATGGGCGATTTCATTGTCGTTTACGGGGGCGAGTGGGACGGTGCGCCGCTGATCGGTGAATTTCGGTTGTTACTGGAGCGGCCCGATGCGCCGCAACGCTTGAACGCCATTACAACCTTGGTGACAGCGGTTGCGGGCTCAAGTCTGGTGACCGGCGCTACCGCTGAAATTCGTTTGGCCGCGGCCGTGACTTTGCTCAGTGGCAAGGGGTTGATCGATGCGGATTGGCGTAACGGTAGCCCCAATGTTGTCAATGCGCCACTGCAGCCTGCGGTGGATGTTGAAGGCGGCTTGCAAAACTGGGTTACTGCGATCACCGCAGACTTGGCCGATGGCACGCTGGAACCCAGGTGGGCGCTAACGTTTCCAAATATCAATGGCGGCGTCAACGAATTGACCGTGCCGGCGGAATATGCTGACTGGATTATTGGCGAAGCCGGCCAATATACGCTTAGCGTCAGTTCCAGCCTGCCGGCACCCGCCGCCGGCTGGCAATACACCTTGCTGCAGGGCCCCGCATGGGTCAGCCTCGGCAGCACTGGCGCTCTCAGTTATGGCGTGCCACCGGCACAGTCGGTGGGGCCTGGCACCTTGCGCATTCGCGTCGCTAATGCGCAGCTCAATGTCTTTCGCGATCTGGACTACAACTACCGAATTGTTACGGGAAGCGTGCTAAGCAGTGGGACCTTCGGCGTTGCCGGTGGTACGTTGTGGACGCCCGACAACAGCCTTGGCATGCAGATTGCTAACGGAAGTTTCAGCGCTAGCACCGATGTGCAGTGGGTGCAATATCAAGACGCCAATAACCAAAATGTGCGCGTGTTTCGCACTCAGCCACGCGACCGGATATTGGCCTTGCCCTCGGTATTACTCACGCCGGGCAATGCTGTGCGCTCCACCACTGCCGCCTGTTTGGACACCAACTGGGAAACAGGCTGGTCCGAGAAAAACTGTTTCGGCGGGACTTTTGTGAGGTTCTTTAATGACATTGGTGAAGTTGTGCCATCCAAACGGATCCCTGTTGGTGCGCAAATGATCTGTCCGGCATTGGGCACCGCCCGACCAGTTTCAACCATGAAAACGGCTTCGACATTTGCTGCGCGATGCAATAATACTGACTGTGCGGGCAAGATTCCTGTCTTGTTCATTCATGGGTATACATTGGACGGAGTATTTGGCGGCGGCTCAGGCACTTGGGGCAATTTGCCTGGCTTGATACACGGCCTGCCGTTGGCCGGCAGTCAAATAGCCGCCTATGAATTTCGCTATCGCTCCAATGCACGTTTCCAGGATATTGCTACTGATCTTGCCGCAGCTATTGTTGCAATTCGAAGCGAAACCTCCAACAACGCGAAAGTGCGGATCGTTGCGCACTCCTTCGGCGGCTTGGTGGCTCGCACTTATTTGCAGGGCTTGATTCCCAACGCGCCAGCGATATCCGGGACGGTTGCAGGCTGCGCCAGTTCGCGCCATCCGTATGTCGAAAGTCTGTTGACTTTAGGCACCCCACATTCCGGTATCGCCAACAGCATTGCAGTGCTAAACGACACATTGTTGCCCATCGGCGCGCAGGGGGTTGCTGGCAGCGTCATTGACTGGATGCCGGACTCGTCGGTCTGGCAAGCGGGAGAGTCCGCCCCCTTCATCGGTCCAACCGCGGCCGTGCTCAAAGAGTTTTACGGTGTAGAAGCCCAGGCCGGCGCCATCCCAAGCCTTTTGCGGCAATTCAACACATATCCGCTGCCTGTACCCACTTTAAGCCTGATCGGATTGAACGATGTTGTGGTCGGCAGCAGTAGTTATGACGAAGGGGATGGTTTGATTTCCTTCCAGGGTCAGCGTTTTGCGCCGGCGCAGTCGTGTGCGTTTGGATCGTGCAGTAATTATGCGGCAGGTTCAGTCGCACTCACCATTATCGGTGGCGTAGGTGTGGGCAACTGTGTATATGAACGGGTTTTGGGCAGCATCGATCCCGAGGCAGCGATCATACCGGGTGGCGTGACGCCCAAGAAAAAACAGACGCTTGAATTTGCTTACAAACATTCCGGTGCTCAAATTTATCGGCTCAATAGAGCTGAGCCCCTGGTCGCCAATTCTGACTTGGCGATTAACAACGATATAAGACGTTCCACCCACGACACGATGAATCGTGTGCTCGATTGGCTGGAACGAAATAATCCGGACCCGGCGGGCACCCGCAAATTGCGGTTGGAGATAACCGGCCCTGGTTCCATCGTGGTTGATAACGGCGGCACTCCGACGCGCTACGATGGTGCGGTCAATTTCGTGCCGGTGCGGTACGATCTCGATGTCGGTCCAAACATTCGCATCAAGCATGAAGCCACGCCTAGCTCACGGTTTCATTCGGCCTCACTCAAACCTTGCGGCGGCCTCAGCGCTGATTGGTGCAATTGGCGCGTCGGGCCATATGAGTACCTCAGCACTAGCTTCATTGTGCCAGACCAAGTCACGCTTAATCTCGCGGTCGTTGGTACTGGCGCGGTACGGGTGCAGCCCGGCAATGCGCTGTGCAGCGGTCAATGCAGCATTCCGTTTGCTATTAACACCCCCGTGACGCTCACGCGCGAACTCGTCGGCGGCGGGGTTTGGAACGGCTGGTCCGGCGCTTGTGCCGGCATGGCCACGGTGTGCAGCCTCACCATGGCGCAAGTTCTCGGCGGTGTTCCGCGCTTCGTCACGGCATCGTTTACCACAGCTTCCGCGCCACCCGTCACTGGAAGGCTTAACGATACCGGCGTCTCTTGGAGCGGACATGCCACCAACGGCAATGCCGTTAGCTGCGGTGGTGTCGGGCACCCGGCAGGGCAAGATTGCCATTATGGCCGCGATGCTTTGGCGGCGGCGGGGCAG
Source organism: Rhodanobacteraceae bacterium (assembly GCA_031425695.1). Classification (GTDB taxonomy): domain Bacteria; phylum Pseudomonadota; class Gammaproteobacteria; order Xanthomonadales; family SZUA-5; genus JANPJV01. The sequence goes on along the minus strand of JANPJV010000300.1, from coordinate 85,261 downwards.
TTGACCAAGATCGGTGCGGGTAATGCCGGATTCGACTACACCAAGATATCCAACGGCGGCCAGCCACTTCCAGCCAGTGCGGCACTGGGCAGCGGGGCTAACGACTGGGCCTGCACCCGCGACAACTTCACCGGTCTGGTCTGGGAAGTCAAAGTCAACAATGCCGCTCAAAAGCGGCACATGAACCACACTTACAACTGGTACAACCCCAGCAGCCCGGACGGTTACCCTGGCAGTGTCGGCAACACGAGTTCTTGCGGCAATACATTGGGCGCGCAGCCATGTAACACGCAAACGTTTACCCAGGCAGTGAACGCCCAAGGCCTATGCGGCGCGATGGACTGGCGCATGCCTACTGTCAAAGAGTTGGAGGGAATCGCCGATTTCGGGCGACACAACCCGGCAATTGATACCAACTACTTCCCCAATACATCGATTTTTAATTTCTGGTCCGGCTCGCCCCATGCCGGCAGTTCGAACTACTCGTGGGACGTCTACTTCGACAATGGCGACGCTGGCAACGCCAACCGGAACTCCTACTATCGGGTGCGGTTGGTGCGTGGCGGAAACTGACGGAGTGAGTACTTCAGGCGTGAGCTCGCATTGGTCTTCCGCAACATGGACAGCACCGGCCCTGCGTCGGTATTTTCCGGCTGGAGGCATCGTGCTCTTCCAGGTCGTCGACCAATGAGAATCGCAAATTGTGAGGGTGCGCAGGGCGCGAGGACGCCTGCCGTCTGTTCGGAACAGATTCGTGGTCTGACGCCTCACCAGGCTCGGCGCGTAGGAGGGGAATTGGCTAATCCGACGCCCGACGCTTTGCACACAGCGATACGATCAACGGTTCATGGCGCAGTCCGGCGGATCTACTGTTTGCGCGCGTCCGAGTACCGCTCGATCAACTCCCGACTCAAACGTCCTGCGATGCGCAGGATCTACATGCAAAGCCGACCCTGCGCGTCGAGTCTTCAAGTCCCTGCTGGAGTCGAACAATGAGAAGCTCGATGGTTGCATTTTGCGCGTTCTTTCTTGCGGTCGTCGCGCCATCATGCGTTGCCGCGCAATGCGTCAACAACATCCCGCCCAGCAACCCGAGTATCGTCTACCAGGACCACGGCAACGGTACCGTCACCGACACCCGTACAGCGTTGATGTGGAAGCGTTGCAGCGAGGGTCAGAACTGGAACGGAAGCTCCTGCGTTGGCGAAGCCAGCGCACACCCTTGGTCGTCCGCGCTCGCGCTGGCCGAAAGCGTGAACTATGCAGGGCACGGCGACTGGCGGCTACCCAATATTAAGGAGTTGCGAGGCCTGGTCGAGGAGTGTCGAGCAAATCCAGCTATCAACGACACGGTGTTTCCGAACACTCCGAGTTCTGTTTTTTGGTCGAGCTCCCCACGTGCCGGCTTCGCGAATTACGCGTGGAGCGTCGGCTTCGGCGATAGCGACGGCGACGGCCGCCGGGACAGACTCAGTCAGGTAAGGGTGGTGCGCGGAGGACAGTGACTTTGTCTCTTGACGGGCGGCGCATCGACTCCGCGCGGATGCGCGGTCACGCGTCTGGAAAAATCGACGAGATTGGGCCGGACGACGGAGCCTGTCCCCGCCTCCGGGGTAAAGCTGGCGGCTTCAGCGATTGCAGTATTGCAATTGGTGTACTCCGCGCTTCTCCGCTCACTCCCGTTACTTCAAGCGGCGTCGGTTCCTAGCATGAGCAGCGTTCTCCCACCGAGCGCCCACCATGTTTCCCCACGAACCTTCCTCCATCCCTGAAGCGCCGCGGCACCCACACCAGGAGATCGTCGATCTGCTGGCCACGGCGTTCTTGCGACTGCGCCAATACGCTACGTCGGCGGCGAACAGCGAGGGCGCGGTTGGCCTTGGCTTTGGTGGCCACCAGCGTGTTCATGCGAACCCCTCTCAACAGAAAGGAGTTCGCTAATGTCGAAGCCCAATGCCAACGCGGACGCGATCTCGGTCGCCTCCCGCGTCGCCCACTTGCCGCGCCTTTCGATGGACCAGCTGTGGGCGCTGTGGGATGAGCATTTCGACGAGCGTCCCGGCCACCACCAGCGTGTTTGGCTGGAGTCGCGTCTTGCCTACAGGCTGCAGGAACGCGCTTTCGGCGGCCTGAAGCCATCAATTCGCAAGCAGCTCGAAGACATCGGCGAGACCGGTTTGCTGCCCCGAGCGATGCGCCGCGATGCCAACCGCCTGCTGCCCGGCACGATGCTGACCCGAGTGTTCGACGACGTCGAGCACCGCGTCCTTGTGCGCGGACCGAACGACTTCGAGTACGAGGGTCGGCGCTACACCAGTCTGACCGCCATCGCCGGGCATGTCTCTGGAACGCACTGGTCGGGGCCCGCCTTCTTTGGCCTCACCAACAAGGAGCGCGCATGAAAGCGCAACGCACTTCCTATGCGCCGCCCGCGACCATGATCGCGAAGAAGCGATGCGCGGTGTACACCCGCAAGTCCACCGACGAAGGGCTGGACCAGGAGTACAACAGCCTCGAGGCCCAGCGCGACGCGGGACTCTCCTTCATTGCCAGTCAGCGACACGAAGGTTGGCTTGCGCTCGACGACGGCTATGACGACGGCGGATTCTCAGGCGGCAACGTCGAACGTCCGGGCCTGCGGCGTCTCATGGCCGACATCGAGGCCAAGAAGGTCGACATCGTGGTCGTCTACAAGATCGATCGCCTGACGCGTTCGCTCGCCGACTTCGCCAGGCTCGTCGACGTGTTCGACCGCAACAACGTCTCCTTCGTGTCGGTGACTCAGCAATTCAACACCACCACGTCGATGGGCAGACTGACGCTGAACATCCTCCTCTCCTTCGCGCAGTTCGAGCGCGAGGTGACTGGTGAGCGCATTCGCGACAAGATCGCGGCCAGCAAAGCCAAGGGCATGTGGATGGGCGGCGTGCCGCCGCTCGGGTATGACGTGGTCGAGCGCAAACTCGTGGTCAACGAACGCGAGGCCGCGCTGGTGCGCGACATCTTCCGCGGCTATGCCGAACATGGATCAGCCGCGCGGATCGTGCGCGAGTTGGCGCTGCAAGGCTTCACGACGAAGTCGTGGGTGACCCAGACAGGACGCCAGCGGACGGGCAGCGCAATCGATCAGAAGTTCATCTTCAAGATGCTGCGCAACCGGATCTATCTGGGCGATCTGACCCACCGCGGTCATGCGTATTCCGGCCAACACCAGGCCATCGTCGCGCAGGATTCGTGGGACGCAGCGCAGGCGTTCATGGAGCGCCGAAAGCAGGGGCCACGCGATCTTCTGCAGAAGCATCCTGCATTGCTCGCGGGGCTGCTCTTCGCGCCCGATGGGCAACGGATGATCCACTCATACACGCGCAAGAAAAATGGCCGCTGCTACCGCTACTACGTCCCGCAGATGCACAAGGTTCACGCTGCCGGCACCCAGCGCCGCGCGGATGTACCCAACATTGGACACCTTCCGGCGGCCGATATCGAAAGTGCGGTGCTGGCCCAGGTCCATGCGTCGCTGGCAGCGCCCGAGGTACTGATCGGCGTGTGGCGCGCCTGCCTGCACCATCCGCAAGGCACAGGGCTGGACGAGGCCCAAGTGGTTGTCGGCATGCGCCGTATCGGGGATGTCTGGGCACAACTGTTCCCAGCCGAGCAGCAGCGAATTCTTCGACTATTGATCGAGCGCATCCAACTGCACGGTGACGGTTTGGACATCCACTGGCGCGAGGACGGATGGATGGGCTTGGGCGCAGACGTCGGCTCTCACCCGCTCGTCGATGAGCACCAGGAACTGGAGGCGGCGGCATGAGCAAGAACACGCGGCGGTTTGCGGTGACCATCGAGACCGGGACGGATCCTCGCAGCTACTTCAGCGACGGCCAACGCGTCACCGTGGTCCCACTGACGATCAAGCGACGCCAGAACCGCAAGATACTGACTCCGCCGCCGTCTGCGCCCAACGAAACTTCCGTCGGCGGCCTCGACGAACCGATGATCAGGACGCTGTCCAAGGCCTTCCACTGGCAGAAACTGCTGGACGAAGGCCGGTATCCCCACGTCGGCGATCTGTCTCGCAGGCTCAGGCTCGAACGCGGCTGGGTCTCGGAAATCCTGCGCATGACGCTGCTGGCGCCCGACATCATCACCGCCATTGTCGAGGGTCGCCAGCCGCGCCACGTGAACTTGCATGCGCTGCGTGGCCGTATCGACGTCATCCCGCGTGACTGGAACGAGCAACGCCGAATGCTCGGGTTTCCAGAACGTTGATCTAAACGGCCCAAATCTGCGCCGCCGCAACGGCGAGCATTGTGCTCGCCGTTGCCGTTTTTACCCTTGGCAAATCACTGGCGAACGTTTGGTATCGGAAATATTCGCCAGTGCGTCCATCGGAAATTCGCCACTGAAAACCTGAAATGCCTCCACCGATTCCGCAGCGGAATCATTGGAGGAACAGATGCAAGCTCAAGCACGCAGTACCCCGCCCATCAGCGACCTGGCCCCCGGCGACCGCCGGGTCTTGAACGAAAACGAAGTCGCCAACCGCTGGGGCGTGAGCCCCAAGACTCTGCAGCGGTGGCGCTCGGAAGGCCGCGGCCCGAAGTACCTGAAGTTGTCCAAGCGCGTCGGCTATCCGCTGGAGTCGGTAATCGACTTCGAGCGCCGGGTGCTGCACGACTCCACCTACCAGCACGCCTCGGCTTGAGGTGGCGGCCATGACTGAACTCACCGTTCTCCCTGACCGCCTCACCGCACTCAGCGTCGCCGACCTGGCTGCGCTGCCGGCAACGCACCTCGCCGAGATCGTCCGCAACTTGGATGAACTCCTGGGCTGGCACAAGCAACAACGCGCCAAAGTCGATGCGGCGCTGGACCGCAGCTACGCCGAACGCATCCAGTCGGCGCGCGCCGACACCGGCAAGGACTTCGGGACGGTGCACATCGACGACGGCGGCATCCGCATGACCGTCGATGTGCCCAAGCGCGTGTCCTGGGACCAGACGAAGCTCGCCGCCATCGCCCAGCGGATCGCCGCTGCCGGCGAAAAGGTCGAGGACTTCATCGACGTCGATTACGCCGTCAGCGAATCGCGGTTCAACAACTGGCCGCCGACCCTGCGCGATGAGTTCGCCGCCGCCCGAACCGTGAAGCCGGGCAAGCCGACCTTCCGCCTGACCACCGTTTCCGAGGACTAAACCATGAGCACCAATCCGGTTGCACTGCTGCGCCAGCGCGCGCCGTCGCTGTACAGCGAGTTCCTTCCTGCTGACATCCGCTACCGCAACGCCGCTGGCCACAGCGAAATCGTCGCGCTGGAGTCCTCGACCGTCGATGAGTTGGCGTTCGCGATTCAGACGCTCCACCGCGAGGCCAGCGTCATCACCCGCCAGCGCGTGGCGCTGGAAGACCTCTACACCGCGCTCCGCCTGCGTCTGGCGCGCGGCGCCGACCGCGTCATCGACGTGAACCTGGAGGGCTGATCATGAGCGCAATCATCCCTTTCAGTTTCGAGTCGCACGCGGTCCGCGTACAGGTCGACGACGCGGGCTCGCCTTGGTTCAACGTTGGCGACATCTGTTCCGTCCTGGAGTTCGGTAATCCGCGCCAGGCCATCGAGTCGCATGTTGATTCGGATGACGTCCAGAAACTGGACGCCATCGACAACTTAGGTCGAACCCAGCGCGCCAATCACGTCAACGAGTCCGGCATCTACGCCCTGATCCTGGGCAGCACCAAAGAGTCCGCCAAGCGGTTCAAGCGCTGGGTCACCAGCGAAGTTCTGCCGGCGATCCGCAAGTCGGGCGCGTATTTCGGCGGCGCCAAGTTGGCGGCTTTGCCGGCACCGACCCACGACCGGGTCAGCGCGATCCTGCTGATCGGCGAAGCGGTCGCCAAGGTGCCGGGCGTCAAGGCGGGCATCGCGGCAGCAGCGATGCTGACCTGCATCCAGGAAAACACTGGCATCACCACCGAGGTTCTGCGGCGCGCGCTGCCGGCCGCCAACGAGCCGATGTGCGCCTTGAACGCCACCCAGCTCGGCAAGCTTCTGAACCGCTCACCCAAGGCCACGAACCGGCTGCTGTCCGACAACGGTCTGCAGACTCGCAACGACCGCGACGAGTGGGAACTGACCGAAGCCGGAGAAGCCTGGGCAGAGGCGATGCCCTACTCCCGCAACGGCCATAGCGGTTATCAGATCCTCTGGAATCCGGCGGTCGCCGAGATGCTGAAGGAGGCCGCATGAGCCTCCCCATCATCTCTGCGCAGCAGCGGATGGCAGAGCGCAAAGGCGTGAAGCTGCTGATGCTCGGCAAATCCGGCATCGGCAAGACCACCCGGCTGCGCGACCTTGAGCCGTCGACGACGCTGTTCATCGACATCGAAGCCGGCGATCTCTCGGTAGCGAGCTGGCCCGGCGACACCATTCGCCCGGCTTCCTGGCCGGAATGCCGCGATCTGTTCGTGTACCTCGCCGGGCCGGACCGCTCGTTGCCGCCGGAGGCCGCGTTCTCGGTCGCGCACTACGAGCACGTCGTCGGCCAGTTCGGCGACCCGGCTCAGATCGACCGCTACGCGACCTTCTTCGTCGACTCGATCACGCAGATGTCGCGCTTGTGCTTCACCTGGTGCAAGTCGCAGCCAGGCGCCATCAGCGAACGCTCCGGCAAGCCGGATCTGCGCGCGGCCTACGGACTGCTCGGGCAGGAAATGGTCGGCGCACTGACGCACCTGCAGCACGCCCGCGGCAAGAACGTGGTCTTCGTCGCGATCCTCGACGAGCGTCTCGACGACTTCAACCGCAGGGTTTTCGAGCCGCAGATCGAAGGCAGCAAGACTGGGCTGCAGATGCCAGGGATCGTCGATGAGGTCGTGACTCTTGCCGAGATCAAGGCCGAGGACGGCAGCTCCTACCGCGCCTTCGTGACCCACACGCTCAACCCCTTTGGTTTTCCCGCCAAGGATCGTTCTGGTCGCCTCGATCTGCTCGAACCGCCCGATCTCGGTGCGCTGATTGCCAAGTGCGCGGGTACCGCCGCGGCCACGACCTCGCTCTCACCTACCGGTTCCAAGGAGTAACCCATGAACACGCCCAATGTTTCCAACTGGTCCGATTTCAACGACGCCGACACCCAAAACGGATTTGACCTGATTCCCAAGGGCACGCTGGTGCCGGTCCGCATGACCATCAAGCCCGGTGGTTACGACGACTCGTCGCAAGGCTGGACGGGCGGCTACGCCACGCAGTCCTTTGAGACCGGCGCGGTGTACCTCTCCGCCGAGTTCGTCGTCACCGGCGGTGATTACGTGAAGCGCAAGCTGTGGAGCAACATCGGCTTGTACTCGGCCAAAGGCCCGACCTGGGGCCAGATGGGTCGCAGCTTCATTCGGGCCGCGCTCAACAGCGCACGCAACGTCCCTCCGCAGGACAACTCGCCACCCGCGGTCGCCGCGCGCCGCATCGCCGGTTTCCACGAACTCGACGGCCTGGAGTTCCTCGCCCGCGTCGACGTCGAGAAGGACACCAAGGGCGCCGACCGCAACGTCGTGAAACTGGCAGTTGAGCCCGACCATCCGGACTACGCGCGCCTCATGGGTGTGCCGACCCGCGCCCACGGCGCACCGCACGCGTCCACGGCGCGCGCCACCGCCGCACCGGGACCTGCTGCCGCACCGGCCACCACCGCGCCGACACGCGCGCCCACGGGCAAGCCGGCGTGGGCGACCTGAGGATGGCCAGTGAAATGCTGGGTCTGCAAACGACAGGCGCGCGGGTTCGGCCATGCCGACACCCGCTTCAAGCCGACCGATCCGCGCCACCACCCCTGGGACTGGGTCTTCTGCTCGCGCCGCTGCCAAGACGCCTTTCACGCCCTGTATGGCCGCTGGAAGAACGCGCGCTCCCAGGGAATCACCATTCCGGAGACCGACATGATCGATGCCACTGAGATCGAGCGCGCCTGCCTCAAGAAGTGCCTGAATGCCTTCGGCGCTGCGGCCGAGGACATCGGTTTCGACAAGCCGCTCGGCGACTACGCCGAGCAGGAGGCACTGCAGGTGATCGGCGCCATCGTCACCTGCTTCACCAACGCGATGGCGGCGCATCACGAGATGGCGAAGTCCCCGCCCGTGCATGGAATGCCAGAAGTCCGCGATCCACTCACCGACTTCTCCGATCTGGAAGACAAAGCTTTCTGGGAGAGAACGCGATGACACTCGACTTCAATGCTACTGCGAGCGTCAGTGGCCAGGTCTCGGCGCGCATCGACCGCGGTCTGCAGGCAGCGCGCGCGAACGAGAAGTCGCGCGACTACCTCGGCGCCTCGCGTCTGGGCGTGGAGTGCGAGCGCGCGCTGCAGTTCGAGTACGCCAAAGCGCCGGTGGACTATGGACGTGATTTTGACGGGCGGATGCTGCGCATCTTCCAGCGCGGCCATGTGATGGAAGACTGCATGGTGACGTGGCTGCGCGGCGCCGGATTCGAGCTTCGCACGCACCAAGCCAACGGTGAGCAGTTCGGATTCGCCGATGCGAACGGCAGGCTGCGCGGGCACATCGATGGCGTGATCGTCGGCGGACCGGACAGCCTTTCGTATCCGGCGCTTTGGGAGAACAAGTGTCTGGGCGCAAAGTCCTGGCGCGACATCGAGTCCAAGGGGCTCGCTGTCTCCAAGCCCGTGTACGCGGCACAAGTAGCGCTCTATCAGGCGCATCTGGAGCTCCACGAGCACCCGGCGATCTTCACTGCGATCAACGCCGACTCGATGGAGATCTACGTCGAGCGCGTGCCCTTCAACGCGGCGCTCGCGCAGCAGATGACCGACCGCGCGGTGAGGGTGATTGGTGCGACCGATGCCGGCGAACTGCTACCCCGCCGCTTCCACGACGCCACCCACTTCGAGTGTCGCATGTGCCCCTGGCAAGATCGTTGCTGGAGGACGAACGCATGATGTCGCGATCTGTCAGTCACGTGCTCGGCGAAAAGCTGGTCGATGCACGCAACGCCGCCATGAGCCTCAATTTGCCGCTGCATTGGCTCGTGCAAAAGCAGCAACGCAAGCGCCGGGGGATTCCGCACTACCGGGTCGGCAAGCTCGTGCGCTTCAAGCTCGACGAGCTTATGGCGTGGATGCACGCCCAGCAGCCGGACGACTCGCGATCCCAGGAGTCCGTCGATGCTTGATTTCAACGACAGCCCCACACCCGCTGCGCATGAGCGCGGCACGCAACGCGATGAGGTCCGCGCGGCTCTGATCGCACGGATCGAGAGCGTTCTGTCTGAGCTATTCCCAGCAGGCAGAAAAAGGAAGGGGATTTTCCTCATTGGCGACGTGCTGGGCAGCCCCGGCGACAGCCTCGAAGTCGTGCTCACCGGCGAAAAGATCGGACTGTGGACGGATCGCGCCGCCGGCGACGGTGGCGACATCTTCGACCTGATCGCCGCCGCGCGCGGCATCGACGCGCTGGCAGATTTCCCGCGAGTACTCGACGCGGCTGCCGACCTCGCCGGGCGCGTTCCTCCGATGCAACGAAGAACGTCGCGCAAGGATGCACCGGTCGATGAGTTGGGGCCGGCGACCGCCAAGTGGAACTACCTCGATGCAAACGGCAAGCTGATCGCGGTCGTCTACCGCTACGACCCGCTTGGCGGCAAGAAGGAGTTCCGTCCCTGGGACGCGCGTCGTCGCAAGATGACACCGCCCGACCCGCGTCCGCTCTACAACCAGCCGGGCATGACCGGCGCCACACAAGTGGTCCTGGTTGAAGGCGAGAAGTGTGCGCAGGCGCTGATCGACAGGGGCGTTTGCGCCACCACGGCAATGCACGGTGCGAATGCGCCTGTCGAGAAAACGGACTGGTCGCCGCTGGCGGGCAAAGCGGTGCTGATCTGGCCTGACCGCGACAAGCCGGGTTGGGAGTACGCGACGCACGCGGCCCAGGCCATCCTCTCCGCTGGCGCGAAGAGCTGCCACCTCTTGTATCCACCTGAGGAAGCAGCAGAGGGCTGGGATGCAGCAGACGCCTTTACCGAAGGCTTCGACGTCGCGGCTTTCCTCACCCGCGGCCCGCGTCTGCAGATCCACAACGTCGACGACGAGCCAGAGTCTGTGGTCAGCAGCGACGAGTCGGTCTGGGGCACTGAGGATGCGCTGGCGCTGTCCTTTACCCGACGCTACCACCGCGATTGGCGCTATGTGGCGGCGTGGGGGCGTTGGCTGGTATGGGACGGTCACCGCTGGCGCACCGAGGACACATTGGCGGCGACCGACCTGACCCGCAGCGTCTGCCGCCACGCAGCCGTCCACGCCGACAACCCAAAGATCGCCGCCAAACTCGCCACCGCCGGCACCGTCGGCGGCGTCGAACGACTTGCGCGCGCCGATCGCCGGCACGCCGCCACAACCGACGAATGGGATGCCGACCCTTGGCTGCTCAACACGCCGGGGGGCGTGGTCGATCTCCGGACCGGCAGGAAGCGCCCCCACGACCGCGCCGACCGCATGACCAAGATCACCACGGCGACCCCGGCGGGCGACTGCGCCACCTGGCGGCAGTTCCTCACCGAGGTCACCGGTGGCGACGCCGATCTGCAGGCGTATCTGCAACGCATGGCCGGCTACACGCTGACCGGATCGACTCAGGAGCACGCGCTGTTCTTCCTCTACGGCACCGGCGCCAACGGCAAGTCGGTGTTCGTGAACACGCTCGCCACGATCCACGGCGACTACGCGGCGAATGCGCCGATGGACACCTTCATGGAGACGCGCACCGACCGCCATCCGACCGATATGGCGGGCCTGCGCGGCGCGCGCTTCGTGGCAGCCATTGAAACCGAGCAAGGTCGACGCTGGGCCGAGTCCAAGGTCAAGAATCTCACTGGCGGCGACAAGATCTCCGCGCGCTTTATGCGTCAGGACTTCTTCGAGTTCTTCCCGCAATTCAAGCTCGTCGTGGCCGGCAACCACAAGCCCGCCATCCGCAACATCGACGAAGCGATGAAGCGGCGCCTGCACCTGATCCCGTTCACGATCACCGTGCCGCCCGAGCGCCGCGACAAACACCTTCAGCAGAAGCTGCTGGCTGAACGCGACGGCATCCTCGCGTGGGCCGTGCAGGGCTGCCTCGACTGGCAGCGCCTGGGTCGGCTCGATCCGCCGCAGCAGGTGCTCGAGGCCACCGAGGAGTATTTCGAGGCCGAGGATGCGTTGGGCCGCTGGCTCGACGAGCGCTGCGTGCGCGAGGCCAACGCCAAGTCGCTGACCGCCGAGCTGTTCACCGACTGGAAGCAGTGGGCCGACGCCGCAGGCGAGTTCATCGGATCGCAGAAGCGGTTCTCCGACCTGCTCATCACCCGTGGCGTCGAGAAGTGGCGCAACACGGTGGGCCTGCGCGGCTTCCGCGGCATCGGCCTCAAGAGTCCGCCCACGCCCGCTTACACCCCCTACGGCGACAACTGACCGCCATGCCGACAGACACGCCTGACGGATGTGACGGACTACGTCGTAACTCCTACGCGCGCGAGACGTGCGCGCACCTCATGGGGTGTTTCGATGTGATCCGTCCGATGCGTCAGTCCGAAAGCCATTTGAGGACTGCACCCATGACTACGACGATTCTCGCCCTCGATTTGGGCACCACCACCGGCTGGGCGCTGCGCGGCAGCGACGGCGCGATCACCAGCGGCAGCGCGGGCTTCCGACCGCAGCGCTTCGAGGGCGGCGGGATGCGCTTCCTGCGCTTCAAGCGCTGGCTCGCGGAACTCAAGGACATGACCGGCGGTATCCATGCGCTGTACTTCGAGGAAGTGCGCCGGCATGTCTCGACCGACGCGGCACACGCCTACGGCGGCTTCCTTGCCACGCTCACCGCGTGGTGCGAGCACCACCAGATTCCCTACCAGGGCGTGCCGGTCGGCACGATCAAGAAGCACGCCAGCGGCAAAGGCAACGCATCCAAGGACGACGTGTTGAGCGCGATGCGCGCACTCGGCCATGCGCCCACCGATGACAACGAAGCCGACGCGCTGGCGCTGCTGCGCTGGGCCCTTGCCCACCACCGTCTGGTTCAGGAGGTCTGAGATGAAGATTCCGATGCCGACCTATCGTTGTCCTCTGGCTCGCATTCAACCCGAGGTGACCGATCTCGATGCGATGAAGCAACGCGGATGGCGCGACCAAAACATCCTCGTGGTCAACGTCGCCGACGAGCGGCTGGATCTGTTCGAGCGCGAGTTCGTGAAGGCCATCGGCGAACGACTGTACGGAGGCGCGCGCCGTGGCTGACCGGACCTGGACGATTGATGCGGTGGCCGCACGCTTCGAAGAAGCGGCCAGTACCAGCCGTCGCCTGCCGCCCGTGCGTGTGGCCGGCTACTTCAGCACCTGGCCGGTGATCGCGCGCAACGCTTGGGAAGCCTTCTCGGCCGACGAGAAAGTCTATCGCCCCTTCCCGCCGTCGCCAGGCGCCATCGACCGGATGCTGGAGACGATGCATTGGGTGCAGTGGCTCGACGAGGAGCAGCGCCATCTGGTGTGGATGCGCGCCAAGCGCTACGGCTGGCGCGATATCACGATCCGCTTCGCCTGCGACCGCAGCACCGCGTGGCGGCGCTGGCAGGCGGCACTTGGATCGGTTGCCACGAGACTCAACACCGTGTCTATCCGGTAGCGTTTTGGCGTGTTTTAGCGCGTCGCTCGTCGCGATAGCGGTCATGGTGGGACATGCGCGGCGATGAGGCCGCGCAACAATTCCGGCGATCCGGCGTAGGATTCCATCCATGCTCGGTGGCAGTGGCGATGAAGCCACAGTGGCGCAAAAGCCACGCTGCCGGGGCGAAAAGGGGTCCTTCCTGCGGAAAGTTCCATACGGGGGGGACGAGCGCGATACATCGCTAGCGTCTGGTTGCGAACTCAGGTTCGCACGGTTCGCAGGTTCGCACCCGGTTCGCACTCTCACCTTCGATTCCACTCCACCCGCCACGGCTTTCGTCGGCGGGTTTTTCATTTTCAGGACCCGCATCAGCGTGAATTCGCTCCACGTCGAGTACCGCCAGGTCGAGACGCTGATCCCCTACGCCCGCAATCCGCGCACGCACAGCGATGCGCAGATCGCCAAGATCGCGGCAAGCATCGCCGAGTTCGGCTGGACCACGCCCATTCTGGTGGATGCGGTGCAGGGTGTCATCGCGGGCCACGGACGTTTGGCGGCCGCACGCAAGCTGGGACTGGCCGACGTGCCGGTGATCGAACTGGCGCACTTGTCGCCGGCGCAAAAGCACGCCTACGTCATTGCCGACAACCGCCTGGCGCTGGACGCTGGTTGGGACGCGGAAATGTTGGCGCTCGAACTGGCCGACCTCACCGAGGCCGGATTCGACCTCGCGCTTACGGGCTTCGAAGACGCCGAGCTGCAATCGCTGCTCGCTGACACGGATGCCGCCGATCCGGAGGAAGGCGACGAAGATACGCAGGAAGACGACGCTGCCGACGACGTGCCCCACGCACCGACCGTCGCGGTATCGCGCCCGGGCGACGTCTGGTTGCTCGGCGCGCACCGCCTGATCTGCGGTGACGCCGCGGACCGCAGCGTCATCGACGCGCTGATGCAGGGCGAGCGCGCAGGCGTGTGCTTCACCTCGCCACCCTATGGCAACCAACGCGACTACACCTCGGGCGGCATTGCCGACTGGGATGGTCTGATGCGCGGCGTCTTTGCGCACCTGCCGATGGCCGAGAACGGTCAGGTCCTGGTGAACCTCGGCCTGATCCACCGCGACAACGAGTTCATCCCCTACTGGGATGCCTGGCTCGGATGGATGCGAACGCAGGGCTGGCGCCGCTTCGCCTGGTACGTCTGGGACCAGGGCCCGGGTATGCCGGGCGATTGGGCCGGCCGCCTTGCGCCGAGCTTCGAGTTTGTATTCCATCTCAACCGCGACACCCGCAAGCCGAACAAGACCGTGCCCTGCAAATTCGCCGGGCAAGACACCCACCTGCGCGCCGATGGCTCGTCGACTGCCCTGCGCGGCAGGGACGGCGATGTCGGTGGTTGGACCCATGCTGGCCAACCGACGCAGGACCATCGCATTCCCGACTCGGTGATCCGGGTCATGCGCCACAAGGGCAAGATCGGCGAAGGCATCGACCATCCTGCGGTGTTTCCGGTGGCGCTGCCCCAGTTCGTCATCGAGACCTACTCAGCTGAGGGCGAGATCGTGTTCGAGCCGTTCAGCGGCTCCGGCACGACGATCCTCGCAGCGCAGCGTACCGGACGTGTGGCGCGCGCTGTGGAGATCGCGCCCGAGTATGTCGACGTGGCCATTCGCCGGTTCCAGCAGAACTTTCCAAACGAGCCGGTGCGCCTCGCAGCCACCGGACAACCCTTTGCTGCTGTCGCCACCGCGCGCGCCGCGCCGGAGTCGCCGTGAGCGTGTCGTGGCTGGCCGACAAGATCGCGCCGTGGCCCACCGACAAACTGATCCCGTACGCCCGCAACGCACGCACCCATTCGGACGCTCAGGTCGCGCAGATCGCCGCAAGCATCGCGGAATTCGGCTTTACAAATCCAATTCTTGCCGGCAGCGATGGTGTGATTGTCGCCGGCCACGGGCGACTGGCCGCCGCGCAGAAACTTGGCCTGGCGTCGGTGCCGGTGGTCGTTCTCGACCACCTCACGGCGACCCAACGTCGCGCCCTGGTCATCGCAGACAACCGCATCGCAGAGAACGCCGAGTGGGATGAAGCCATGCTCCGCGTGGAGTTGGCCGATCTGCAGGGCGAAGGCTTCGATCTTGACCTGACCGGCTTTGACGCCGATGCGCTGGCCGAGTTGATGGCGGGCGACGAGCCGGTCAACGATGGCGAGACCGACGAGGATGCGGTGCCCGAGGTCGGCGAGACGCCGGTATCGCGCCTCGGCGACGTCTGGCAACTGGGCCCACACCGGCTACTCTGCGGCGATGCGACCGTGACGGCGAGCTACGACGCGCTGCTCGATGGCGAGGCGGTGGACATGGTGTTTACCGACCCGCCCTACAACGTGAACTACGCCAACAGCGCCAAGGACAAGCTGCGTGGCAAGGACCGCGCGATCCTCAACGACAACCTCGGCGACGGCTTCTACGATTTCCTGCTGGCGGCGCTGACGCCGATCCTGGCCCACTGTCGCGGCGGCATCTACGTCGCCATGTCTTCAAGCGAACTCGACGTGCTGCAGGCCGCATTCCGCGCCGCAGGCGGCAAGTGGTCGACCTTCATCATCTGGGCCAAGCACACGTTCACGCTGGGCCGCGCCGACTACCAGCGCCAGTACGAGCCGATCCTGTACGGGTGGCCCGAGGGCGCGCAGCGCCATTGGTGCGGCGACCGCGACCAGAGCGATGTCTGGCAGATCAAGAAGCCGCAAAAGAACGATCTGCATCCCACCATGAAGCCCGTCGAGCTGGTCGAGCGCGCGCTGCGCAACTCCAGCCGCCCGGGCGATGTGGTGCTCGATCCGTTCGGCGGCTCAGGCACCACGCTGATCGCCGCGGAGAAGTCCGGGCGCGTGGCGCGTGTGATGGAGTTGGATCCGAAATACGCCGACGTGATCGTGCGGCGTTGGGAGGACTTCACCGGCAAGAAGGCTATCCGCGCGGCGGCAGACCAGGATGCATGCGCCAGCTGAATCGGTGCGAAGGCTCTTTGGCGACCTCCTCCTCCGCGATGCGTCGCAGTAGTTGCATCGTGGTGAGATCGCGGGGCAGCGCCGCGCACATCAAGCGCACGGCCTGTTCGATGGAGACGTCCGGACGCCGGTTGGCCATCAGCCACCGCAGCGCCTGCTCCCGTTCGGTGGCGGGCGTATTCATCAGGCGGCCATTTCATCGCAAATTTCGCAGTGGATCACAAAGCCTGTCAGGTAAGGCAGTCCACGCGGGATGCCGTAATCCATGCTGGTCCTGCCGCCAATCGTCCACGCCATCCATTTGCTGGTGGCGGCGTCGATGGCGTCCGGCAGGCTGCGGCCGACGTCGAAGGCATCCAGGACGTTGTCCGCGTAGTGGCGGCCAAATCGGCTGTCGAGGAACACGCGCACGGTGTCGAGGGATTCTCCCGTGGCGTTGGCGACGGCGGTCATGGCCAGTGGCCATGCGGCCTCGGCGTGCTCGTTCATCGTGCCGTAAAAGCCCCAGCCCTCGTTGCGGGTGGCGGGGATCTCGTTGGTCGTTTTGGTCATGATCGACTCCTTGGCGTTGGTGGGTGGCGACGAGCCCATGAACGCGCTGTTCGACACCAAAGCCAAGCGTTCTGCCGGAGAATCTTCGAGCAAATTCGAGCTCGTTCAATCGACGATCTCGAAACTCCCCGGCGCGTTGCCCTCGGCATCGGACAGCAGAATCAGCGTCCGTCGCTGGCCGTTCGGCAGCGTGACGACCAGCCCGAAGAACTCCTCGCCGAAGGCGTCTTCGCCGGGGCCCGTTCGGGCCAAGGCGGTGATGGTGCCGCCTACCAAAAGGTGCAGTTGCTGCAGATGAAAATCGACGTTGCTGGTCATGGCTTGGGCCCTCAGTCGACGCGGAGGCCGACGTAGCGCCCGTAGTTCGATCCGGAAGGGTCGACATATAGCGTGGTGCGATTCGGCGCCGTGACCTCAACGACGCGGCGCCCGCTGCCTTCGAGGTAGCCACCCAGCCCCGCCAACCATTCGCGGTCTGCGAGCGGGGCGCTGGCGAACTCGTCGTACTCGATTTCGGTCAGCGCCTTGCGCGCTTGGATTTCGATGCGATTGGCGAAGTCGCCAGCGTGGATGCTGTCGAGCACGTCGTCGAGGTCGTGCGGCTTGCGGACGAATCGGACGTTCAAGTTCTCAATCATGGGGCGCTCCGGGCGTGTGGTGGTTGGGACATGAACGTGCTGTTCAAGCAGGAAGCCAAGCGTTTCCGCCTGGCTTCCCGATGCTGATTCAGGCGGCGCGGTAGACCCGTTCCGCGCCCGGGTGCTTATCGGACGTCAGGGTCATGCCAAGCTTCTTCTTGAAGGCGCCGGCAAAGGTGCCGCGCACCGTGTGCTGTTGCCAACCGGTGGCTTCGCAGATCTGGCGGATGGTCGCGCCCTCGGGACGCCGGAGCATGCGGATGACTTCCGCCTGCTTGCTGTTCTCGCGCGTGCGCGGCGTCGTGGCCGGGGCCGTGAAGGTCGCCTCGGCGGTGGCAACTTCGCCTTCGATGTCGACGTCGTCGGGCTCAGGATGCGCTTCCGGGGCGTCCGTGCTTTCGGCGGCGGCGATGATTTCATCCAGTTTGGCTTCGAAGCTGGAGATCCGCCGCGCGTTGGCACCTGGACGCGGCGCGCCCAGTGCGTCGTAGCCTTCGGCGGCGACGCGCCAGCCCTCGCCATTGGGCGTGATCAGTGCGCGATTGAAGAGGCCGTCCAGCACCTTGGTGCGCGCGCCGCCCTTGATGTTGTCCGGGAATCGTTCGATTCGGCCGTCGGGGTGCTCGATGGCGGCGGCCAGGATGAAGTGTTGTGCCGGGGTCAGTGGATTCGTGTTCATGGTGTTGCTCCGTGGTCGGGTTGGGTGTGGCGCGTGATGAATGCGCTGTTCGTGGGTGAAGCCAAGCGCAATCCGATGGCCAGACCGGGCGGGAGGTCCCCGCCCGGCGCAGGGCGTCAGTCTTCGTCGTTCTCGATTTCCTCGATGGTGTCCTGCAGGCTCACCATCGATTTGCCGAGGTAGCCGTGGTTGTTGCTGATCGCGGTGATGACCTGCGCGATCCAGTAGGACTCAGCGCGCATCAGCGCCCCCTGCAGTTCGTTGCGGCGCAGGAGTGCGCGGGCTTGCTCAACCGATTCGAGGATCTGGGACTGGATCTCGCCGAGTTCGTCGACGATCTCCTGGCGGTCGCGGGTTGTCGTGCTCATGGTGCTGCTCCGTGATGGCGTGGATGTGCTTGCTGCGGGACACATGAACACGCTGTTCGGGAGTGAAGCCAAGCGCTTTTCGTCGAAAGTTTGTCTGGATTGAAAAGAGCCGATGGGACTGTCGATCCGCGCGTATGCGCGCCACCGGGGCGTGTCAGACGCCGCGGTTCGCAAAGCCATCGCTGCGGGACGCATCACGCCAGAGGCCGACGGCACGCTCGACGCCGCGCGCGCCGATGCGCAGTGGTCGCGCAACACCGAGGCGCCGCGCGTGGGCACGCGCACACGGGCTGCGCGTGCCCCCGTTCCGGCCGACAGCACGCCGACTGGCGATGCCACCGCCACGCTGCCCACCGGCGGCGCGTCGCTGCTCCAGGCGCGCACCGTCAACGAGGTGGTCAAGGCACAAACGAACAAAGTGCGACTGGCTCGCCTCAAGGGCGAGTTGGTCGACCGCAACCAGGCTATCGCGCACATCTTCAAGCTCGCGCGCACCGAGCGCGATGCGTGGTTGAACTGGCCAGCGCGCATCTCGGCGCAGATGGCGGCGCGGCTCGGCGTTGATCCGCACACCTTGCACGTCGCCCTGGAGGCGGCCGTGCGCGAACACTTGCAGGAGTTGGGCGAACTGCGCCCGCGCGTCGAATGAGCGACTCGGTCTATGACGGCGCCGCGGAACTAGAACGCGCCTGGCGCGAAGGATTGCTGCCCGATCCCTTGCTCTCGGTATCGGAGTGGTCGGATCGACACCGGATGCTGTCGAGCAAGGCCTCTGCAGAACCCGGGCGCTGGCGCACCAGCCGCACGCCGTATCTGAAAGCGATCATGGATTGCCTGTCGCCGACCTCAGCGGTCGAGCGAGTCGTGTTCATGAAGGCGGCTCAGTTGGGCGCCACCGAGATGGGCTCGAACTGGATCGGCTACGTCATCCACCACGCGCCTGGACCGATGATGGCGGTGTGGCCGACAGTCGAGATGGCCAAGCGCAATTCCAAGCAGCGAATCGATCCGCTGATCGAGGAGTCGGGTGTGCTGGCCGAGTTGATCGCCCCAGCGCGCTCGCGCGACTCAGGCAACACGATCCTGGCCAAGGAGTTCCGCGGCGGCGTGCTGGTCATGACCGGCGCCAACAGCGCGGTGGGGCTGCGCTCGATGCCGGTGCGATACCTGTTCCTAGACGAGGTCGACGGCTATCCGTTGGACGTCGAGGGCGAAGGCGATGCGATCTCGCTGGCCGAGGCGCGCACGCGCACCTTCGCTCGGCGCAAGATCTTCATCGTCTCGACCCCGACCATTGCCGGGGCCTCGGCCATTGAGCGGGAGTACGAGTCCAGCGACCAGCGCCGCTACTTCGTGCCCTGTCCGCACTGCTCGCATCGGCAATGGCTGCGCTTCGAGCAACTGCGCTGGGACAAGGGTGCGCCGGAGAGCTCCGCGTACATATGCGAGTCCTGCGACACCGCGATTGCCGAGCACCACAAGACCTGGATGCTCGAACATGGCGAGTGGCGCGCGATGTCGGAGGTCCCGGCCAAGACCGCGGGCTTCCATTTGTCATCGCTCTACAGCCCGGTCGGCTGGCGCGCCTGGCGCGACATTGCCGCCGCGTGGGAAGCCGCGGTCAGCAAGGAGTCTGGATCGGCATCGGCGATCAAGACCTTCAAGAACACAGAACTCGGCGAAGCCTGGGTCGAGGAAGGCGACGCGCCCGACTGGCAGCGTTTGGTTGAACGTCGCGAGGACTACCGAATCGGCACCGTGCCGCTTGGTGGCTTGCTCCTGGTGGGCGGCGCCGACGTGCAGAAGGATCGCATCGAAGCCTCGATCTGGGCCTATGGATTTGGTAAGGAGTGCTGGCTGATCGAGCACCGCGTGATGATGGGCGAGACCCATCACGATGCGGTGTGGAAGCAACTCGCCGACTTGATCGACGAGCGCTGGACCCATGAGAGCGGCGCCGAGATTCCGCTGGCGCGCTTCGCGATCGACGCCGGTTTTGCCACGCAGCAGGTCTACGCATTCGTCCGCGCCCGCAAGGATCCGCGACTGATGGCGGTCAAGGGCGTGGCGCGTGGCGCCGCATTGATCGGCACGCCGACCGCGGTCGACGTCAGCATCGGCGGCAAGAAGCTCAAGCGCGGCATCAAGATCTACGCGGTGGCCACCGGCATCGCCAAGCTCGAGATCACGACGTGTCTGAAGAAGACCGTCGAGACCGATTCGCAGGGCGACGTGGCCTATCCGCCCGGCTACATCCACCTGCCGAAAGTCGACAGCGAGTTCGTGCAGCAACTCTGCGCCGAGCAACTGGTCACCCGGCGTAACCGTAACGGCTTTCCAGTGCGCGAGTGGCAGAAGCTGCGCGAGCGCAACGAGGCACTCGACTGCCTGGTGTACGCGCGCGCCGCAGCCTCTGCGGCGGGCCTGGATCGCTTCGAAGAACGCCACTGGAGCGAACTGCAGCGCCAGCTTGGCGTCGCCGAACGCATCACCCCTTCGTCATCCACCGAACTCCCGGTCGCCGATCTGGCCGACCGGGCCGCCGCATCCACGAAGCGATCTGGCCGACGCCTGATTCGCAGTCGCTGGCTGGGCGGGCGCTGAGCCAGATCTCAATCCCACAACACAGGACTACAAACACCCATGTCGCTCGTCTCCCGTATCGAATCCCTGATTCTCCGACTCGCCGCCGAGTTCAAGGCCATCCGCCGCGACCTCGGCAATCCCACCGAACTCACCACCCGCGACCAGTCGAACCTGGTGGCCGCCATCAACGAAGTCCGCGCGCTGATCGATGTCACGCCGGGTTTGAACATCATCGACGACGAGAACCCGAACGCCGTCAGCACAACCTTCTCCGCGTCCGGCATCGTCCGCCGCCTCGACCAGCTCAAGGCTGACATCCTGGGCGGTGCCGACGGCGCCTTCGACACGCTGAAGGAACTCCAGGACGCGCTGGCCGGCGACGCCTCGGGCATTGCCGCGCTGACTCGTGCGCTGGAGTCGCGCGTGCGCCATGACGAGCCGCAGGAACTCACCGTCGAGTCCCAGGCTCAGGCCCGCCAGAACATCGGCGCAGTCTCGGCCGAGGCGGTCGGCGACACCGAGGTCGACTTCGTCGTGGTGTTCCGCGACGCACTGGCGGCCTAAGCCAATGAGCCTCGTTCGCAACATCGCGAGTCTGGCAACGCGGATTGCGCTCGAGCTCAAGGCTACTCGCCAGCGGATCGGCGCTCTCGAAGGGCGCCTTCCGCCAGGTGAGACCGTGGTCACGCCGGGTCATCCCGGCGTGGCCAAGGCCTGGGCCTGCTTTGCGACGGAAGGCCAGGTGGCCGTCTTGCGCTCAGGATTCAACATCGCTCGGGTCGAACGCCAGGGCGTCGGGCGCTACCGAGTTCACTTTCAGGCCGCGCTACCGCACGCGGACTACTGCTGGCACGCGTTCGCACGCAACAGCGGGCAGCAAGGCTCGATCAAGCTGGCGATCGCCCGAGTCCGTGGCGACACCAAGTCGGCGCGATCGTTGGAGCTGTCGGTCGTCACCACTAGCGGCACGCCAGCGGATTCGGCTGAAGTGAGTGTGGTGGTTTACACCTGATGGCCTACACCGAAGCCCAACTCGCCGCACTTGAGCAGGCATTGGCGCGCGGCGAGAGTCGCGTCCGCTTTGAGGACAAGATGGTCGAGTACCGGTCCGTCGAGGAGCTGAAGGCGGCGATCCGCGAGGTCAAGCGTGGACTATTCGAGCAGGCACGCGATAGCGGACTGTGGCCGGGCGCTCCGAGGCAGATTCGTGTGACGACCAGCAAGGGGTTGTGATGCACAGCCACTCGCGCGGCTGGTTTGCCAGCGTCGCGCGTACCACCCGCAAGTGGCTGGGACTTCCGGTCCACGACGCCGCCGGCCGCGGTCGACGTTCATTGGCCTGGTCGCCCGGCAACCCGGGCGCGGTGGCCGCAATGCTGGCGACGCAGACCGATTTGCGCGCTAAGAGCCGCGACATTGCACGGCGCAATGCCTGGGCCAATGCCGCGCTAGAGGCCTTTGTCTCGAACGCGATCGGCACTGGCATCAAGCCGCAGTCGATGGTGGTCGATCAGACGCTGCGCGAGGCTATCCATCGGTTGTGGTCGGCGTGGGTTCCTGAAGCCGACGCCGTAGGTCTGACCGACTTCTACGGGCTGCAAGCGCTGGCATGTCGCGCGATGCTGGAAGGTGGCGAGTGCCTGATCCGCCTGCGCCCGCGACGGCTCGAAGATGGCCTGGTCGTGGGTCTGCAACTGCAACTGCTCGAACCCGAACACCTGCCGGTGACGTTGAACACGACCACCGCGACCGGCAACACGATCCGCGCCGGCATCGAGTTCGACTCGCTCGGGCGTCGCGTGGCCTATCACCTCTACCGCCAGCATCCCGAAGATGGCGCCCTGGCGCCGATGTCGACCAGCAGCGGCTCGGAGACCGTGCGCGTACCGGCACACGAGATCGTGCATCTGTTTCGTCCGCTGCGGCCCGGGCAGATCCGCGGCGAGCCCTGGCTGGCCCGCGCGCTGGTCAAGTTGCACGAGTTGGATCAGTACGACGATGCCGAACTGGTGCGCAAGAAAACGGCTGCGATGTTCGCCGGCTTCATCACGCGAGTGCAGCCCGAAGACCAGATGATGGGCGAAGGCTTACCGGATGAGAACGGCATCGCACTCGCCGGCCTGGAGCCTGGGACGATGCAGATCCTGGAGGCGGGCGAGGACATCAAGTTCAGTCAGCCGGCCGATGTAGGCGCCAGCTACGCCGAGTTCCTGCGCATGCAGTTCCGCGCGGTCGCGGCGGCGATGGGCGTGACCTACGAGCAGCTCACTGGCGACCTGACCCAGGTGAACTACAGCTCGATTCGGGCCGGTCTGTTGGAGTTTCGCCGCCGGGTCGAGGCCATCCAGCATGGTGTCATCGTGCACCAATTATGCCGGCCGATCTGGAAGGCCTGGATGACCCAGGTCGTGCTCGAAGGATCCCTGCCGATCACTGACTACGCCCGCCGTCAGCGGGAGGCGCAAGCGGTAAAGTGGATTCCACAAGGCTGGCAGTGGGTCGATCCGCAGAAGGAATTCAATGCGGTGAAGACCGCGATTCGCTCCGGTTTGCTCAGCCGTTCCGAAGCGATCAGCGCCTTCGGCTATGACGCCGAAGACATCGATCGTGAGATCGCCGCCGACAACCAGCGCGCGGATCAACTCGGCTTGGTGTTCGACACCGACCCGCGCCGCGACCCCGAGCGTTTGTCCGACGCCACCACGACCCCAGGCGCCTGAACCATGTTGCTTCCTCACCTGGCGGGCCGATTGATCGGCACGCCACTGCTGCTCGCGCGCGCCAAACTCGATGTTCTGCTGGCTGTGCTCGGCGAGCGTGTCGGCGCACCGCAGGTCAGCGTTGCAGCATTCGAGCCGGTTATCGCGCCGAGTGTGCGCACGCAGTCGTCGATCGCCGTGATCCCGGTGTTCGGCACGCTCGTCCGACGCACCAATGGACTGGAGGCTGCCTCTGGCCTGACCAGTTACTCCGAACTCGCGGCGCGACTTCAGGCGGCATCCGCTGATCCCGCTGTCCGCGGCGTCCTGCTCGAGATCGACTCACCCGGTGGCGAAGCTGGCGGTGTGTTCGAACTGGCCGAGCAAGTGCGCACACTGGCGCAGCACAAGCCGGTCTGGGCCGTGGCGGTCGACTCCGCGCTATCGGCGGCCTACGCGATCGCAGCCGCCGCCAATCGAGTGGTCGTGACGCGCACCGCCGGCGTGGGCTCGATTGGAGTGATCGCCATGCATGTCGATCAGTCCACCCGCGACGCGCAGCAGGGCTACCGCTACACGCCGGTCTTTGCCGGCGCGTACAAGGCCGATCTCTCGCCGCATGCTGCGCTGGCGCCAGAAGCGCTGACTCGGCTGCAACGGGAGGTGGATCGGCTCTACGACCTGTTCGTCGACCACGTTGCACTGATGCGCGGACTCGATACCGACGCGATTCGCGCGACTGAGGCCGCCTTGTACTTCGCCGAAGACGCGGTGCACGCCGGCCTGGCCGATGCCGTCGGCGATTTCGACGACACGGTGGCCGAGTTCGCCCAGTTCCTGGCGCACCCCAGGCCGGTCAACCGGCTCGCGCACCACGCCGTACTGCTGACACCCTCCCCCACGATCAAGGACATCACCATGTCGACTGTATCGAGCGATATCCCGTTTCCGAACAAACCCGCGCAGCCCGCGCCCAACGTACCGGAGCCCATCGACGTTCCCGACGAGGACGTCGAGAAGGTTGACGCCGTCCCCTCTGCGCCTGCCACACCGACAACCGCGGCCCAGACCGTCCCGGTCACCCGCAGCTTCGCCGACGCACGTCTGATCGTCGAGATGTGCGCGTTGGCCGGTCGCGCTGATCGCGCGCTGGGCTTCCTCGATGCCAACGCCGGTGTCGACCAAGTGCGTCGAACGCTGCTGTCGGAACTGGCCGCAGGCCCTGAGATCGGATCGCTGTTGCCGCCAATCGGTCATCGGGCGGGCGCCACGCCGTCGGATCCCGCAGCGGCTGCCGCTTCGCCCACCCACAACCCCGTGCTCGCCGCAGTCGCCAAACTGGGCAAAGGCTGATCCATGCCCGCCATCCTCGAAAACCAGAACCTGGGCGATCTGCTCAAGTTCGAAGCGCCGCAGCTGTACTCCCGCGACACCGTCACTGTCGCTGCCGGATCCAATCTGCGCCTTGGCGCAGTTGTGGCGTTTACGCCGACCGGAACCGTCAAGGCCCTGTCGCCGGCCGCCAGCGACAGCACCAAGGTCGCGGTCGGCGTGCTCATCGCCGATGCCGACGCCATCCTGGCCGAGCGCGGTGTGCTGATGGTCTGTCGCCACGCGATCGTGTCCGACCGCGCGCTGCAGTGGCCCGCCGCTATCACCCCCGAACAGAAGGCCACCGCGGTTGCGCAATTGCGAGCCCTTGGCGTGCTGATCCGCACTGGAGTCTGAGATGCAGAACCCTTTTCACAACCCCGCGTTCTCGATGGCCAACCTCACGGCGGCCATCAACCAGATCCCGAATCGCTACGGCAAGCTGGAAGCCCTGCGCCTGATGCCGGAGAAGTCGGTGCGCTTTCGTCAGGTGCTGGTCGAAGAGCGCAATGGCGTCCTGGCTCTGTTGCCGACGCTACCGCCCGGCTCTCCCGGTACCGTGGGCGTGCGCGGCAAGCGCAAGATGCGCTCGTTCGTCGTGCCGCACATTCCGCACGATGATGTGGTGCTGCCCGAGGAGGTCAACGGTATCCGCGGCTTCGGATCGGAGACCGAACTGGAAACCGTCGCTAACGTGATCGCGCAGCATCTGGAGACCATGCGCAGCAAACATGCGATCACGCTGGAGCATCTGCGCATGGGCGCCTTGAAAGGCGTGATCCTGGATTCTGATGGTTCCGAGCTCTATGACCTCTATGCCGAGTTCGACATCACGCCCAAGGTGATCAGCTTCGCCCTCGCCACGCCGACCACCAACATCAAGGCCAAGTGTGCGGATGTGCTCCGGCACATCGAGGACAGTCTGCGCGGCGAGATCATGACCGGCGCCCATGTGCTCTGCAGTCCTGAGTTCTTCGATGCCTTCACTGGCCACGACAGGGTGCAGAAGGCCTTCGAGAACTGGCAGCAGGGCGCAGGACTGGTGCAGGACCTGCGCTCGGGCTTCACCTTCGGCGGGCTGACCTTCGAGGAATACCGTGGTCAGGCCACGGACGTCGAGGGCCGCACGCGGCGCTTCATCGCCGCCGGCGAAGCGCACTGCTTCCCGATGGGCACGGTCGACACCTTCGCGACCTACGTGGCGCCCGCCGATTTCAACGAGACCGTGAACACGCTCGGCCAGCCGCTCTACGCCAAACAGGAGCCACGCAAGTTCGAGCGTGGCACCGATTTGCACACGCAGAGTAATCCGCTGCCGATGTGCCATCGTCCGGGCGTGCTGGTGAAGCTGACCGCATGAACGAGCTGACGCCACCTCTCGATCTGGTTGGACGCGTTTATGCGTCCGCCGCCAACGCGGGTCTGCTCAAGCGCTGCACCTGGCTGCGCAACCCGCCCGACATGCCGCTGGTGCATTACGTCGGCTTGCGCGCGCCCGATGACTCGATTCTCGAGAACTTGAGCCGCAGCAAGGAGACCACCATCAGCTACCCGTGCACGATCTTCCTCGGCCTCAAGGCTGGCGAGACGGTGGAGCTGGAAGGCCAGCGCTACCAAGTGCGCGAGATCCGAGCCGTCGGCGACGGTGCCGAGTTGCGCACCAAGCTGTCGCGCCTGTGATCCGCTGTGAACTCGATCCGCGAGCAGATCCTCCAGCGTCTGGCTGGCGTGCTCGGAGTTGTCGCAGCGACGCATGACGCCAGCATTCATCGATCACCCGCGGTCGCCATCGAGCGCGAGCACTGTCCAGCGCTAGTGCTGTTTCCGGAAACCGACCAGATCACCGAGCGAGCCAACGACCGGGTGACGCGCGAGCTCACGGTTCGCATCACCGCGCTGGCCAGGGCCATCCCGCCGCTGTTGCCGGAGACGCAAGCCGATGCGCTGCTCACGGCTGCACATGCCGCGGTGATGGCCGATGTGAATCTGGCGGGCCTGGCGCTCGGGATTCGGGAGATCGACGCCGAGTTCGACATCGAGGACGCCGACGCCACTGCCGCCGCTATCCCACAGCGCTACCGCATCACTTACCGAACGCTTAGCGCCGATCTCACGCAAGTCGGCTAAACCACCCAACTTGAACCCCAACGATCCATCGGCGTCGCGCCGATGGCTGGAGCCCTGATGTCCACTTATGCCTCATTCCAAGGCCGCGTCTACCTTGGCAAGCGCGACTCAGCCGGCAACCCGATCGAAGTGCGCTCGCCCGGCAATGTCGCCGAACTCAAGCTGTCGCTGAAAACCGATGTGCTAGAGCACTTCGAATCACAGACCGGGCAGCGCACGCTCGATCACCGCATGGTCAAGCAGAAGTCGGCGACGATCATGCTGACCATCGAAGAGTTCACCAAAGAGAACCTCTCGCTGGCGCTCTACGGAAACCACATCGACACGCAGAGCGGCACCGTGCAGGTCGAGCCGATCGGCACGCCGCTGGTGGTTGGTCATCGCTATCTGCTAGCGCACCCGAAGGTGTCGAACCTGGTGCTCAAGGACAGTGCGACACCGGCGAAGACGCTCGTACTGGGTAGCGACTACACCGCCGATCTCGACTTCGGCGCGCTGCAACTGCTGCGACTGGACGACGGCGCTCCGACGCCTGCGCCGTTCACTGCACCGCTCAAGGCTAGCTACGGGTTTGGCGTCACCACCGAGATCGGCATCTTCACCCAGCCGCTGCCAGAGCGCTTCCTGCGCCTGGAGGGCCTGAACACTGCGCAAGGCAACGCCAAGGTACTGGTCGAGCTCTATCGCGTGGCCTTCGATCCGCTGAAGGAACTGAACCTGATCTCCGACGAGTACAACAAGTTTGAACTGGAAGGCTCGCTGCTGGCGGACAACACCAAGCCGCTCGATGCGGTGCTCGGCCAGTTCGGTCGCATCGTGCAACTGTGAGCCCGACCATGAGCATGCCGACGAGTGAACTCGAACAACTGATCCCGCAAGGCACCAAGGTCTCGGTAGCGAGCGATACGGTCATCCTCTTTCCGCTCAAGGTCGGACAGTTGCCAGCAATGCTGCGGGCAGTGGGAAGCCTTGCCGGTCAACTGCAGCGTGATCCGATCGATTGGCTGCAACTGCTCGCCGAGCACGGCGATGCGCTGCTTGATGCTGTCGCGATCGGCAGCGGCAAGACGCGCGCCTGGGTCGACGGACTGGCGCCCGACGACGCCTTGCTGCTGGCTGCGAAAGTGGTCGAGGTCAACGCAGATTTTTTCGCCCGTCGGGTGATCCCGCGGATCGAGACGCTGTTCGAAAGCGCCAGGACCCTCGCGACGACCAGCGCGGCTGCTGGTTCGACGCCACCCAGCGCCTAATCGCGCACGGGCACGGCTTTGATGGGGTTCTGCAGATGACGCTGAGTCAGATGCGCGGGTTTCTGCGCGCCATCGATCGGGCCGAGGGAGCGCGCGAACTGCGCCTTCTGAATCTGGTGCTCCTCGGCACACGCGGCGAAGCGAGAGCCATCGAACGGCGTGAGGACACACTTCGCAAGCAGGTGGATGCAGGTTGACCCGTGCGAATCAGGATCAAACTCGACAGCGCCGCGGCTAGTGCCAAGTTGCGCCGATGGGGCGGTGAGCTCCGCGAGAAGGTGCGAAAGGCGGTCGGTACCGCCCTTCGCGCCGAGGCCCCCGCGATCAAGGCGGAAGTGCAGAGTCATGTCGCAACCAGGCTCAAGGTCGTACGCCGCTCATTCGCGCGCAGCTTCAGCGCGAAAGTCATCGATCGCGATACCCGGCGCTTGCCGGCGCTGCACATCGGCTCGCGCATTCCATGGATCGGCATCCACGAGTCCGGTGGCACCATCCAGGGCAAGCTGCTGATCCCACTCTACGGCCGCGTCGGTCGCAAAGCCTTCAAAGCGCACGTCACCGCACTGATGCGCGGCGGCAACGCCTACTTCATTCGCAACGCCCGCGGAAACCTGGTGCTGATGGCCGAGAACCAACGCGAGTACGACCGCACCCTTGCGCCCTACAAGCGGCGCCTTCGCAGCGCAACCGGCGGCGGACGACTCAAGCGCGGTGCCGATGTGCCGATCGCGGTGCTGGTACCGCGGTTGACGATCAAAAAGCGGCTGGATGTGTATCGGGTGATCGCGGCGCGCGTGCCGGCGATGTCGGCGGCGATTGAGGGTGAACTGGGCCGGCTTGGGTGAGCTGCCGACTAGGTACGCGCCTACGCGCCGACCTGCGCGATGTTCTCAAAGCTTGCCTGATTGTTCCGGATGAACTTCATCAACCCGTCGCGAAAGACGCCCTCGTACTGGAAAAAGGCCCGACTGAGATTGTCAAAGCGGGCCTCGTCACCCGACACGGCAAGCTCTAATAACGGCGCCCGTTGCTTCCTGTAGAGCGGCACTTCCCGGTAAGGAAACGCTTCGCGAATCTGCCCAAAAACGCGCAACAGCTCCGGTGCGCAATAGTCCTTGACGAACCTCTCAACTTCGAGAAACCAGTTCCCCGATTCGTTCTTCAAGGCCTGAAGCAGACCGCTTTCGAGAGCGTCCCCGAAGAAATTGCCTACGCGAAAGAAGCACTCTTCTTCGAAGGTCATTTCATCCAGAGAAAAGAGCCGTACTCGACAGGCGACCGCAGCGATTGGATCCCTTGAGTCCAGGGCTTCCTGAATGGTCATTCGCGACGGTCGCTCCAGTTCCCGCAGCAGCTTGGAAATGGCCAGGTCACTCACGGAAGGCTCCGGTCCGAACCGAACCAATAGTGCACCCATTTACACCCAATCGCGCCCAAAGGCAGCGACCCACCCAGATTCGACAAGCTCATGCCCAACCGCATCTCCCTCCTAGTCGCCCTGGAGGGCGCGGATGAGGGTCTCAAACGCGCGATTTCTTCGGCCGAGCGCTCGTTCAACGAGATGTCGGCGACCGCGAAGACCGCGGGCGCGAAGGCGGCGCAGGGGATGGCGGAGCTCAAGGCTGGAACGGCGGCGCTCGGCGATCAGCTGACTCGGGCGCGGTCGCAGTTGCTGGCCTTCGTCGGCGTGTCCTGGGCGACGCAGCAGGTCACGCAACTGGTCCAAGTTGCGGACCAGTGGAACCTGATGGTGGCACGCCTGAAGCTCGCGACTGCCGGCCAGCGCGAGTTCGTGATCGCGCAGACCGAACTCTTCGCCATTGCCCAGCGTATCGGTGTGCCGCTAGCGGAGGTATCGACGCTGTACGGCAAGTTGCAGCAAGCCGTTCGGCAACTGGGCGGTGAGCAGAAGACGGCGCTGTCGCTGACCGAGTCGATCAGTCAGGCGCTGCGGATCTCGGGCGCATCCGCGTCGGAGGCGCAGTCATCGTTGCTGCAGTTTGGGCAGGCGCTGGCATCGGGCGTGCTGCGGGGCGAAGAGTTCAACTCGGTCGTCGAGAACTCGCCACGCCTGGCTCAGGCGCTGGCCGATGGGTTGAATGTGCCGATTGGCCGCTTGCGCAAGCTGGCCGAGCAAGGGCAATTGACCGCGGACGTCGTCGTCAACGCGCTGATGTCGCAGAAAGACAAGCTCGCGGCGGAATACGCGCAGTTGCCGGTGACGGTCGGCACGGCGTTCGAGCGGCTCAAGAATGCGTTTGCGCAGTGGGTTGCCAAGGTCGACGAGTCGACCGGCATCACGCAGAAGTTGGCGACCGCGCTCGATTGGCTGGCGCGCAACTTCGAGACGGTGATGAGTTGGCTCAAGGTCATCGCCGAGATTGGCTTGGCGGTACTGATCTACCGCCTGATCCCGGCGCTGATCACAGCGTGGCAACTGGCGGGCACGGCGGCGGTGACGGCGGCCGCGTCCACGGCGGCGGCATGGACCACCGCAAACCTGTCCTTGTCCGCGGCCGTGGCCACCGCAGGCTTGCTGAAGACCGCGTTCGCGGTGCTGGCGGCCGCGCTGATCGGCTGGGAAATTGGCACCTGGTTGTCGGAGAAATTCGAGGTCGTGCGTGCAGCCGGCATCGGCATGGTCCAGGTACTGGAAAACGGAATGGAGACGTTGAGGTTTTCGTGGGAGCGCTTCGCCGCGATCTTTACCGGCGACACCATCGCGGCAGCCACGCAGCGCCACGAGGAACGGCTGCGGCAGATGAATGCCATCTTCGGCGAGATGTATGTCGATGCGTCCGAGGCTGGCCGTGCAGCGCAGCAGGCGGCGACGACGGCAGCAGCCAGTGCCGAGGAAATGGCTCGGCGGCTGGAAGCCGTACGCCAGGGAACGCAAGAGGCGGTCGGTCGTGGCATCGAAGCCATCGATGCCACCCTCAACAAGCTGAAGAGTCAGATCACTGCGATCGAGCAGGTGGTGACCGCGGCCCAACAGGGTGCGACCCAGGCGATCTCAGGCATCACCGAGGCCTATCAGGGGCTGACCAGCCTCGTCGACGCCACGCTGCAGCAGCAGCTGGCCAGCACGTCGGCGCACTACGCACAAAAGCAGGTCCTGCTGGAACAGTCGAGCGCATCGGAAGCACAACTGATCAAGCAGACCACCCAGCTGCTGGTGGAATCGGTGCAGCAACAGTCGGATCTGCGCGCCCAAGCGCTCGCCGACACGCTGCGTTTGATCGAGCAGGAGGGCCAGGCCCGCCTGGTAGCCGCGCAACGCCAGGCTGAAACCGACGAAGCCCGCCGCGCCGCGACCCTGCGCGTCGACAACGAAATCCTGGCCGCCAAGCAGCAGGCGCTGGCCCAGGCGGCTGCCGACTATGTGCGTCATGTTGACGCACTCAATGCCGAAGCGAATCGCCATCTGGCGGAGATTCGGCGCATCGAGGACGAGAAGCGCGCGCTCTCGCAGACCACCGAGGATCGGATCCGCGAGTTGCAGCGCTCAACGATGGGCGAGTACCAGGCCTATCAGGACAAGTTGACCCAGGTCGCTGAGTTGCAGCGCAAAGCACGGGTCGCCATCTCCGAGGGCGAGTTCGAGCAAGCGATTCAGTACGCCAAGCAGGCCCAGGACCTGGCGGCGCAGACCGCAAAAGCGGTCAAGGCCGGCGACGAAACCGTCGTCACCCAAAAGCAGGCGGTGAAGACTGCCATCGATGCGATGCGCGAGAGCGAGCTACTGGCGATCCAGGCACTCGAGGGCGAAGGTCGGGCGCATCAGAAAGCGGCCAGCGAGGCGACGTCCGCGCGCGGTCAGATCGAGACCGCGCTGCGCGGCACGCAGGCGCAGATCGAACAGATCCAGGCGCAGTTGGAGTCCGGTCTGAAGTTCGCGATTGATGTCGACAGCAGCAAGCTCGACGCCGCGTTGCGCCAGCTCGAAGAAGCACTGCGCGAGAAGGCTTACCTGCTGCGCATCGACGCCGACCTCAAGGCCGCCCATGCGCAGCTGCGCGATCTCGAGGCGCAACTGAAGGACGGCAAGACGCTGCTCGTCAACGCCGATATCAGTCGCGCCAAGTCCGCACTGGAAACGCTGCAGACCTACGCCGATCGCACCGGGCAGATTGATCTGAAGGTCGCCACCGCGAAAGCACAGACCTCGTTGCGCCAGGTCGACAGCCAGATCCGCGCAATGGATCAGATCCGCACTGAGTCGCAGCACGCGATCAGCACGAATGCCAGCCAGGCCCGGAGCGAGATCCAGTCGCTCAATGGTGTGAACACCAGTTCGACGCACACGATCTACGTCAAGCGCGTAGAACAAAATGCCGCGGGTGGTCTGGTTGGATCCGGGATGCCGGTCGCGCGGGGCTACGCAAAGGGCGGCTCCGTACTGTCCTTTTCGCGGATGAAATCGGGCGTAGTTCCGGGCACCGGCGATGGCGACACCGTGCCGCGGGCGCTGGATGCGGGGGCTTTCGTGATTCGGAAGGCCGCCGTGCGCAAGTACGGCGCTGCGACGCTGCGCAAGCTCGCTGGCGTTGCTCGCTTTGCAGCCGGCGGGTTCGTGCCGGGCGGTTCGTCTGCGGGTTGGTCATCGACTCCCGCTGGCGCGAGCCCTGGCTCGTCGGGCGCGACGCCGCCGAAACCCAAACCGGTCGCTGCGACGCAGAAGGTCAATCGCGACGTGTCTGAGGCGCTCAAGCTGATCGAACTTGGCCTGCAGGGCGCGAGGATCGGCCGGGCGCATATGGAGCGGGTGAACCGGGTTGTTCCGATCGGCAACCAGCTGAGAACTCAGCCCATCGACATCCAGGCGTTCCAAGACCGCGATTATCTCCAGCGCTTGCTGCGGGTTCGCCAATTGACCGGTATGGAGTCGGGCTCGGTCGATACGATCAAGGGTCGTTGGCGCATGGCAATGTCGCAAGCCCAGATCGCTGGTGTAGATCTCGAGCGTCAGTTGATGGAATACATCGAACGCGAGACCGAGCGGCAGATGTACTACGCTCGTGGTGGCCTGGCCAAGTCGGACACGGTGCCAGCGATGCTGACGCCCGGTGAGTACGTGGTCAGCCGTGAATCCGTCAAACGACTGGGCGCGGGGTTCTTCGCCGCGATCAACGCCATGAAAACTCCGGCGCAGGCGATCGCCACGAAGATCCAGGGCTTCGCGCGCGGTGGACTGGTCAGTCCGGAAGCATCGGCGCGGGTGGCCGCAACACTGCGCGCCATGCCTACCGATTTCGACGATGTGCCGGCGTCAGGCCTGCGGCCGCGCCGTACACCGCGGATCGACTTGAACGACGCCCCGCCGCCCAGCAAGACCATTCGTGTCGAACTGGCGAGCGGAGCGCGCACGGTGAGCGCAACGATCCCGGCGCGCGACGAGTCGCGACTGCTGGATTTGCTGCGCGAAGCGCAAGCCCGCAGCTGACCCATGGAACTGCGCCAACTCTCATCCGGCCAGACACTGACTCTGCCGGACGATCTGCTGTGGGCGGACGAGCACGCATGGACGCCTGCGGTGGCGTCGACCACCTATCTGATCACCGGCGCGCTGCTGGTGCAGTCGGCAACACGTCAGGCCGGGCGGCCGATCACCCTGGTCGGCCCCAGCGACATGGCTTGGGTGACGCGCGCCACCGTGGCCTCGTTGCATGAGTGGGCGGCGTTGCCCCTGGCGCTCGACGACGGGCGATTTGAGTTGCGCTTGGCCGATGGCGGCACTTTCGAGGTGGCATTCCGCCACGCGGACCTTTGCGTCGAAGCCGAGCCCGTACTGGGCTTTCCGGCGCGATCCGACGCTGACCGCTACCGATTGACGCTGCGCTTCCTGCAGCTCTAACCCCCGACAGGACCCACATGCCGATTCTCGTAGGCGACGTGAAGCTCGTCGCCAGCCAGGTCATGGACGACGTTGCCGAAGGCGGCGGCGCACCCACCTCGACCGTCATCGTCGATGGCGCGAGCAACTCGCTGTTCAACGACATCTCGGAGATGGACCGCGCCGGTGGCCGCGTGAACCTGCGCAAGGTGTTCGCTAGCATTCAGACCAACACCACCGACACCTATCTCGGCGGCAACGTCGTGGTGGCCGAAGCACCGAGCGATCCACGCGTCGCGGTCACGATCTTCTCCACCGACGAGGTGTTTGACCGCCGCACGAATGCGCGCGACCGCATCGAGGCCTATCTCAACAAGGGCTCGCTGTGGAACGGCTATCTGCTGGAGAACCACATCACCGGCCAGCGCAGCATCCAGTTGTTCCAACGCGTTGGCGCGGAACTGCCGGCCATTGGCAAAACCCTGTATCTCGTCGCCAACGAGGGCTTGGCGAACGAGGTCGCACAGTACATTCGCGTCACCCGCGTGGCGTCCGAGACTCGGACCTTCAGCTACGGCTCGGGCAGCGGAATCGTCGACTACGAGGCGGTGGTCGTTACCTGTGAGTTGTCGGACGCGCTGCGCCACGACTTCGCGGGCTCGCCACCGGATCGATTGTTCACGATGGTGGCGGGCAAGACCAAGACGCGCGACACTGTGGTCGCTGATGCGGCCAAGTACTGCGGCGTGGTCAAGACCACCCAACCGATCGCGATTGGCGATGTAGCTGCCAGCGTCACCAGCATCTTCACCCAGTTGGTGCCCTCGGCCCAGACCGAAACGCCGCTGCTCGACCTGACCGCGGGCGGCACGTCCGAAGCCCTGGTCGAGTCCGCGAATGGCACAGTGAGCTACACGACCTCGGTCGGGTTCAGCGCCGCCACGATCCTGTCGGTCGGCAATGCGATTCAGCCTGGAACCTTGTCGATCAGCGTCAGCGGCGCGACGTTGACCGACAACGGCGGCCAGTTGATGGCCGGCGCCACGGTCATCGGCACAGTGAACTACGCGCGCGGCCAGGTTGCGATGGCGACCAGCGCGCCGAACTACAGCGGTGCCAAGACCATCACCTTCAGGCCGGCCGCCGCGCCGATCCGCGTTGCGGACACCGCCGGCGTGCGCGTGGACATCGAGAATCGCGCCTACAACTACGTGCTGACGATCCTGCCCAGCCCCGCGCCCGGCACTTTGCAGGTGAGCTATCGCGCGCAGGGCAAGTGGTACGACCTGCGCGACAACAGCGCGGGCGTGCTCAAGGGCAGCAGTCCGGAATACGGGGTCGGCACGGTGAACTACGGCTCCGGCACGGTGGCGGTGACGGTCGGCGCATTGCCGGATGTGGGCAGCGAGATCGTCTATGCCTGGGGCGGCAAGGCGAACTACTTCAACCGCTCCGATCAGACCCTGGCGCCGCCGTCTGTCACCCTTCAACTCGCCCAGGTCGGCATCTCGCCCGACTCCGTGTCGATCACGTGGAACGACGGCGTGGCCAGAACCGCCAGCGACGATGGCCAAGGCCGACTCACGGGATCGGCAACCGGCACCATCAACTACCAGTCCGGGCTGATCCAGCTGACGCCGAGCGCGCTGCCGGCCGGCGGTCAGACCTACAACGTCGCCTACACCTGGGGACCGCCGACTGAGGAGGAGTTCCATGCGCCGATGCGCGATGGCAACGGCTATGTCGACCTCGAGATGGACTTCGATGGACTGATTCCGAGCACGGTCGAACTGGAGTGGAACCTGCTGATCGAGACCTTCGACTACATCTCGACCACGCCGGCCGAACTGCAACTGGTGCGTCCGGTCGATCCGATCAAGATCGTCAGGGACGACCGCAACGGCAACCTGAAGGACACGCAGGGCCTCGTCTACGGCACGGTGAACTACGCTACCGGCGTGCTGCGCTTTCTGCCCGATACCACGGTGCGCATTCCAGTCGCCCGCTATCTGGTAACCCAGATCGGACTCACGCGCCTCGCCGATGGCACCCTCGTTCCGGTCTACCGCAATGTGTTTTCGCACTGGGAGTACATCACCGCGGGCGCGGCGATGCCCATCGACGACTCGGCCTGGGCCAAGGTCCGCTACCGCGCGGCAGGCACCTCGAACAGCGTCACCCAACCGTTCACCGCCACCGGCCTGGCGCTCGACCTGACGCCGAGCTTCGCCGAACCCATCGTGCCCGGCAGTGTCGGCTTCACGCTGGGCGGCAAGACCTACTTCGACCGCCTGGGCAGCCTCTATTACGATCTGAACCCGGTTACCGGCGCGGCGACCCTGGCGGGTGCGCTCAACTACGCCACGGGCGCGGTGAACCTCACCGCTTGGGTGCCCGGACAGAGCACGGCGGTCCAGTTGCGCTCACTGCTCACCAGTCTCGACGGCACGCCGGTCGACGAAGTCACCTTCCGCATTCCGGCGTCGCCGGTGCGACCGTCGAGCTTGCAACTGCTCGCCACGCGTCTGACTGGCGGCACTATCAATGTCAGTGCCAACAACCACGGCATCATCGCCGGCGCAGGCATTACGGGCGCCATCGACTACGAGACCGGCGTCGTGCGCGCGCGGTTCGGATCGTGGGTGCTCGCCGCTGGTAACGAGGACGAGATTTGGTTCGATCCGGATGCGGTCGTGATGCTCGACGGCGTAGCCAAGGTGTTCAAGCCGGCGCCGGTGTTTGCTGACACCATCAAGTACAACGCGGTTGCGTACTCCTACTTGCCGCTCGATGCCGATTTGATCGGTCTCGATCCCGTCCGTTTGCCGCAGGACGGACGCGTACCGATCTTTCGGATGGGCGACTTCGCCGTGATCGGACATACCGAGACGGTGGGCCCGTTCACCGCCAGCGTCGGGCAGGTGATCAACTGCGATCGGGTTCGTCTGTCGCGGGTGCGCGTGCTCGATTCCAACGGCGTAGTCATCACCGCCGGATACACCGTCGACCTGGAAGCAGGGCTGGTGACGTTCACGAGCGTCACCGGCCTCGCCCAGCCGGTCACGGTCGAGCACCGCATCGAAGACATGGCGCAGGTCTCCGACGTGCAGATTTCTGGGCGCCTGGCGTTCACCCGGCAAATCACGCACGACTATCCGACCGGATCCTGCATTTCCTCGGCGTTGGTGTCGGGCGATCTGCGCGCCTATGTGTCGACCTTATTTGACCAGGCGACGTGGAATGGGACGTTCACCGATGCCCAGACCGGCAACGCCGCCACCGCGACGTTCAACGATGTGCTGGCGCCAATCACGGTGACGAACGCAGGTGCAATCACCGAACGCTGGGCCGTCCAGTTCACTAACACCACGGCGTTTCAGGTCATCGGCGAACACGTCGGCGTCATTGCTACGGGCACCACGGCCAACGATCTCGCGCCGACCAATCCAGCGACTGGAAGACCCTACTTCACGCTGCGCGCCCTCGGCTGGGGCTCGGGCTGGGCGGCCGGCAACGTGCTGCGCTTCAACACCATTGGCGCGCTGTTCCCCGTGTGGGTCGTGCGCACCATCCAGCAGGGGCCGGAAACCGTCACCCGCGATGCCTTCACCTTGCTTGTGCGCGGCGACGTGGACCGGCCGTGACGCGGCACTAATTTCCAGGAGTCTGATTCGTGAGTAACAAGGTTAAATGGATGCACAGCGGCATGCCGGGCGCGCCAGTGCTGACCAACAACTGGGGCAGCCTGACGGCGCTACTGGACGCACTACTCGTTAACGGCTTCAATCTGAAACCCGTGCTCGGGCTGACCCGCGACGGCATTACCGCCATCGCAACCATGAGTGCGGGCCACGGCTTTCTGGTCGACCAAGTTGTCCGCATCGCGGGCTGCGAGGAGCCGGCGTACAACGGCGAATTCACGATCACCGCCATCACCGCAGACAGCATCCGCTTCAGCGTTTCGGGTGAGCCGGTCTCGCCCGCAACGACGGTGCTCGGCATCACTGCCAAGATCGCGCCGCTCGGATTGGAGATCGCCTTCACCGGCGAGAACAAGCGCGCCTACCGCAGCCCGAATTCGCTCTCTACCCGACCGTTTCTGCGTGTCGACGATAGCCTGCCGGAAAACTACACCACGACCTGGGCAAAGTTCGGACGCGTAACGCTGGCCGAGGACATGGTCGACGTCGATACCTTCGTCGGAGCGCGTGCACCGTTCGATCCGGCAGCCCCCACTCGCAACGAGCTGCCCTCAGGCAGCGGCAATACGATGTACTCAGGCTGGTTCAAGTGGTACTTCGCGCGCAACAACACCGCCGAAACCTATGGTGACAATGGTGCCGGTGCTCGAAGTTGGGTGCTCGTGGGTGACGACCGTGGCTTCTTCCTCGCCTGCGCTTCCGGCTGGGGTGGTGATCGCCGCGTGCTCTACACGTTCACTGACTTCGACAGCTACAAGCCCGGCGACAACTACGCATCATTTCTGACCGCCTCTGATCGATACCAAACGGCGAGTGCCTGGCCGAACAGCTATCCGAACCAGGACACCTATTCGACGCACTCGCTGGATACCACCGGCAAGATCTGCATGCGCGATTACACCCAAGTTGGCGGCAACGTCCGCCTCGGCCTGTTCTCGTTGAACGATGGCAACAACCAGAACATCTCCGGTCGGTCGGGCGCCATCCCGTTCCCGAACGGTCCCGACTACGGTCTGATCCTCCATCCGATCTATCTGCGCGAAACTACTGGCCACATGCGAGGGATGCTGCCCGGCATGTATTGGGTTCACCAGAACCAGCCCTACGCGCATATGACGCTGATCGATCAGGTCCTCGGTTACCCCGGGCGCAAGTTCCTCATCGTTACGCTGGACTACGCCCACGAGGGCAACACCAGCGGGTTCGCCTTCGACATCACAGGGCCGTGGAGGCCTTGATCGATGGCTTATCCATTGGACGAGAGCTTCGATGCTGGCATTCCAGCGGGCTTTGCCAGCAATGGCGGGGCTGGCGGCATCACCGCGACCTGGAGCGAGGCCGCTCACGCGGTCGATCTGGTGTTCACGCAGGCACAGAACTTCTGGCGTATCGATGCGGCCGAGGTCGCGGAAAACTTCTGGTTCGAAATCGACGCCGAAGTCATGGCGGTGACCTACAGTTCGCCCTGCTTTGGCTTCTGGCTGTGGACCGGATCAGGCACGTACCAGGGCCACCGCTTGATCGTTTGGGCGCAGCAGTGGCACCACAGCTTCTGGGATGCCGGCGGCAACCAGTACGAAATGACTGCGCATGCATCCGCGCCGTGGGCGGTGACCGGCGCCCGCCGCTCGCTTCGCATCGACGTGAAGCGCGGCGTGGACGGCATCTGGCAGTACCGCATCAGCGAAAACGGCGACCTGGTGTGGGAAGGCTACAAGCGGCACAACGCGAGCTTCCGTCCATGCATCTACGGTTACGGCCTGACTCTGCGCGTCCATCGCGTCGCCGGCGGCGTGCCGAGTGCGTTGCCTGACGCACCTCCGGCGCACTACCGCGCGCTGCCCGCCAACGTGGGACGCACGCAGCCGGTGCCGGATCTCGCCGCCTTGCTGCGGTTCTCGCATCGCGCATTCCATCGTCTGACCGGCACGCGCAGTCACTATTACGCCGGCGACCACCTCATTACGGGCACCGTCAAAGAGAAGGACCTGCCCGAGGACCGTCCGGTGTCGCGGCGGGTGCTGCTGTTCGATGAGCGCACATATGCCGTGGTGCGCGAGACCTGGAGCGACCCGGTCACCGGTGTCTATCGTTTCGACAGGATTAGCGCGGTGCCGCGCTATGTTGTGATCGCTTACGACCATAAGCACAACTTCCGTGCGGTGATCGCCGACAACCTGCGCGCCGAGCCGATGTCGGGAGCGCCGGCGTGATCGAGATCTCCAACGACCTCAACAGCTACCGGCTGCAGGGTGTCATCAATTTCCTGGCGCTCGGTATCGAACAGGCGCGTGCCCATCTCTATGCCGGTCCGCGTCCGAGCTTCGGCGCTCCGCCGCAGGGTCCGCTGCTGGCGTCTATCGTGCTGGCCGAGCCGATGGGCACGGTTGCCGATGGCGTTCTCGAAATCGCGCCCACCAACGAAGCGCTGATCCTGACCACGGGAGAGGTGACGTGGGCGCGCATTGTCAATGGCTTGGGCGCACTGGCCTGGGACTGCGATGCGTCCGATCTCAACGGCACTGCCGAGCTGCGGCTGCCCACGACTACGCTGTACGCGGGCGGCTACACCCGCATCCTGACGGGCCTGCTGGGGTGATCACCGATGGCGTCTGTCGATCTGCGCTTCGCCCATCCACCGGGCAGCGCGCATCTGGTGCTGGGTGGCGATCCGGCCGGATCGCATCCGCCACTCGATGCACAACTCGTCAGCACGTTGCCGACGCTGCGGTTCGAGGCGCTGGTCATTCCGAACGCGTCCGCGACGCTGGTCGCGACGTTTCCGGCGATGGAGCTGATCGCCGAGGCGCGCTACGCGTCACGGGCCGCGCGTCCGCTGGTGGGCAGCACCAGGACGGCTTGGCAACGCGGGTGTGGGTTCGAGGACGGCGCCGAGCATCGCACCGCATCCACGGCTAGCCACCCGTCGCAGGCGCGCGAGTATTGGCAGGGTGGGCAGGCGCACGACGCCAACGTGACGACGCGGCGCGGGGCGACATTGGTGCGCGCTCCGGTGTCGGCGACGGCGCGGTTTCACGGCGCAATCCAGCAATCGCCGGGCGCGCTCCGGGTTCCGCACAGTGAATCGCTCCATCTGCGCACCGCAGGCCCGGTCATTTATGCGAACGCGGCGCGCATCGATGCGCTGCAACGACAAATCAGCCATCAAGACGGCCTTCGAGATCGTCGTCAGCCAATCAGCTCTCGTTTCGACGTGGCTCAGTCTCATCCGGGCCGCCGCTTCTTCGAAGCGATCCAGGTCGCCGCAGCGATGCGCCGCTGGATGGCCGCGCGCTGGCAGAACGCAATGCGGCCGCCGCCAGGGCGCCCTCCAGTACGCCCGGATGACCCCGATCCACCGTTCGTTCCCTGCTACACGCCGTATCCGAACCTGCGGTTTGCCGCATTGGCGGCAGCGCACGGGCACCTGCTGTTCGTCTGCGAAAACCATCCTGGGCCTGGCCAAGAAGGCCCGGTCGTCGTCCCGATCCGAAGGGTCTATGTCGTGCTGAACCATGTGACGCTGCATCGATGGTCGGATGGTGTGCCGGTGCCGGTGATCTCGCTGTCGCTGGGCCTCGACGTCGACTCCTGGGCCTGGGGCTTCGAAGCGACTCTCCCCGCTATTGCCGAAGCCTTGATTGCACCCGCCGACGGCGCGCCACCGGTGGAACTGCTGGCCCACATCAACGGCACCGATTTCCGCGTACTGGCGGAGAACCTGACCCGTGAGCGCAGCTTCGGCGAGGCCAGCCTGCGTCTGTCCGGGCGCGGGCGCACTGCGGTGTTGTCCGCGCCCTACGCGCCGGTGATGTCCTTCGCCAATCCACAACCGCGGACCGCGCGGCAATTGATGGATGACGTACTCACGATCAACGGTGTGCCGCTGGGCTGGAGCATCGACTGGGGCGTGACGGATTGGAATGTGCCTGCAGGCGTGTTCGCCCACCAAGGCACCTGGATCGATGCGCTGGCCGCCATTGCTGCGGCGCCCGGTGGCTATCTGCTGCCGCATCCGTCGGAGGCGATCCTGCGCGTGCGCCATCGCTATCCGGTGGCGCCCTGGGATTGGCATGCGGTGACGCCCGATCTGGTTCTGCCAGTCGATGCGGTCTCACGCGAGTCCCTGCGTTGGCTGGAGAAGCCCGCCTACAACCGGGTGTTCGTATCCGGCCAGAGCGCGGGCGTGCTGGGTCAGGTCACGCGCACCGGCACGGCAGGAAACGTGATCGCGCCGATGGTGGTCGACGCATTGGTCACCGAGGCGGCGGTGGCACGCCAGCGCGGCACCGCGATCCTGGCCGATACCGGTCAGCAGTTCGAGGTCGGACTGCGTCTGCCGGTGCTGCCGGAGACCGGCATCGTCGAGCCGGGTACCTTCGTCGAATACCAGGACGGCAGCGTGTCTCGGCTCGGCCTGGTGCGCTCCACACGGATCGAGGCGGGCTTCCCGGATGTCTGGCAAACCCTCGGGGTGGAATGCCGTGCATAACCTCTACCGGCAGTTCCGACAGCTGCTGCCAGATCCACCGCTGCAAGCCGGCATCGTGGTCGAAATCGGCGCTAGCCGCGTCGTGATCGCCTTGCCGGGCGGCGGACTGGTCCACGGACGCGGCGAAGCCACGCTGGGCCAGACCGTGTTCGTCCGCGATGGCGTAGTCGAAGGCGTTGCGCCGTCTCTGCCGCTGGAAGTCATCGACATCTAAGCCGCACCCCTTCCGCTTCCCCCTGAAACCCGCTCCGGCTCCCGCTGGGCGGGTTTCGTCATTTCTGGAGACCGAGCATGACCGAAGAAACCGATGTACCGCCCATCGAATCCACACTGCTGTTGCGGCA
Source organism: Rhodanobacteraceae bacterium (assembly GCA_031425695.1). Lineage (GTDB taxonomy): Bacteria > Pseudomonadota > Gammaproteobacteria > Xanthomonadales > SZUA-5 > JANPJV01. The sequence continues at coordinate 42,958 of JANPJV010000300.1, read as the reverse complement.
CGAGGACTTTGATGAACTGCTGAACATCGCTGCCCAACGGGGCGCCGAGCGTTGCCTCGCCCATCTTGGACTGGAAAACGGACACGCAGCGAAGGACATCCGCGAGCTGCGCGACCTCCTGGAAGCGTGGCGCGATGCCCGTCGCACGGCGTGGCAAACCATGGTGAAGGTCATCACCACCGGCATCCTGGCTGCGCTGCTGGTCGGTGCCGCCATTAAGCTCAAGCTGTTGGGGGGCGCGCAATGAAACCCAAGCTCTGCCTGCTCGACGACTGGCGGCAGGTTCTGCGCCGTGCCTGGAGCATCCGATTCTCGCTTATGGCGGCTGCCCTCACGGCTGCGGAAGTGGTGGTGCCACTGTTCGGCGACGTGCTGCCGCGTGGCGCGTTTGTGCTGCTGGCCTTTGCTTCCAGCATCGGCGCGACGGTTGCCCGCATCGTGGCGCAGCCGGGAATGCACCGATGATCCTGCCGCCAACTCCAGCGGTGCGCAGGGCGGTGGCCGGTCTTAGCCTGTCCGCCGCCGCGCTGGTCGGCATCTTGCTGCACGAGGGCTATACCGACCGCGCCGTTATCCCGGTCAAAGGCGATGTGCCGACCATTGGCTTCGGCGCCACCACAGGGGTGAAGCTTGGCGACACCACCACGCCGCCGAAGGCGCTGGCTCGGGCGCTCACCGATTTGCAGCAGTTCGAGGGTGCGCTCAAGCAATGCGTGATCGTGCCGCTAGCCCAGCACGAGTACGACGCGCTGGTGAGCTTTTCTTTCAACGTCGGCAGCCATGCGTTCTGCCAGTCCACGCTGGTGAAGAAACTCAATGCCGAGGACTACGCCGGGGCGTGTTCCGAGTTGCTGCGCTGGAGATTTTTCCAAGGCAAGGACTGCGCGCTGCCCGCCAATGCGCGGCTGTGCGGCGGCCTGGCCACACGGCGTGAGGCCGAATATCGGCAGTGCATCGGGGAGGCATCGTGAGCGTGATTCCGTGGCCGTACCGGCTGCTGGCCTTGGCGGCGCTCGGCCTCGCCTTGGTCGGCTTCGGCTGGGTCAAGGGCGCGGGCCACGTTCAAGCGCAGTGGGATACCGCCGCCCAGAAACAAGCTCTGCAGGCCGCCGCTGTCGGCGAGGAGCAGGCGCAAGCCACCGTCAAGGTCGTCACCCAATACGTCGACCGCGTTCGTGTCGTCCGAGAGAAGGGCGACACCATCATCAAGGAGGTACCCGTCTATGTGCCCGTACAAGCCGATGCTGCTTGCACTATCAACCGTGGCTTTGTGCGCCTGCACGACGCTGCCGCCGACGGTGCGCTGCCCGAGCCCGCCCGAGATACTGATGCGGCCGCCGCAGGCATTGCGCTCTCTGCCGTCGCCGGGACTGTTGCCACCAACTACCAGACCTGCCATGAGACGGAGGAGCAACTGAGGGCGCTGCAAACGTGGGTCAGGGAGATGGCATCCACCACCAAGTAATCGTCCGCTTGGCTTGGCTGCATCGCAACGTCTGATACGGAACCGTTTGGAGGAGCTTGGCTCAACTGCCGAAAAGCACGTTTAGGTCCTGCCCCACAACGGAGGAAGCGGGGCTGATCGACGGCGCAAAACAAGACTAGCCTTCTAGCCGAACGGCCACTCGGGAGCGGCTGGTTGCCCAGGGCAGCGATCAAGAACCCGATGGTGAAGCGTGTGCGGATCACGCAACTACCAAGGCGCCGAGATCCGAATTGCTTAGACGCACGCCCGACTTGGCACACAACAGCCAGATCGCGTTGTCGACAAAGGTCGGACGCTCGCCAACCAGCAGGGCGAAGCTTTCAATTTGCGACATGGTTTCGACCATCTCATCGGGTGTAGGCCGGGGTGCCTTTGACTTCGCTTGGTCGGGCCAAGACTGGAAGCGCACCATCCCGAAAGCACCGACGGCACGACAAAGATGGCGATCGGGCTTGCACACATCAAACCCGAGATTGCGGACGCACTCAGCAGCGATGGGGATTCCCATCGCTGGGAGTTTTCTCTGGCTAGCAATGGAACCGAGGGCAACGACTAGTCGCTTGGGATCGCTGCCATTTAATCTGTAGGTGTTGAGGAAGAAGTCCTCGGCCGACCCATGGGCGTTTGACCAGCGGCGGAGAATCAACGCTGCGTCGCGCAATCCCAACAGACTCCTCCGGAGCGTCATGGAGCCAGCCTTGCGTTGTTTGAACCATGGGACGATGCGGTTGTGGATCTCGCTATCGGTTGTCGCCGCGAAGGTGCCAAGGTCAAACCCAGCGAACGCATCCCATAATTCCGCGATCACGCGCTCTACTTTTGCCCAGTCTGTGTTGTTGCTCAGCACGCCACGCAGCAAGGCCTCAAAGACCTCCGAATCCGTCCAGACCCGGCCCGCCTCACGCGACTCCGCAGCGGAAACTTGCTGCATGTCATCGATCACCCGCCGCCATTCGATTTCTGAGCAGTCGAGTCGAGCGCAGATCGCGCCCCACAGTTGTTGGCGTCGAATTTGACCGGTAGTCGAGTTGGCACCTGCGTTCATGTTTGCCCCTCTTTGGGCCGTGCCAAAAGTTCGGACGGATTAAGGCTATCTGGGTTCGTCAGGATCGAAACCCGCTTGCGCGTTTATGTACCGCCATACGCTCACGGTGAGCAGCAAGATGCGGCTGGTGTCGGATATCGAGCGGGATCGTTGCTTCCTCGCGAAGCCCGAGCTGGTCCAGCAGGCCGAAAGCAGCACGAGCCGACGCCAGCAGTCCTCCGTCGTCGTCAAACGAAATCAGGTGCATGTCGAAGAGCCGACCGCGAGGCGTTCATACAGCGCCAGCAGTACTTCTGCGTCGAGCGCTGCGTACCTTAGCTGTTCGGCATCGAGCGGGCGGCGGCTCCAGTTGGACATCTGCGAGGACTTGTCGAGGACGATTCCCAGCTCGCGCTCGCAGACCATCGCCAGGCTGTGGCCACCAAGAGCGTCCGTCCCGCGCGCACGGCGGGAGGCCTCCAGCGTATCGAAGACGGCATTGAGCGAAATACCGACGGCAGCGAGGACGCGGCGTTCGAATCGTGCGTTGTGAATGACCTTGATTGGGGTCGCGCCGCCCAGCAGGTCGATGATCGGTGTTAGATCGCTGATGGCCAGCGGGTCGATGAGGAACGTCCTTGAGCGGGTGGCGATCTGCAGCAGGCTGAGCGTGCCAAAGTCGAGTGTGGTCTCGACGTCAAGGCCGACAACGTCAACGGCCCGCAGTTCGTCGACAACCACGCGCAGCGCCGCCGGCGTGTCCACCCAATGGACATGATTCTTTGGCGTGGCGGTTGCGCCCGCGGTGACGCGCGGAGCGAATTCCAGAGCCAGCGGTCCCGAGGTCTCGACATCGGCGAGTCGCATGCAGTTGGGACGAGCGAGCACGCTGATACCGTTCACCGTCACGGTCGCGAGGAAATGCAACGTGCCCGCGTGGTCGAGCAGTCGTTCCGACAAAAGCCGGTCCTCAGCATCCTTGGGTAGGCACGGCTGAAACTTGCTGAGCATGCCGCGCGCCATCTCACGGGCGGCGTCCGCAGCCACACGTTCCCAGTCCAGCTCGGCGAGAGAGCGAATAGCGTCCCGCGCTGCAGCGAACGTGATGTCCTTGCAGCGCAGCGAAAGGTTTCCGGCGACCCATTTCTTACCGGACTTCCACTCGAGGCCTGCCCCGAGGAGTCGATTCACCGCACCGCCCGCGAACGTGTGCCACTGCACGCCGTCGACCTGATCTTCAAGGGGAGCCGTGCCTACTTCGAGAAGGCCGTCGTAGCTACCGCGCATAGCCGCGAGCTCCTCGGCTGAGGCCTTGCTGAGCCAGACACCCTCTTGCCCCTCGCGCAGCAGCACATCGAACATCCCCTGGCAGAGCGGGTACGAGAGCACGCCCGGAAGCCCAAGCCAGCTCGGAACGCGCCCGTGCTCGGCAGGGTGCACATAGAGAACACTTCTGCCCCAGTCGACTTGACCAACTTCCCACGCACGGCCCGAAAGCCGGAAACAGAGCGGGCCCTTGCTGGCGTCGTGCATCGTAACGAAGTGCGCCTGGATGTACCCGATGTCTTCCTTCCCGTGCTGCACGCGCATGACTGGCGGCGCGGTGAACACGGCATAGAGTTCGAAGAAGTTCTTCCTGCCATACAGCTTCTCGCCGCGAGTACCGAGCGATAGCAGCCCGTCGGCTTCGTAGAGGATCTCGCGTTCGAGCATCGTGTCGATTAGCTCGGTCACGCGATCGGGCCGAACGGAGGAGAACGGAAAGGCCGATTCCACCCATGGCATCAGCTTGTGCCGCGAAATCCCTCCCTCCTGGAGAATGAGCGCCATCACCTGATGCGCGAGGACATGCATCGCGTGGGTGGCCGGCTTTACGTCCTCAACCCAGCCCGCTTCGGCGAGCCGGAGCAGCGCCACCGACTGGAGCAACGACTCGGGGCTGAGGCAAAAAAAAGTGCAGTTGGCTCGCGTGTTCTCGCGTCGCCCGGTCCGCCCAAGCCGCTGGAGGAATGATGCGACCGACGAAGGAGCGTCCACTTGGATGACCTGGTCGAGATCGCCGACGTCGATGCCCAACTCCATGGTCGAAGTGCAGACGATCGCCGTGTTCTCTCCACTGGCGAACTGCTCCTCGGCTAGCGTGCGGTCAGCGCGACTCACGGAGCTGTGGTGGATGAAGACCTCGACGCCCGTGCCCCCGAGGGCGTGGGCCACCTTCTCGGCCTTGCTGCGGCTCTCGACGAAGACGAGGCTTTTCTTGCCCCGCGCAATCAAACCGATGGCCGACGCGGCTTGGCTGATGTCGGCACACAGGTTGACACGCAGGTCGCGCTGCGCCTTGAGCTTCGGCGGGTCGACGAGCCGAAACGGTCGGTTGCTCGAACCCTGCAGCCATTCTCCGATCAATTGCGGGTTGCCGACCGTTGCCGATAGGCCAATGCGCTGGATGTCGCGACCGGTGAGGGCGACGAGGCGTTCCAGCAGGCTCGCAAGGTGGGCGCCGCGGTCGTCCGCAGCGAATGCGTGGACCTCGTCGACGATAACCGCCGAGAGCCCCGAAAAAAGCGCCTTCGCGTCGGTGCGCGCGCTCATCATCATGACTTCGAGCGACTCGGGCGTGGTCATCAGGACGTGCGTCGGCGTCTCTCGGAACCTGCTCTTGCGCGAGTCGGAAACGTCCCCGTGCCACTTGAAGATCTCGAGACCAACCATGCGTGCGTAGCACCGAAGGCGTTCTTCCTGGTTGTTGAGGAGCGCGCGGATCGGGCAGACATAGAGCACAGCTACTGGCTTCAGCTCCTCCGTGAGCACGCGCGACAGCAACGGGAAAATTGACGCCTCGGTTTTGCCCCCGGCGGTCGGAGCGAGCACCACCGCATTGCATCCATCGAGGATCGCGTCGATCGTGAGTTCTTGGACCGGGCGGAGCGAACGCCAACCGAGGTCGTGGACGATCGCGTGCTGAAGGTGCGGATGGAGGCGATCGAGTCCGGCCATCACTACCCGTCCAGCCGCCTCGGCCCCGGACCCGGCGTCGGCTCCAAGGCTTCGGTTCTGCCGGGCTCCTCGGTCGCCTCCTCGGCGCGCTCTTCGACGGGCCGGCCATGCTTGGCAGCCAGCTCCTCGGGTGTGAGCTTGCCGTCGTCGAGCTCAAGACTGTAGTGGGTCTTTGGGTCGTAGGTTTCGTGGATATCGACTCGATCCATGATGTCGATCAGCTCGCGAAGAAAGATTCGCGGAGCGAGCGCCACCTTGCCACCGAAGCCGGCGGTAACTCGCGAGACGAGCCCGTGGACAAACGCGTCGTCCACGCGCGCGGCGAGGCGCTCGGGATTTTTCGCCGGGTAAAGGTCCCGTATGCGCGTGCCGACGATTCGCAGCCGCTCGTCGTTGAACGGCATCAACCGAACCTGTGGCGACTTCAAATTGTCGAACCGAGCGTCCTCACTGAAGTTCACATGCACTCGCTGGTACAACGGCGCGAGCGCTTTCAGTCCCTTGTACCCCTCAAAGAAGTCGCGTGTTCCCGTAATAACCAGATAGAGCCCAGGTAGCTCCTCCTTAGCCAGCATGTCCATGAACTGCCGAAGCGCATTGAGCGATTTTTCGCGCGTCTGCGCGATCATGCGCTGCACTGTCTCGACCTCGTCGAGAACGACAACGAGCCCGGCGTACCCCGACTGCCGGAGCAGTTGCAGCAACCCCGCGAGAAAGGTGAGCGACGCTTGCCCATCCACCTTGCCCTTGGTGCCTGCCGACTTCAACACCGAGCGATCGGTGTGCGGCTGTCCGGCGAGCCACGCGAGCAGACCCTGCGCGGTGGCGAAGTCGCCTTCGTGGGTGGCGCGGTGGTACGCCCGAAGCACCTGAGCAAACGCCGGGTTGCGCTTTGAGAGGTCCGCGAGCTTGTCCTCCAAGCGCTGCTCGGTGGCGTCGGCGAAGGCGGGATCGTCCTCGGAGATCCCGCGCAGCCGCGTGACCTCGTCGCCAACCTGGTAGAGCCAGCCCTCGACGATGGCCTGGAACGCATTTGGCCCATCGGCTGAGGTCTCGAGCCTCTCGATGAGCCGCCGGTAGACCGTCTCCAGGTGATGGAGCGGCGTGTCGTTGATAGAGATCTGCACTTCCGAGGACGCGAACTTCCGCTCGCGGGCCTTTGCACAGAGATAGCGCGCGGCGAAGGTCTTTCCGGTGCCGTACTCGCCTCGAATCCATTTCGAAAGCCCTTTGCCACCAGCGACAAAGTCGAGGTCCTCGTTCACCGCGTTGACGAGCGCGTCTAGCCCGGTCGCGAACTGGTCGAGGCCCACGTTTGGCACGACGCCGCTGCGGAGCGCATTTACGATCGCCGCAGATTCAGGGGCGACAGCCATCAGCGTCCGTCCTTCGATTGATAGCGGTACATGGTTTCCCCACTGGGAAGAACTTCATCGGTGAAGAGGACGTACCCCTCGGCGTGGAGGGTTCGGCGCAAAGCGCGCATGAGCCCATTCAAGCGGCCGGGGTTCTTGTTCAGGCGTTGCGCAAGTTCGCTGGCGCGCGCTGACCCGGTATCGCGAAGCAGGACCAGGATGCTGCGTTCATCCATGCTGAGACGGTCGATCAGTGTGTCCGGAAGCGGCAGCGACGAAGCTCTGTCGGCGGGCTCGAACAGTGACAGCTGCGCCTTCGGCTTCGTTGGCGCCCGGTCCGACGGCAGCGGCGTGACGATGGGCGGAAGCACCGGCTTAACCTCGGTGGCGAAATCAGCGAGCGTGCCGCGCCCGTGCCACCATGAGGGCTCGTCGGCGTGCAGGCCATCGCGCTCTATCCACGCAAGCGGTACGACGACCTCCTCCAGTGCGACGCCGCCGTGGAAGCCCACCTGCGGGCCGCCGAGATACACGCCGGACTGCCAAGCGAATGCGCGCCGTTCGGGCGGTCCACCGAGTCCGGCGAGATCGATCTCGATGAAGCCCTCAGGCGCGACATCGTGCTTGCCGAGCGCGGTGTACCTCGGTGTCTTGCCGCTTCCGGCGCGAAGAGATTTGTCGATGTAGGGGCTATGACCGTGGTCGGCCGTGATCAGCACTCGCCGCCCGGCCTTCAGCGCGACGCGCAGCGCGGGCTTGAATGCGTTGATGTCCTCAGGCGAAATCTTTACCGTCGCGCCCGTGTTCGAAGAGCCGATCTGGTCGTCGACCGCGTTGAACACGACACCGACAACCGAAAGGCCGTCGTCGCTCAACGCGGATAGCAACGCCTGGCCGCCGTCGTTCAGATCTCCCTTTAGGAAAAGCCGCCGCGATTTGCCTCCAAGCGCGGCGTTTTGATTGAAGCGGGCCTTATCGGTCTTCGCTTCGTCCATGTCGCGAAACACGGTCTCAGCGACCAGTGGATCTTTCGGCAGCTCGCCGAGAAAGATCGCGCCACGCGCGTGACTGGTGACGGTCGGCAGCGGTGAGAGTGCTGGGAACCCATGCACGTGGCCGTTCGCGTCTGGCCTGATTCCAAGCGGGAAGCTGCTGTCCTGCGCGAGCGAATACAGCAGTTCGAGGAACACCGGGTAGCTGCAGCCATCGAGGACGACAAGGAAGAGGCGCGCGTCAGGCTCGGACTGCCAGAGTGGAGCGACGGTGCGCTTCCACAATCGATGCAGAGGCGTGAGTCCCTCGCGGTGCAGCGCGGCCTCGTAGCCGCTCGCCATTGTCTCCGCAAATTGCCGGTTCTCGCGATTACGGCGCTCGCGACACGCCGCAAGGAGCTTATTGGCCTCGACGTGGTAGTGGACGCTACTCGCAAGCGCACGGCGAAGTTGCATCGTCGCAAGGTCGACGAATGCGCCGCTCCGTTGATAACAGCGCACCTGCTCTAGCAAGTCGGCTTTAGGGCTGAACGGCTGGTCGAGGTAGCGCGAGATGCGCGCCATCGCCTCGAGCACTGCGAGGTCGCCAAGGTTCATCTGCGCGGCGCGGTGGCCCGCGAGCCAGGTTGTGTCAGCTGCGCTGATCGCCTTGCCGGCCGCTGCCTGCTGCGCAAGGGCGTGGCAGCGGTCGGAAAACGCGAGCGGCAGCACACGACTCGTCTGCAGTTGCGTCGGCGTGAGGCTCTCGCGCCCCACACGGTCGGCGCCCGCGAGTAATTGGCCGCCCGCGTCGCCCAACAGCGCCAGCGCTTCCTCGGCGAGGCGTGCGACGGTGCGCCGGAGGATGCGCCGATCCATCTCGATGGGAGTTTCGGTTGCGGCTTTCCACAGCGGACCCCACGCAGGTTTCGGCAACTCGTGGGCTTCTACGGTGAGCACCGCGCCGTAGACGACGAGGTCGCGCAAACGCGTGTCAGGCTCAGCTAGCGCCCACGCGAGCAGGCGCCCTTCGTCGCCGTGCAGAGTCGGCATCGCGTCGCGCACGAGTTGGCTGATATTTGCCGGCCAGCGCGGCGGCTCTTGTACCCACGTGGCGAGGAGCTGTGCCGGGCTGCGCGTTCGAACGTGCTCACCCACGCTCACATCGACGAGCAGCTCCGTCAGCAGCCGTCGGTCGACAACGGTAGGCAGTGTACGGTGGCTCATCGCGATGCCAAGCTTGTCGACATGCTCCAGCGCAAGCTGCTGCATATGGGGCGCGTCGGCGCCCACAACGCGCACTCCGAGTACGACCTCCAGCACGTCGTTCACCGAAAGGGCATGGACGCGTTGGTTTTTCGCGCGCCGAAGGATGTCGGGTGCGTTCTGGACTCGCCGAGCCACATCCTCAGGCATGACTGCGATCAGCGGCGCACCCTTCGCTTTCCACAGCAAATGCCGAAGACCGAGCTCGGACGCGACGCGGTGCACGCCGTAGGCGCCCTTTGGGGTCGGCATCTGGTCCGGCAGGTTCTCGAGGCCTTCGCCGTCGATCACGAGCACATAGCCTGTCTCGCTGGCACCGCCGGCTTGATCAAGTAGTCGACGAAGAAGGAGTTGGGCTGCACTCACTCCGTGCGTCCCTCATCCGGCTCAGTGCGCACGAGCGCGATGTTGATCGGCTTTGTTCCCTGCTCGGTCAGCGCCTTGCGGACTGCAGCGAGGAACGATGAGATGGCGTCGGCATCAGTTGGATTGACGCGCGCCGTCACAAGGACCGAGCGCGCGGCTGGGGGTGGCACAGCCACGGGAGGCTTCGGGCTACCACCGTCGACCGGCGGCTGCGGCCCCGGCGCCGGTGGTTGTTCGATAAGCCGTTTGGTCAGCTCTTGCGCCTTCTTGTTCCAGCTGATGACCCAGTCCTTCGTCAGCGGCTGTTCGGACTGAGCCGCTGCAAGGCGGCTGTCGAGCGCGCTCAGATGGCCGCTCACCTCGGTGCCGACGGCAGAGTGACTGACACCCGCCTTGAGATTCGCACGCGCATGTTCGTTTAGTTCGCCGAGTGCATCGCGGATGCTCTCCACCTGCTGCACGAGGGCACGCAGCGCCTCGGATGGATCGTCAGGCCATGCGGCAAGCAGCTCTGTAAGCACCTTGTGCGTGTCGGTCGTGGCCTGCGCGAGTGGGCCGAGACGCGTATTGGCAGTTGCCAGTTCGCCCAGCCGGTCACCTTGGTCCACGCTGAGATGGACGAGGCGTGCATGGAGCCCCTGCAGCACAGTACGTTTCGCCTGTCCCTTCATACGGAGCGCCGCGGTGAAGTGGTCCTGTCCCTGCAGCGAGCGATGAGCGGCCGGACGCGGCACCTCGAACAGCTGGTTGCCGAGATCACGCAGACGGTGCCAGTCGGCGGCGCTCACCAACTTGCCACGCTGTAGTCGGATGCGCGTCGACGGCGGCATGCCGATGCGCACGTCGACTGTATCGCCATCGACGTCAAGCAAGGCGCGGTGGTCGCGCTGGCATAGGAAGCACAGGAAGAGATCGATGAGCAGTGGCTGGAACCCGTAAGTTTCGCGAAGGTGGTCAGCGATCGGCACCCAGGCCACTGAATCCTGGTCTACGCGCTGGAGGACGTCTTTGATATAGCGGGAGTCGAGACGCAACGAGGCCTTGGTCTGCCCAAGGTTCACGAGCTCGAGCGGCTGACCAAGTGTCTTCAGCACCTTGGCGACGTTTTCATCGTAGGCCACCGACACAGTGCCCTCGCCAGCGGCGACCATCCAGCCGAGCAGTGCTTCGAGATCCTGCTTTTTCGGCTCGGCGAGGAAGGTCGGGTGCTGCGGATAACGGCGGTCCATGAGTAGGGCCGCGACGTGCTCTAGGTTCTCTGCGAGCGTCTCGCGCGGGCGACTCGAGTCGACGTCTGAGATCAGAGCGAAGAACTCGCCGTGTTGAACGTAGACCACCTTGAGCAGGTCATCGAGTTGCACTTCGTATGACTTCTGGCGTATCCCCGCTTGGTCAAGAACCTTGCTTTTCTCTTGCGGCCCCAGCGTCTCCAGCAGGTCTTCCTGTCCTGCGTCCGAGAGCAAATAACGCACTGCGGCAAGCTCTGTCAGCACGCCAAGCTCAGTCGGGCTCATATGGCGAGGCAGCCAACAAACCGTGTGAACCAGCCCTTGCTTCTTACGTACGTTGGTGGCGCGCATGCGGTCCTCATCGACGGTGTGCCCGGGCTCGTCCCACGGGTAGTCGACGAGGATCTTGAAGGTGCCGTCCGGCGGTGCGAAGTCGTCATACGACATCTCACGCACGTTGCCCAGCTTGAGGCGTCCGCGGCGCTTGGTTCGACGCCAGCCGAGGTCCCAGTCGCCCTCGTTCGCTCCGCCCTCGTCGAAGCCCTTTGAGCCCGCGACGCCGAGGGCAGCGCGCAGCGCGCACCAAAACACTTTGAACCGCTGGGCAGGATTGTCGACCTTCGAACGCGCGCGCGCGAGGACCTCACCGAGACTGACACGCCCTAGCACGTAGCGCACGAGCGCCGTCTTGCCCTGACCCGCCACCTGAAGATCCGGCACACGCTGCGATAGCGCGAGTAGGTCGGTTTCCGCGACGCGTACCTGGCCCCGGAACGTCTCACCCTCGACGTCGACTGCATTGAGCTGCACCAGGCGCTCGACGGTGAGGCCGCCCTGCTTGAGCCGCGGAGAGACCTCCGCGAGGAGCACTGTCTTGACGAGCTGATCAAGCGCGCGCCGCCGTTCGTTGGGAAATTCGCCCCCCGGTTCACCGGTCGCAGCCTTTGCCAGCTGGGCCATCGCCGGTGCGAGTCGCGAGTAGTACTGGTGGTGGATGTCCTGCATGAGCTCCACCTTCTTGCTCGCTTCGACGCCTGATTCGGGGAAAATCGCCGAAAACGCAGATCCCACAGGCAGGAACTCGCCCAGCGGAAGCGTCGGGTAGTGGATCACAAGCAGTTCGTACAGCAGGCGCAGCGCCGAGCGCTCGCGCTGCATGAGCGACGTCACGTCGACCAGCATTTCGATGAGCGCGGGGTGGAACGGGTAGACGTCCCGAAGGTAGTCGATGTCACCACCGGCAAGGAGCGCCGGCAGCACCTTCTGGTGACGCTCGGCAAGCGAGTTCACTGCTGCGCGAACGGCATCTGCATTCTTCGGGCGAAGCACCCGGCCCCGCACGATGTGGCGCAGTTCGACGTCCTGCAGCTTGGTGACCTCGAAACGCTTGGCATGATGGTCGAGATGTTCGTGGATCTTCGACTCGTCCACGAGGTCTGGGAAGAATTCCTGGAGGTTTCGTTGGCGCGCAACGAAGACAAAGATCGGCGCGGGGCGGTGCCCGGTGTTGTGATCGACGATGACATTGAGGTTGTTGATCTCCGCGACGAACTCCTGGCCGCTCTTCTCGGCTAGCCATAGGAGGAACTCGTCGATCATCAGCACGATGCCGCCGAAGCCCTGCGCCTTGGCATGCTCGGCCAAGCGCCGGAGCCCCTCGCTCCAGCGTGGATCAACGCCTGCGTCCGCAGCGTCCCGACCCTTGTACTTCAGCCAAATTCGCGCGAATCGCTCCTTTGCCTGGATCGAACCCGAAGCGATGGCTTCGAAATCCTCGCGCCCGCCGACGATGCTCTCCGCCTCGAGACGCTTCCAGACGATGTCGCCGTATTCCTTTGCCTCGCGGCGGACCTCCTCGAAGATCGCATCGACGTTTAGGAACTCGAAGGGCTGCTTGCCGCGCCGCTTGAGCGCAGCATTGAAGCCCTCATAAACGGCGCGGTCGAACCCGGTGCTCCTGCCGCGCACGGAGAGCATGTGGATACGCACAACCAGCAAGCCCGCGCTCGCCAGCCATGCCTCATGGTCGACCGCCTCAGCGCCCTTGCTCGCCTTCGCATCGCGGTGCGCATTGAGTACCGGCTGGAACTTCTTCCACGCGGCTGGAACGCCCTCAACCAGCAGCGAAAGCATCGTCATGAAGTGCGACTTGCCGCTGCCGAAGCTGCCATGAATGAAGCGACCGTACTCCTCGCCACGATCGAAGACCTGCTTCATATCGTCAAGGATGCGCGGCAGTTCCTTCTCGATGGCTGGCGTGACGACGTAGTCACGTGCGAGCTGCGCGACATCGTCGGAGTTGGCGTCGAGCTCGCGCAGCTTGACCACGAAACCCATCGCCCGGATCTCTTCGGGGCGCGGTAGCTCGAAGGCCTCGGTGATCGTGGTCATTGGAACAGTCCTTGGTTGTTCGAAATCCACATCTCGGCGGCTTCTCCGATCGCTAGCCGTTCCGTACTCCAGAAGGCCCGCAAATTTCCCTGCGGATTTGGCCGGAGCCGCCCAGCGATCCAAAGATCCAGCATCTGTTGGCGTTCCGCAGCGTTGAGATGTGTCGCAGCAAGCAATTCGGTAAGCAGGGGCACAAACCATGAGTTGATGTTGTCGCGCTGATTTTGCCGCGCCTTCCGGAGCCGCTCGCAATTGAGGTTCAGCAATGCGATCACTCGCGCTACGTCTCGCACCGAGACGCCAGAGGCTGTGCAGTTGGCGGCGTTAGCTTCGAGTTTCCCTACCATGTCGACGTCGACAATCGAACCGGCTAGCGGAATGCTCCGCGGATCAGTCCCCGGTGGCAGATCCGCATCGTCCTTGGTCTGGCCGCACGATTGGTTCGGACCCGGCATGAAGCGCAACGCGTCCTGATGGTGCGGGTACGTGCCACCGGTGCAGGCGAGTACGAGATTGGCCCAGTCGAGAGCGCGGCCCGTTGCCCCCGATTTCGCCAAGACGTGTTCGATCTGGTAGTCGCCGAAGATCGGTCCCCCGCACTGATCGACGAGCAGCTGTTCGCAGTAGAGACACAACCCTTGTTGCGTCCTTACGAGGTCGTCGAGCACCTGCCGGTATGCCGCCTGATCGGACTTGAAGCCACTCCAGACCGATTTCGCCTCTGTGGCCGGGCGCTTCTCTTCGCCGGGGTTATTGGCTCGGTAGTTCGCGAGCGGCAGCGGCTCGGCGGTCAGCGAGCGGACGCGCTTCACAAAGCGCCTTCCTTGATCCGCCGCAGCAGGGCACGCTTCTGAATTTCAAGGTCAGCCTGATGCAGCCGCTCGTCGCCCGGAAGCAGTTCCTCGAGTTCAGCCCGTAGGGCTCTTGCGCCCACACTATCGACTTCGCCCCGATTTACCAGGTCCATATACGCAGTCAGCTTCTCGGTGTTGGGACCTGCGACGCGCTCCTTCGCGCCCATCAGATCGATGAGGATGCGCTCGCTGGTCGCGCCCTCGGCAAAGGGGACGTTTTCCACGAGCACCTCGCCATCGCCGGGCACGAGCTTTCGCACCGACGAGGCGGGCACGGAGCCGATGACCTGCTCGGAATGCGTGGTCAAGATAAACTGTGCGCGCGGGAACGTGTCGCGTAGCCCTTTGACCACACTGGCCTGCCACGTCGGATCCAGGTGGAGGTCGATCTCGTCGATGAGGATGATGGCTTCGCTGTTTGTCCCGCGGTCCCTCGCCGTGAGGTCGTCGCTCGGGTTGAGCTGCACCATTCGCCGGGCGATGTCTACAACGAGAGCGAAGTGTGTCCGATAGCCATCCGACAGACGCGCTATATCGAGCGCTTCGAGCGACCCATCGGTGTGCTCGAAGTCGACAAGCATGCGCAGGCTTGGCCTCGTCTCGATACGGGGCCTTTTGCACCGCAGGCCCGCGCGTTCGATGGCGCTGCGCACCCATTCGAGCGCGGGGTAGCGAAACTCAAAGTCCTTTTGGCGCTCGCGCTCGCGGCGTTCCTCGTCCTCGGCAACGACAAACCACTCGAAGACTGTCTTGAATCGGGTGCTGGTTCGCAGCGATCCATCGAGTGCGCCGAGTCGCTGGAACTCTTCGTTGAAGCCTCGCTTTCGGAGGGGAACTGCCACGACCGAGCGCTCGGTGCCGTAGGCAGCAACCAGAGGAAATGGGCTCTGTGTCCTTGCAGTCTCCTCACCGCCGTCGAGCGCCTCCTTCACGATGGGATCGAGGACATCGTGGAGTCGCTTGACGCCGAGCGAAGCACCTGGGACCTTGTCGCCCGCCCACCGCAGCTTGTGCACGTCCCAGGACAGACCACTTGCGCTTGTCAAGGTGACACGTGTGTACGGCTGCTCAGCACCGCGCTTCCCGTCGACGTGATTTTTTGGGTCCTTCCACGGGACGCGGATGTCTCCGTGCTTGTCAAAGGAGATGCCCTTAACACGAGGTACGCGCGCGACAACCGCCCCTAGGCCTATAGCAAGCGCGTCGAGTAACGTGGTCTTGCCGGCCGCGTTCATGCCGAAGAACACTGTGACGTGCTCGTCTAGATCGATGGTCAGATCTCGAACTCCTCGAAAGTTCTCAATCTGGACCGACTTGATTGGCGCGATCACGCCCTCCGGCTTGCCATGCGGCACTAGGGTGTTCATGCCTCATCCGTCTCCTCAGTTTCAGTGTCGCTATCAGGCGCTGCAGACTTCTTCGCACCAATCCTGCCACCCTTCGCGGCACTGGTGGTACGCGCGTTCGGCGGCGGGAAGCGCTTCTTCCAGTCCTCAATAAGTTGGCGGCTCGGTCCCTCGGGGCCGACGAGCGCCTGCAGTTCAGCCTTCAGCCGGGTAGCCGCAGCGGCATCTTCGCGAGCCACGTCAGGCAGAAGGCGCCACGCGCTATCGAGCAGGCCGATTCGGTCCGCGAGTGGTACCGAAGCGTCCTCAAGCTCCTCGTCGATTGCGAGGATGGCCTTCATGCGGTGCTGCGCGGTCCAGCCGGCCCAGCCGTAGAGAGTCTCAGCGCCAGAGCGGCCTGGGACTTCGGTGAAGGCGATGAAACGTTCCTTCGGGACGTCGAGCTTGCCGCGAAGCTCGAACAAGCGGCGCGACACGAAATCTGGCTGGGCATAGGTTGGCGGCGCTGCAGGCACAACGGCTTCACCAAGGTCTTCGCATCGCTGGTCATGCCACGTCCTTTCCCAGGCTCGGTGCTTAACTAGCCCCGTGAGGCTGTAGCGATGCAATGGATGACTGGGCACGGCATCGTTGTCCACGAAATCGCGGATGAGCTGATCCATGCTGAAGTCGCGTCGACCGGTAATCAGTTGGGCCAGCATGTCGAATCGGGCGTCCGCTTGCAGGTCAGCGGCTATGCGCGCGATGTCAAACGCTGAGGTTCTCCGTCTGGCACTAAGCTCAACCAGATCTCCGATAAGCATGCGAAGTCTGATCCCGAGACGATCATCAAAAGTCTCTACTCTGCCGGCGAGATGCTTCGGGGTGAGCAGCCAGCGTCGCTTGTATCGCTCATGCTCGATCAATGAGAGCGCTGGGGACGCTTGTATTACGCGCATTCTGGCCTCCCAGACTGCCGCTACCGTCGCGTCAACCGTATCTGGCAGCCGAGAAGCCAAGGACTGGGAGTCCACGCCCGTGATGCGACCTCCGCGTGCCTGAAGGATCTCGAACGGCCGCGCGCCAATCGGAACCTCAACAACTTCGATACTGGACTCGGGCAGAGAAATCGCATTCTCATCCTCCAGCTCGACAAGCCCGAATGCCTTGTAGACCGACCAATCGAGTTCCTCTTGGAGCACGATCTGTCGCTGCAAGAGCAGTCCTTCACGTTCTCGGGCAGCTGAAATAACTGCGAGCAGTTCTTCGCTAGGGGTGGCCGCTAGGAGCTCGATCGAGGGAAGAACACGGGCAAGCACCCACGCGCGTTCAGTGGCCAAGACATCAATAGCCCGTGCCATCCGAACAATCGACGCTCGGTTCGTTGCAAGATCCGGGACTGGCAGGTCTTCCAATCCGGTCGCCGTGAATTCATGGGCGACTTTGGCTAGGTCCGACTGCATCTTGCCCGAGTCAGTTCCCCCACCCTTGTTGTGAAACACCTGCTTCATCCAGAAGCACGCGGTCGACGAGTTCAGCAGCCCCAGCAGCACGAGGTGGTCGTCTTCGCTGGCGCCGGCCGGGAGTTTGATGACTGGCGCGCTCTGTTTGAACACCTTTCCGCCGCGGTCAAGAACGAAGTGGTTGTGCGTCGCGACGAAGGCGAAAGCGATTGAGAGGGGTGTCCGTAGGCGGTCAGAGTAGTGCTCAAGGTGCTCCCACCAAGGGCGCCCGTGCTCCTTCATCTCCTTGCCAAAGACGGTGCGGCGTTCGAGAAGCGCTCGCCACGGCCAGAGAGCAGTCACGAGCGGGTGAGTCGCTGGAAACGTGGCTCCCCCCATCTCCAAGTACGGATAGATGGCGAAGGGTGCATCGATGATCGTCCAGTCGCGGACGGTCTCGCCGATCACGAAGGGCACAACAACGTCGCGGAGACCGCGTCGTCGAAAGCTCGCCTCTGGAGCAATCCATATGTCGTCGTGACCGACGACATTGGTTCGTCCGATTACTGTGATCAAATCCTTCAAATACGAGATGCCATTGCGGTCGAGGAACTCCTTCAGCTCACTCGCACCACCTCCACCGAGACTCCACGGGTGCTCTTCCAGCGTCTCGCGCGGGAGATCGGTGACGCTGACATACTCGCTCTCGAAGCCGCTCTGGTCCCAGCCGTCGGCGATGCTCGACCACACTTTGCCCTTGGCTGGGTCCTCTGGAGTGCCGCTCTCGCCGCGCTTGCCCATGACCGCGCGAACCGTGTTGCTCTTAGGCGGCTGGTTTCGACCGAAGAGCAAGACTGTTGGCGTGCCGTGGAACGGGATATACGCCTGCGAGGTGTCGGCGACGAGCGTTAGGTCGATACCGCTTAGGAACTCCTCAACGAGGGGCTTGCCGAACTCCCGCTTCATGAAATTGTTGCTGGTGATGAGACCGATGTAACCGGCCTTCTCTGCGAGCTGGAAGGAGCGCTCGGTGAAGGGCGAAGCGAGCGAGTACTGGCGATATGCCGAGACGTAGCGCTGCTTCTTTCCCGTCTTCTCCCGGTGGTACTTCTTTCGCGCTTCATCGCGCTCCACGATGTACGGCGGGTTCGCCACGACCGCGTGGAATTTCTTCTCGAAGACCTTCTTGAGCGCCGCTCGCACATCCGAGCGCGTGAGTGTGGCGAGTGGCTTCTCTTCGACCTTCCCAAACAGCGCGTACTGAAACGCTGGATTCACTTCATCACGTTCCACCTGCTCCAGCCCATCCGCCCAGTACACGTGCGGGTGGAAGCGTGCGGCGTCGCCGAGCTTGGTCACGCCCGCCAGCTCGGCAGCCGTCATGATGAGGCGCGTCCGTGCCAGCGCACAGGCGTAGTCGTTGAGGTCAATGCCGACGACGCGATCGAGCGCGTGCGCGACGACCTTTGCGCGGTCCCAGTCCGGGTGCTTCTCTGCGGTCACGGCAACGATGCGCTTGAGCCCGTCTATGAGGAAGTGGCCCGAGCCGCAAGCTGGATCCAGCAGCCGTACTTCGTCGGCGCCGAAAGTCTCGATGGCCGGTGTCAACGTTCGGTCGAGGATGAAGGCGCGCACGAAGTCGGGCGTCTGGCAAAGCGCGAAGCGGTCTTTTACGACCGGATCGAGCTCCTGGTACAAGTCGCCCATCAGCTCGCCCTCGAAATGCTCCTCGGCGAAACTCCACACAGTGCCCGTGTCGGCGTCGCGGTGGCGCCAGAAAGCGATCAGAGCGCGCGAAAGATCGTCGGAGGGCAGCGCCACCTCCGCGGGCTGTGGACTGAACAGCTCTGGCAGGCCTCCATTCCGGCTCGCGAGGTCTTTGTAGATCCAGCGCAGGAAAGCGGTCTCGCCGAGGTTGGGCGCGAGCCTTTCGAAGAGCTGCTGCGCTTCGGCATCGAGCAGACGTCCAGGGTGCAGGAGCCCGCGATCTTCGAGCACACGCAAGTAGACCGACTTGAGAACCCATAGCACCGCCGCGCGGCGCGAAAGCAGGTCGGTCCAGACCTCGAAATCTTCGCCGACGCGCTCGTCCCGGTGAAGCTGCTCAGCGGCCGCCCGCACGGTGCCAGGTGCGCGAATCTTGACGCGCAGATCGCCAGCGATCTTCGCAACATGGTCGCGCAGAGCGGTGGTCAGGCGGGCTCGGTCGCTTGCTTTCATCGAAGTTGGCTCAGCCCGAAAGCGGGTTTAGAAGAGGCAGTGTCGCGCCCTCGAGGTGCCACATGGCGGGGCCCTCGTTAAAGCGCGGCTGACGGTTGTGGATGACGCCTGGAACCACGAGAACCCAAAAACCGCGGCTGCCGGAGAGCGTCTCGTCGTAGAGCCGGCGCGGCAGGTCGAGCGCCTCGCACAAGCCGAACAGCGCGGTGTCGCCGAGGACGATTACGTTGCCCGGCCGACCGTGTTCTTCCAATAGGTTGAAGAGTGTCTGTTCGGCGGCCTCGGTTAGCGCTTCGCGCTGCGCGACGAAGCGCTCGGCGCGTTCGAGCGACTTGATGTCGGCCGCGTGCTCGGCGAAGAATGCGTCATCAAACGAAACCCACTTGCCGCCGAGCGCGGCGGGAACGGATCGTGCGATCTCGCCGTGATCCTCGGGTGGCGTCACCAGCATGCGGAAGCCGCGCGAACCAGCCGCTTCTTTCAGCATGTCACGCACCACCAGCTCGGGGCTGCGCTCGGCGCCGAAGCCGCTCGGTAGTTCGTCGGCCGTTAGGGGCTGCGCTGCAACAATCGAGCCCGCGCGGCCCGGCAACACATCTGTGCCCTGCACCCGGCAGTCGAGGTCGTGCAGGATGGCGAGCAGGCTGTCTTGATCCGGGTACGGTGTGTGCAACCCGAAAACTCGCCGTACGCGAACTGCCAGGTCGTCGAGCGTAACCGGCTCTCGCGCCTGATCAATGATGAAGCCGATGCTCTGCTTCGGATCAACGGGGCCGATGAACAAATGGCCGGTCTCGGCGATCTCGACGTCGTCGCAGATACGCACACCAAGTGCGAGCGGATCGCCGCCGAAGTGTGGGAGCAGTCCCGCGAGCGTACGCCGCGCGGTGTCGGGCTCGACTGGTGGCCACTGGCCAGCGAGCCGCACTACCTCGGCGGCGAATGCTTTGACTGTATCTCGGTCGAAGATGGGCCGCGCGACCACTGGTTGCTCAGCGCCGCCGATCTCCAAGAGGTTCGCGCGGCCCGGCGTGACGCGCACGAGCAGACGCACGATGCCTTCGCCGGTGACGATGCCGGCGGGCCACTCGGTCTCGAAACGCTGGCCGACTTCGTCCAGTCGCACGAGTCCACCGAAGCCGTCGACGACTGCGTCAAATGCGTTTGTGAGGTCCGCCAACGCGGTGAGGTCGAGGCGTTCTAGGCCCCTGGAGAGATCCTGGCCGATCTGCCATTGGGTCTTGCCGAGATCGCCAGCGATATGCTCCTGAGTCTCGGGCGCACCGGTGATGCCGATGGTGCGCTCGACGGCGATGCGCTGGCCGTCCGACAGCGGGCGCGAGGCCAGTTCCCACATCCGGTCGAGCGTGTGCGCGCCGCCCTCAGCGCCGCCAGACTTGCCCTCGGTGCGCGCGCGGAACTGGTGCAGCGCCTCGACGACCTCAGCGAGTTTTTTCCGGCCGATGCCGGGAAGTCCGAGCAACTCGCTGCGCGTGAGCGCCGCGACCGCGCCAACCGTTGGCAGACCGCCCTGCGCGAGCGCGGAGAGCAGCGCGTCGCTAAGTGGCAGCTTCTGCACCGGCTCAGGTGAATTGCTTAGATCGGGGACCAGCGGCGGCTCGATGGTGGCTGTGGACGTCGAGGTGCCCTCGAGCCCGCGCGAAGTCAGTGTCTCCTGGAACGCGATGATTTCATTGGCGGTTTTGGTACCGATGGCGTGGATGGCACGGATCTGAGCCACGGGCAGCGATAGGAGCTGTCCCACCGTGTTTACCTGACAGCGTGCGAGCGTTTTGATTGCGCGCGTCGACAGGCCCGTGGTGCGTAGCGGCGTGGTCGCGTCGATCTGCCTCGGCAGCGTTTCGACGGAAGTCGGGGTCGTATCTTCGCCGAGCGCGATAAGAAGCGCCTCGCGCATCGTACGCGCGGAGGGGAAGCGCTTTTCCGGCGTCGAGTCGAGCGCCTTCCGGAAGAACGCGGCCAGACCCGTTGGCTGAATGTCGTCTTCCGAAACGTTTGGCGCTTGGCCTGGCTCGGGCACCCGGCCGTCGAAAGCATGTCGCCCGGCGTATAGCTCGAACAGGCAGAGTGCCGCGGCGAAGCGGTCAGTTGCATGCGTCCAACGGACGCTCGAGGGATCGCGATAGAGAGCCGTGCCGCCGTAGGACGCATCCTCAGGCATCGCCGCGAGACTGAAATCGATGATGGTGAGCTGCCCGTCCGAGACGAGCAAGTTGTCGGGTTTCAGATCCTTGTGCGTGACCGACGTTCGTTCGAGGTAGTCGATGCCTGCGATTAGGTCTTCGGCGAGGCGGCGTTGTGCGTTGGGCTCGGGCGCAGGGTTCTGCGCGAGCCACTGCCGCAGGGTCATCCCGCTCACGCGCTCCATGACGAGCGTGAGGCGCCCCTCAACCATCTTGGTCAGGTCGATGACCCGGACGATGTTCGGATGGTCGAGCCCGGCGAGCACCTGGTACTCGCCGCGCAGTGCCTCCTCGGCGGCGTCTTCCGACCGGGCGATCTTGAGCGCGCGCGTACGACCGCTGACAAGATGGCGCGCAGCGTAGACCACCGCCATGCCGCCCTGGCCGAGCCGCGTGACGATCTCATAGTCCGAGCCGATCCTCGTTCCGGCCTGGAGGTTGTCGGCGTCGAGTGGCGTGCGCCCCGCGATTGGAAGTAGCGCCTGCTGCATTCGCGGTGAAGGATCGCGGCCAACGCGCACTGCCGTGATGGCTTCTGCGAGCGTCGGATAGCGGTCGGTGGCGCGCCTCTCGATCATTCGCGCGACAGCCTCGTCGAGGCTAAGCGGCAGGCGTTGCGAGACGTCGCGAACGCGGCGCATGAGCCTACCGGCGGCCATCAGTTCGCGTGTGTTCTCGAACAGCGGCCGGCCAGTGAGGATGAGCGCCAGGATCGCGCCGAGGCTGAACTGGTCGGAAGCCGGTTCGGCGCTGCTGAAAGCTGTGACGACTTCAGGCGCGGCAAACACGAGTCGGTCGTCGTGAATGGTCGTGAGCGAAATAGTCGCGTCGCTGGTCATCTGCTTTGCGAGATCGAAGCCCGTGACGCGAATCTCGGTTGGCTCCTGCTTGTCCTCGACTAGCACAACGTCGGGGCGTAGCAGGCGATGCACGACACCCTGGCGATGTACCTCGTCGATGGTGTGCGCGAGGCGCATCCACAGGTCCGTGCGGACGCGGAGGTCGGCTCGTTCCTTGCCGCGCACGTCGGGGCCGTAGCGCTCGACCCAGGTGGTGAGCGTGATGCCCTTGAAGTGCTCGAGCGGTAACACGATGCCGCTTTCATCGGAGAACGGCTGCTCTGCCGTGAGCACGCCCTCGCTACGCCCAAGGCGGCCGAGAACTTGCGCCTCCCAGCGCGCACGCTCGGCAATGCGGTCTCGTTGTGCCTGTGTCGCGAGTGGCGGCGTGCTGTAGATGCGGAGCACGCGCTCGGCGCCAGAGAGCGTGTTTCGACCGAGCAGTTCTGTAAATGTGTCGTGGTGGTCGAGAGTCTCAATCACCTCGTACTCACGAACTCGCCGGACCGGGCGCGGGCCCCCCTGGACGCCCGTGAACAGTTCGAGCAGCTCACGCTCAGCGCTCGATGACGGCGTGAGCGAGCGGCCGCCACTTAGACGCGTGATGAACGCCGGGTCCTGGAGCGCGGCAAGGATGGTCTTGCGCGTATGGATGCGGTCGTTGCTTGCGGGTCCGCGTACGCCGACGTCGGTGGTCGCCGAGAGGAACACGAGACCCTCGGTCCACACTTGGCCAGCTTGGTAGCTCGCGTTTTTCAGGTGCGATTTGAGCACCTGTGAGGTGGTGCGATTGAGCTTGAGCGGGCTGCGAATCTTCTCGGGCAACCACCAGTCGTTGTCGGTGCCTTCGATGCGGCCCCGATACGATTTGATCTCGACGACGAAGACCGCGTGCGGCGCGACAACGACCGCGTCAAGCTCGTATACAACCCCGCTGCGCTCGACGAGCCAAGCATTGCCATAGACGGTGAAGGCCTCTGTCAGCCCCTCGACAAGAAATCGGAGCGCCTGCCGTTCGGCGTCGTGCGCGGACTCACCGATCTGGATGAACTTGGCGGCCATCGGTCAGACCAGCAGGATTTTCGCGGCCGGGAACCAGAGCGCGAGCTGGTCCTCGATGAGAAAGAGTCCGCCCTTGTCCTGATGAAGCCCGACGACGAAATCGAACGAACGTTGACGTAGTGGGTGCTCCGGTTTCTTGAGGTCCGCCGCTTCCGTCCTTGCCACGAAGTTGGTGTGTGGCGCACCGAGCTCGAGCCCAACGATGCCCGCGAGAGTCAGCTCCTGCCAAAAGCTGCATGCAACGACGAAGTTATCCTGCAGCGTGAGGTCTTGCTGGCTGCTCACCACGTGGTGCGCGAGTTGGCCGCCGGTCCCCGGGAGCTCAAGCACCTTTTGATGCGGCTTCACGACGTGCAGCTCCGAGCGCGCCATGCGCGTCGGCAGTCCTAGCAGGTGTGCCTGTTCAAGGATGTAGTCCGCGCCGCCCGTGTTCAACGGCAAGTGCTCGATGGCCCTCAGCCAGCCGTCGGCCACTTCATCGGGAAGTCCATCAAGGCTCAACGGACCGCTGACCGCTTGCGGGTCGAAGGGAAGCTGGTGAAGAACCGCTGCGTCTTCGAAGAGCAGCGATATGAGATCAACGCTCGAGAGGCGGCCACGAAAGCGGGCCCAGGTGTCCATCTTCGGCTCAGTGAGGGCGGGCCTCCGTCGGCCAGCCGCTTCATCTCGCGCGACCGCGAGCAGCAGCGCCGCTGCCCACACACCGGTGGGACGTTGCGCGTCGGTCAGGGTCGAGACGTCAAGGCTGGGCATAAACGGTCCTCCGCAGCGGACCTTCACAGGCTTTCCGCGCCCAGCACCTCGCCGATTTAGCCCAAATCTCCGACATTGATTAGCACCCTGTTGGTGGCAACAGTCGCACCCGAACCGCAGCGACCACCGGCTGCAAAAAAGCCTGCCGGGCCGAGTCTACGGGTAGGAATGCCCGAAATGGTGGGTTCTGAGTTTGGCCATTGCAACCCTATCGGTCAGCGCCGGAACGGCCGGCGCAGTAGCATGTCCAAGGTAGTGCCAGTCGCCACCGTTGGCCACCAAGTTCGCTCTACTTGCATTACTTCTGAAATATCGGCCAAATTAATGGCGTCGGGATATCCGGCCTCAACATACGGCACGATGGTCAAGGTTGACTCCTCATCTTGCCAATCAGTCCACGACACGAGCTGGACAAAGAACGAAGCAGGTAGGAATACGAAAATGGCAGGGCCCGGACGAGCAGCGTCTAGTGGACAGCACCTACGCCAAGAGGTCCTTATTTGGTCGTGGCTGGGGGTCGAATAATCAAACACAGAGATGCATCCCCTACTGCGAAAATAGGTGCTGGTTCGATCGCCGAACGGACTCTCTGGCCTTGGCCACGGGTGCGCGCAGATAACACCGGCGCGCTTTATCACATCGAAGTTCTGAAGACTCGTCACATGGAAAATACGCCCGATAAGTGACTCCAAGAAAGGGTCATCTGCCTCTCTTATTGCGAGCTTCATATCTGTCTCAATCACTTTAATCCAGAGAAATTGCTTGGGATCTATGTCGCGCCAAGATGCAACAGCAATTTGACCAATCCATTAGTCCCCCACGCGATGTCTGACATCACTATTGTTGAACGAGGCCAGGACCACAGCCCGGCCCGACTCAAGGGTTTCTCGAACAAGTTTCTCCAATAGACTCGACTGCTCAAAGGTCGTGCCGATCCAGCCAGAACCAGCAATGGTGCAAAAGCTGGTGTTGTCCAAGTACCTCCTAACATTTCTGTAGCTCAACCGCATTCCACCTTTAGGGCCGACCATTGCAGGATGAGCACTCAACTCGACCCAATAATCTAGCGGCAAATACATTCCTTTGCACAGTGACTGATTATCCGGATCGAATACGAGCCGTGGACAGAATTTTAGGAAAAACGGGTTTTCGTTTACCCTGTAGCTGTCGGCATGCTTGGTTGATTGAACGCCAGCGAATGCTTTGAGAAGCCTCTTCATGCGAGAAATTTCTTCAGACATCTGTTTCTCTGGGAATCTAAATACTGCCTCGGCCTCTTCGTCATCCGCCTCCATGGCTTTATATTGCACCATCAAAAAGCAGCGAAATGTTTGATTGTAGTAAATAAGATCTACGCCAGTTAGTTGTTCAAGAGGAAGCCTGTTTGCTAGGACTACTGTGAGCGTCCTGCTGTCGCTAGCAAACGTTACGGAACAGGCGATATGTGCTGCCACTTGGTTTAGGCCAGGAAATTTTTGGAGGTCGTTTATAATCATTTGGTCTTCTCGGAGTCGGGCGCCCGGAAGCCCCGCGAGAAAAGATGTCGGAGTGTCGTCCCCCTGAAAATCCCACGCGCCGATTGCATTTCGATCAATCCCGGACATTGCGAGCGCCGTCCCGATTGCCTCCTTCTCTTCAGCAAGAATTGTTTTTGCGCGCGCGGACAATGCCGCGATTCGTGCGCGACGAGCGGTGCGAAATTTTGCCAATCTTGGCAGCAGTTCAGGTCTGGCTCCCACCATGGCCTCGATAAGCACATCAAACGCTTTATCGGAGACTTTCCCGCCGGCTCGGAAACGTTCGGCTAATCTCTTCTGGTGCATCTTTGGAGTTGTCTCAAGGAAGCCCTCCAATTTCAATGGCTCGTTGAGCTCGTGGATGTCCGATATGTTTAGCCTTCGCATCTCTGTTCCCGCAGAGGTGCCGCGGTGTCCCAAACCTATGTGTGTGATATGACCGTGGGACGAAGCGAATATACATACTAGAGGAACGCTTCTGCTGTGCTGAAATTCATCCACCGGCTCAGCAAATCTGGATTTATCAAGCCGGTACTCAAAGGCCTCAATTCTCGGTTTCGACAAGCGGATAACGTACCCACCAATCCTCGACATAGTAGCCTCGACTCAAAATGTGCCAACGTCAGATAGGGCCCACTGCGCGAACCTTCGACGTTTACTGTTTGCCCTTTGACCGAAACTCAGTCTGGCACTTGATCAAAAATTTGACCAGCGGGATATAAACAGTGTTTGCATGTTCGGAGACCTTAGAATGCAACTCTGCTTCAGGTAGGCAGGCAAATCCGTCGGGTTCGAGCTGAATCAGAACTGCGCCGTATGTCGCGTTAGCCTTCTTCGTCTGAACTCTGTTCGCTAAATTTGGCACTTTGGAAAAAAATGCGTGCGCCCATGTTCTCGCGTTTACACGAGCCTTTTCCTTCAACGCTTCCGAGTCTGACTTGATGTCGAGACTGATGATTAGCGCTCCGCGCTTATCGAAGCCGAACCAGGGCTGAAAGCCAAGTCCTGCGATGATGGGTGCCACTCGAAATCCTTGTTCCTCAGCAACGCTGGTCTGATTAGTCACGCCACGCAACGCCGTTTGCAGAGGGCGGAGCACATTCCCGGCAACTGTGAAGTCGATTCTGGAGCGAACCTCTTGCACGGCTCCCGATGTGGCTGTAATTGACGAGAACCGAAGCATGCTGACAAACATCGCTACTTCGTGGCTCTCCAGCTCTAGCGATTTTCCGCTTTTGATTTGCAGCGCGCGCTGCAATGCACCGGCGAACGCTGAGAGCGCCGCGGTTGCGCCATGTCGCTCGGATTCACACTCCGTCAGAGCTCGAACTAGCCGCACATCGGTGGTGGAACCCTTTGCATTTGGAGTCGAGTCTGTGGGACCCGCACTGGCAGCTGAGAGCTGGTTGATAGCCTTCATCACAGGTTCCAGTCCAGCCGAAGCGATGTCGATAAGCGCGAGGTACATCGGCTCGAACGCCGTCTGGAGACACAGCGCTGCAAATAGGGCTCGTTCCCGCTCTCCTCGGTCGCCTTGTTCTTCGGTTCCTGTCAGAACGCCACGTTCCTGGGCAACCAGTCGCAAGATGTGGAGGCAGTTGGCTAGGCGCTTCAGGCTGCGGGGATTGAAACCCACGGAAGCCGCCAATAGACCTTCGTACCTTGAGAGTTCACCCCGGTCATCTGAGAGTAGTTCAATGCCGCATGCCTTCAAGCGCTGCTGTAGATAATTCGAGATATCAAGCTGGGCCGACGGCATCGAGAATGGCAACTGAATGATCTTGTCGAAAAAGTGCTTGCCCTTCAGGTCTGAATTATTGTGTGCGAACTTCGCACGCAGACCGCTAGATACCACTTGATAGTCGCAAGCAAGAACGAACACA
Organism: Rhodanobacteraceae bacterium; assembly: GCA_031425695.1. Taxonomy (GTDB): domain Bacteria; phylum Pseudomonadota; class Gammaproteobacteria; order Xanthomonadales; family SZUA-5; genus JANPJV01. The sequence continues at coordinate 15,774 of JANPJV010000300.1, read as the reverse complement.
CAGCCCTCAATATCGAGGAAGACTTTCATAGCCTCGAGCAGTTCAACTGCACGTTCGGGAACGAGGCGGTCGATGTCGTCGACAAACACGACGAAGCGCTCGACGTTTTGCTTGGCGCGCGCATCATCAATGAGCTTTTGCAAGTTGCCGCGCATCTCACCAATGCGCTCGGTCGCATCCACGCCGGAACCGGTGGAATAGTTGGCGAGCGCTTCTGCAGAGTCTTTCCCTGCCACGAAAGCTGTCGCCATTAGCGCTGCGCCTTTGCCGGCTCGCATAGCGAGTTCGCGAACGCTACGGAGGATCGCGGCCGCTGGCTGATCACCTGCTAGTTGTCGCGAAAACAGCGCGATCACGCTGAAAGGGAGTTCGGCGCCCAGATCGAATTGCGAAAACTGCCATGTGTTGATCCAAGCACAGCGCACCCGTCCGTCCCCATTGTCTGGGCTCAAGGTGGCGCGAATAAGATTCATGAGACTGGTCTTTCCGGATCCCCAGTCACCTTGGATGGCCACGGTCATTGGCGTCTCACAGCTCAGGATAAAGCGGCACAACGCGTCGACATAAACTTTAAAGCCCAGGTGGTCATCGTCGGAATGCTTGATGGGTGCGTCATTGCCGCCACGCAAATTCGTGCTCATAGGGCGTCTCCGGTTTATTCGGTTAGCTATCGCTCAATGCGCGAGCATGGCTCCTCGCGTCGACAACCGCCAGCTCGTTTTCAGCAGCACTTAGTGCCAGAAGAGCCGCACCTGCGTGCCCAACAAATATTTCGGCACCATCTGATTGCGGATCGGGTCAATAAACTGGCCTCAGGTCGATTTGCCAGCGCGCGACCAGCCCCACTGCGACTTCGTCGTCGAATTGACGCTGCAGGTGGTCGAGAAGGTCGTCTTGGCGCGGTTGCCCAAACACCATCCGGTACAAGGCGAGGCTCGACTTCAACCGCCGCAGTCGAGTTTCATCCTTACTCAGGGGCATAGTGAAAACGCGACGCTCGACCTTCGCGCCGCCCGGAATCTCGTAGATCCAAAATGGGACGAGATCCGATCCTTCGGTCCGGGACAACCGCACAGCGTCGAACATGGTCTCCCACGGGTCGCCGCACACGGAGACCGACATCCGGCCTGCCTTGGCCACGTTTCTGCGAACAGCATGGCCTTTGTAGCGATGGACGCGACCCTCCCGTTGCTCGAGGTCGACGGGATTGCCCGGCAGGTTCCAATGAACGATCGAATGACACCAGGAATGGAAGTCGAGGCCCTCCTGTCCAACCGATGTGGAGGCGAGCACGAACGGGCGGAACGGTGAGTTGAAGGCGGCGCGCACGACTTCTTTCCGGGCGATCGCACCTTCCTCGTCCTCTGCCTGGCCATAGCGGACTGCGTATCTGCACCGAAGGGTAAGCGGTTCAGGATCGAACTCGACCCCAGCATTGCCGACGGTCGGATAGTCGGGACGCAACTGACTGGCGCGGATCGACATTGCCGAGAAGAGACTCTCCGCTACCCGGCCGATTGCATCGGCCGCAGAATCCGACCCGCTTGATTCTGCTTCGAACTGCAGGTGAACGTACTCGTCCAGCATCGCCTGCAGATTCCCGTCACAGCCGTAATGCAAGACGCGCTTCCAGTAAGCGTCTTCGTCATCCGCCTGCTCGACAATCGCGATGGCCTCGGGCGCATTGAATTGGCTCCGAAGACCTTCTGAGACATGGACTGCGCCACTGCGCGTTGCGTTCGGCGCGTCAGCGACGCGTCGCAGTGAACGGAAGGCACATACGGCCGGGCCGGCAAGTGCAATATTCGCCAACACTTCCAGCAGGTCCTCCGGAATCCGGCCGAGACCCAGATCGGCTCCATCCCAAACCGATAGCCAGTGATCAATGTGCAGCCCGAAGCCGCCTGGCACGTCACCTTCGTCGCCCCGTCGTGCAGACGGCCAATGCTTTTGGCACCACTCCCGCATCTCCGGGTGGCGCTGGCGATCAAGCAGGATGAGCGTGAACCAGTACCAACGTCGATCGGGCAACGCGTTGTCTGACACAGTGCCTTGTGGCATCGCAGGCAGCATCGACGCAATCAAGCCCACCACATGTCGACGAACCTCAGTCAATGGCAGCTGCCCACGGCCTTCGACGAAGAGCGAGAGCGGATCGACCAAGTCGGCCAGCGTCTGGCTGGGATACGCCAGCGCGAGAGCATTCATGCCGGGAAAGGTGCCGTCACCTTTCGGCGAATAGTGCAGCCGCGACCGAAGCTGCTTGGTCAGGTTCTCGTAGCGGTGGTCTCGCTCGCGCCCCGACAGAGAGCGGGCTTCGACGTGGTACGAAAGCAGTCCGGCAATTGCATCGGGAACAACGTTCCAGCTCGAGAACACGAGTGTTTTGGTGAAACCGTCGGCCCTCTGGTACGCACCCTCTCCCGGCCAGTACGGCATCGATGGCGGTACCCATAACAGCCGCCAGGACGCTCTGTCGTCGATGTCTGCAATGAGCGTCCGCAGACGACCGTTCGCAGGGTCCAAGATTCGATACGCATTGATCGCTTCACGGTCGAGTAATCGGTAGGGATGTTTTCGTAGGATGTCGACGACTGCGTTCGAATTCTTGCGATCTGCGAGGCGTCTCTTCAGCTCGTAGTTCTTCATGAAGTTCAGCAGGTACGGGCTAGACCTCCAGTACTCGATCGGGTCAGGTAGCTCAACGGCCATGCTCAGCTGGTCGATGCACCGAAAATCGCGGATATCTTCGGCGTCGACCGGCACGTGGATCCGGCATTCGCGGACCATTGCGTCGAGTTCCAACGTCGAGCCCACGCGTTCGGTGCGACACATGACGCGTTTCAGCCGCCGCTCTATCCGGGCCTTGGACGCATCCGGCACGTCGAGCGATGGTGCAGCCTCAACGGTTAGTAGCGACGTTCTAAACTCGCCGAGGTCCGCTTCCAAGGCATCGACTGATGCCGCGTCGCCGAGCAGAAATCTCGCCGTCGCTATGAAGTCGCTGTAGTGGTTCTCGTCCTCGTGCTGCGCCGCGTACATCTTGTAGGGCGTCGCCGAGAGCAGTAACACGCGCAGTTCGTCGGAGTAGTTGAACAACGCGTGCGCAAGCTCCGCCGACGGGCTGCTATCCGGTGGCGCGAGCAGGTCTCGGAATCGCTGAAATTCATCAAGGATCACCAAGTCGGGTTCCAGCGAATCCAGACAGCATCTCGCCAAAGTGCGCCGCAGGTCGCCAATCAACGCCAATGCTTGTCGCTGCGCTTCGACCGTAAACGTACGCCGGTAATCGCTCATGGGCTCGGCCAAGGCGCGCAGCCGCGCCAGTAGTCCTGTGTTCTCCAGGGACGAGCGGAAGGCATCTGCGATGGACTTGTCGTAGTCGCGGGGCACTGCGATCTCTTCGAACCACCGCGTCCTCGCGTTCGCTTTCAGAACACGCGCAAGCCCCTTCTTCGGGATCCCTAACCGGCTCTCCAGCATCTGGTAAATCAGGATCCGCTCCAGCTTCTGCCCTGTTCGCCTTCCGTGGTCGAAGGTCGTTCCAGGCGTGAAGCTGATGAAGTTGATTTTCCGTGCTTTAAGGTTGTGGACCTCGAGGGGCAGCAGGGTAAGCCGCGTCGCTTTAGCGAAGGCGCTCTGCCCGGTCACGTTCAGCCGCGCAACGTTCTGAGCTGCGATGTCGGCATTCGAACAGATATAAATGATGTCGATCCGTCGACCGTCGTTCTGAAGGTACTCAACGGCCTTCGCGATCACGCCTCGCGCAACCAGCGTTTTCCCAAGGCCGACCTCGTCGGCGACTAGGAAACGGCGGCTAGGCTCAGCATCCAGGAAGAGCCGCTGGAACGCATAATCGACAGTGCGCAGCTGGAAATCCTTCAGCCTTGCCAGTACGGGGCCAGCATCAAAGCGGGTCATCATCCGACCGCCTCGAGCGCGCGCGCAGCAACGAATACTTTCCACAACGCGAGGAAATCAGCCGGCACGAGCCGCTGGTCAGAGTCAGCTTCTGCCTGTTGCAGCCTCGCGACTACAGTCTCGAGGTAACGTAGCCTATTGGGGTCGCGAGAGAATGCCCTGACGAGCATTTCGAACAGTGGCGGTTCGTCACTGGCGGCACTTCCCGTTCCGAACCAGTCGGCGCCGGACCCGGGCCCAGTAGGCGGTGAGTGGTCTTCGTCATCCCCGAGCAACAGCGCGACGTAACGCAGAAATCCCGCCCGATTGCGAAGGATCAACGCCAACACTGCGGCTTCGCGATCCGGTGGGGGATTGTCTAGTCTCAGCTGCGCTCCGAACAACAACTCGCATCCCTCCAAGCGAATCCTAAAACCCGTTAATGATGTGACGTCCTGTGGCGCGAAGCGCCCCAGATCGCATTCGTCGCCTATCGCCGGCAGCTTGACTTGACGATCCGCAGGGACGGTTAGCGGCCACGCCCACACATCCGCCCCAATATGCTTCAGTGCATCGGTACCCCTGAGAAACAGCCGGTATTCGCCGCCCTCTCGGACGCAATCCAAGGAGAGTCCCGCGCGAATCACGACGCGGCGACATCGCTCGAGGAGATCCTCGCGGGCGCGCTCTTCGAGGAGTTGCGTCGGGTCCATCGCGACGTACGGTACCAGTACCAATCCCAGTCCCTTTTCCGAAATCCAGTCACCCGGTGCTCCGACGCGACTGGTTCGGCCCAACAATTCCGCCATGACTTCGACATTTCTGCCGGACACCAGTGCTGCGTCAGTGCAGTTCGCCGAACCTAAAAATAGGTGCGTTTTCCAACCGCAGCGGAGCACCGTCACTTTCGCATGCAGTCCCCGACAGGCGTCCGGACCGATTTCCTCTTCGGAGCCCGCATCAGCTTGCTCGCTTAGGACCTCGACCCGTCCAAACTTGGCGAGTGTTTTCTCCCGCAGCAAGGCCAGCTCCTCAGTGCGCGAGACCAGAGCTATCGGCTTCTTGCATCCGCTGACGACCGATTCAATGGCCGCATCGCTAGCGAACGGAGTGATCACCACAGCGTCAAGAGACGCCGGATATTCAAAGGCTTTCGGCTTCTTCGCCATGCCCAGAACGTGGAACGCAACCTCCTCAAACTGCCCAGGGAGTTCCCATTCGCAGCGCTGAACGTCATCCGCCAGCGCGTCGATGTCCCGACGCCGAAGGTCCGAAAGCGACTTCCCAGACAGTCTCGGGAGCGATCGAACGAAGTCCGCGAGTTCCCGATTCGCTGCGCGGATGCCGCCTTTCGGCCTGCCTTCCAGGCATAGACTCAGGTCCCAGGAGCGCTCGTCTGTCAGGTTTCGCGACAGAATTAGCACGCGGAGGTAGCGGTCCCTGCGCGGATCTTCAGGAAGAAACCGCAGCACCCATACTTTCGGATGAAACACGCCCCCGTGTGGGGCCTCTACCTCGTGAATCATTTCCTCCATCAGGCTCAACAGCGCATGCGGCATCCGAGGAACATGCAGGCGGCCGAGGTCGACAAAAACACTGAGACGCGACGCGTTTCGCCGCAGTCCCTCTAGCAGTCGGATAGGATCGCGCTGCGCGTCTACATCGTCGCTAGTCGCCAGCCACGCGAGTTGCATTGGTAGCGAGATCAGACTTCCCATGTCCAGCGAATATGTTGTGGCCAAGCCGGCGTCGAACGCATAGCCGGCTGGAGGCACCATGGCTTCCGTCAGCGTACTCCGCTCTTTCGGCGGGATCATCGCGACGCCAGCCCGGACGCGAGATCGTCGAGGAATGTTGAGGTGATGCCCCACCGGTAGGTGAGGGCCGCGAGTCCGGACGCGCCACTCCATTGCTTGCGCGCGGCGGCATTGGTAAACCGGGAACGCCCCTGCTTCATGTCCTGCTCCCGACGCGCGATCAGCGCCCGGGCAGTAGCGGAATCCAGTATGTCCCCTTTGGCGTCACGCACGATCGCCAGCCAGTCACCAACGAAGCGTTGCGTCCGAAGCGATATCGAATGCCCCTGATCAACAACGCTTCCCCAGAATGCAGGGAGGTCCCATCTCGCCAATCCGCTGGCGGCATAGTTCCGGCCCCATTCCTGCACCAGCTCACGGTAGGACTCGATGCGCTCGCTGCGACCATCGACTTCCGACAGATGCAAGTTGTAGAGCTGCGCCGCACCAGCAACGAGGTTAGAAAAATTGCGACCGTGCCCCACCAACGTACGCATTGCGTCGGGGAATTGGGCCACGCGCGGATGCAGCCACGGCGCCTCGGCGTGTAACTGCGGGGAGAGCGAGGGATGGTCGAAAGCCAGCCACGCCAACAACGATTCTGGATGCAGTTTCTTCCACTGCTCGCGGATGAACTGCGACTCATCCGCGCGCATCTGCAAATCGGCGGATTCGGGAAAGTCCGCGGGCTTCAATTCCTTCAATGTCGGATGCCAGGTGATTCCGCGATGCGGATCCAGCCAGTCGCCATCGTCCTTTTTTCGGAGTCGACCGCGGGAAACGTAGATCGCATCAACCTGGCGATAGTATTCCTGCTGGGTCCCTCTGAAGACGCGCAGTCCCCAACTTCCCAGGCCAGCCCAGTACACCGAACTTGGAAGGCGCTTGAGTTGCTCCCCCGCGGAACGGCCAAAAACGCCTTTCTCGTTTGCATTGGCCAGCGTCTGGCCCAAGTCGAGTTCCGAGCGACGGGCGACAGTCGAGAACTTTGTAGCCTGTTCCAGTCGTTCCTCCATTTCGAGGAACACCCACGGGACCAGCAGCATGTACCGCAACCGAGTTTGAATTACCGAGGTCCCAGGAAACAGCTGGTCTGCGATCGCATCACGGATTGCACCGATACCCAGTTCGTCACGGGTTTCGTTTTCCGTAAACAACTCTAGCAGCCGATGGCTCCGCTCGCGGGCCTCGCTGTCGTGATCGAGCCATGTGAGGCTTGATGGCACTCACGATGCTCCTGCAATGATGGAAGCTCTGCTGATGATTCTGAGTCGCTCCACTGAAAACTCGCTCCACTCCGCTCAAGAGGAAGAAGGCAACGCCAGCGTGCCATTGATAAGGTCATCAGCGCAGCTGTAGTGCCAGTTCGTTCTTTGCGTCGTCAGATATTTAAGCATGAGGCAGCCTGGCGCCTGAGGTTCCACAACCGAATTGAAGTACACGTATCGCGGCGCCGTGACTTGCGACGTCAGCGCACAAAACAGGGGCAGGTAGTCCTTGCCACCGAGGAAAACAATCGGGTCGGTGGTGCCGTCCAACCCATGAAAGTCACTAAACGTTTCCGTGCGTCGCCTTCGTTTATAGGCTTCGGCGCTGGCGCTGAAAGTGATGTCATAGTTTGGCGTAAGGAATGAGGCAGGGATGAGCCCCCAGCCAGCGGAAAGAACATAGGTGCTGGAGACGCCGAACTTTCTGACGAGCGCTCCATACGTGGGCCGCGTGTAGAGCTGGTGGGCTTGGGCTAGCCCTTGCGGGTTCTTGTATTGCTGGTTGTAATCCAAAACCAGATCTCGCCAAGTGCGCGCGCCCGGCTCAACGGGGTCGTCCGGACGAACCAGCATGAATGCGCTGGTCTCCGATGCTGGAGCCCGATCCGGATGCGCGACAAACTTGACCTTCCTGCCATCGTCCATTTGCAGGAAACCGCCGGACTGCTTCGCAGCGGCGCACTGAATGACAACTCTGATGGTCATCGGTTTGATCATCCTCATTGCGCACGCGTTGGGTGTCACGCTGGAACAGATAGAGGGAATAATGTCCCCATCTCAGGCAGGCGACGTTCGAAGAACTCATGAAGGTCGAGAAGTACCTCGGCATCAATGGCAGCGTATTCGAGTTGCTCTCGCGATAGCGGCCGCCTATCCCAGTTCGAAGTCTGCAGCGATTTGTCCAGATGGCGTCCAAGGTGTCGATAGCAAACTGCAGCCAATCCGTGTCCTGCTTTCGAGGGCCCCAGTTGCCGCGAAGCGCTAAGCGTGTCGAAAACTTTCTCCAATGCGAAGCCCGCCTCACCGAGCACGCGGCGCTCGAAGGAAGCGTTGTGAATCACCTTCAATGGCCCTTGCGAGCCAAAAACGTGGCGTAGGGGCTCAATGCACCCCACAGCTACTAGATCGACGATGTACGTGTGCGTGGGAGTTGCGATCTGGACGAGGCGCAATTCCTGGCGATAGAAAGTCGTCTCGACATCTAGACCTATCACTTGTTCGCGCGAAAGTACTGCCACGGTTCGCAGCAGGTCATTTTCTGAGTTGATCACGGAATGCGGCCGACGAGAACAGGTGTGCGGCTGGATACGAGCCGTCGTCGCTGCCGCCGGCGACCTCCACGTTTCGCCTTGAACGTTGAGAACGATGGTCGAGAACTCCTCCGTTGCAAGCGCGATGGCCTGATCTTCGGCTGCCTCGAGGTTGCAGATCTCTCCATCGACACCCAAAAGGCCCTCATCCCAGGGAACGAGCAGTAAGTTGGTGGGCTCACGCAGCCGCAGCGGGGAATTTTCGACGAAGAGCATCTCTGCCCAGCGGAGATACTTCTGACAGGGTTCCTTGTAGGCGGACCACCCATAAAGCGCTTGGCTCAAGTCGCCGATGTGGTAGTCGTTTCCATCGCCCCATCGTGCGAACTTGGACCTGTCGGTTGCCAGATTCTTGAGGTTCGCACTCAGTTGACCGCTGGTCTTGCCGAATCGCCCCGCCTTTCCAATGTAGAGCGGTCGTAGTCGATCAGGACTACCCCATGCCATTACGTAAAGCAGCCCTCGCCATGTGGGCCGATCAAGGCCCTTGGCAACCATGTCCAAGACTGCGCTTTCCATCGCGCTCGACCGGCACACACGCGTCTTACCGCTGGCAGGCACTTGAGTCTGCACAACGAGTTCGTTCGAGGCGTCGAAGAGCGGCACGTATGTCGCCCCCGGCAAAGCCAAGAGCCAGGTACGTAGCTTGCTCATCACTTTAATCTCAACCGCCAGCCCCGCTTGAGAAAAATCGTAGCAGCGAAGTTACACGGTGTGAGGTTTGAATGCGCGATCGGAAGGAGGTGCTCGCGGCTGCCGAGGCACCGCTCGGCTCGGTTCTCCCTTCGTCCCCCCGTGTCATCGTCGCCAGCTGTTTTCGAACGGACTTCAGGTAACGGTAGCGCGCCATCGATGATCGATCGAAATTGAGTTTCAAAGACGGGAACCAGTTGCCGCTCCATCCAGATTGGCCGGCACCGAAACATCTCGCCGTATTCGAAAAGCCCTCGGCACAGAGCCCTCGGGCAGCAACGCATCGAACAGCGGGTCGCCGAGAGTTCGGAGGCCTTTCCCGTAGCGGTGTGGGGTCATGCGGCTGACTGAGCTGCCCTCATCTTTGACGCGTATCTGCAAGACTCACCAATGCAGCGAAGGCCGCTCCTGCCTTCTGAAATCCAAGCCAACGACTAACCACCGGCGCGACTTCATCTGCTGCAACCCCATGGCTGATTTCCTCCAGTTTCGCGATCGCCAGCCTGATCTCGCTCGGCGGCAGCATCTGCGGGGTTCGCAATGTTTTGGACTCGACGTTCGATCGATCACGAATTTCTGTTGCCCCGCGACTACCGATCAAGAAGCTGCCGTCTTCGCGCTTGATGTCGCCGGTGCGTTCTGCTTCGCTAACGGCACGTGCAACAGCGTCGGCAATTCGGCCGCCGGTTCGTGCCAGACCCCAAAGGGAACGGACGCGTTGAGCGATTTCGTCTTCGTGAATGGGTTGTTCTACGTCTACGACCCTTGCAACAATCTTGGCGAGCCTGCTCGTCTCGATCTCATGGATCCCTATTTCGCTGGGGACCGCAAAACGTGCTTCGACGTACGGCGTGGAAATGTTGACGGCTTCGGCGCTTGGCGAGATGCCGTCGGGAGCAGCGACGACTTCGAAGGCTGCGACGGCGACAGCCGGCGAGAGTGGCGGCTCAGAGCCCCCGATCGCAAGCGTGCTACTGCTACCGGGCGAGTTTTCGGGCGATTCGTCTTGGCTGGACTGTGCAAGTGCCGTATCGATTGCGGCCAATGCCTCGCGCAAGGTGTCGCCCGGGCGGTGCAGCCAGTCGGCGCTCCAGATGCGATGGATGCGCCAGCCGTGGTCTTCCAACACCGCTTGGCGAAGGCGATCGCGGTCGCGGGCTGAGCGTGAGGAGTGATAGGCGGCGCCATCACATTCGATTCCGATGACGTAGCGACCGGGGCGGTTGGGATCGACGACTGCCAGATCGATGAAAAAGCCGGCGGTGCCCACTTGCGAGTGGACGGTGTGGTTTGCGTTTTCCAACCTTGCTTTGACGGCAAGTTCGAAATCGGAATCGGCATCGCGGCCCGTGGTCGCGGCGACATTGAGGCGGCCGGTCTCGGCAAACTTCAAATACAGCTTCAGAACCCTGGCACCGACGGATTGTGTGCGGTCGAGATCGATGTCGTCCGCAGTGATGGAGGAATAGACCTCGCAGCGTTGCTTGGCGCGAGATATGAGTACGTTCAGTCGTCGCTCGCCGCCTTTATTGGTGAGCGGACCGAAGCCCATTCCCATGTAGCCGTTGGCGTCGCGGGCGTAGCCGATGGAGATCATGATGACGTCGCGCTCGTCACCTTGGACGTTTTCCAGGTTCTTGACGAAGAACGGCTCAAGCCGACTGGTGGCGAAAAAACTTTCGAGATCGGGGCGTTGACGGCGCTCAACTTCGATGGCATCGAGCACAGCTTGCTTTTGCGCTTCGGAGAAGGCTGCGACACCGAGCGTTTTTCCCGATTCGCGCTCGGCAAAAGCGATCACCGCGCGCGCAATTTCCCGGGCCTCGATTCGGTTCTGCCGAGTCTTGCCGCGGTCGTAGATGCCCGCAACCTTGTGGAACTTGAGCCCCAATTTGCCGGCCAAGTTTTCGGGACTCGGTACGATGTACAGCTTCTCGTAGAACTCCTGATTGGAGACTGCGATCAGCGAGTGATGGCGACTTCGGTAATGCCAGCGCAACATCTTGTCTGGCACGCCCATCGAGGAGCACAAGCCGAGGATGCTCTCCACCGTGGTGGCTGCGCTTTCCGCTTCCTCGTCGTCAGCGTCTTCATCGTTGCCCGTCATTCGGCTGAAGAAGCGGGTGGGCGGTAACTGTTTGTCGTCGCCGACGACAACGATTTGCTTGCAGCGGGCGACGGCGCCCAGCGCGTCTACCGGTTCGACCTGACTGGCCTCATCGATGATCAGCAAATCGAATTCAACCGCACCGGGCTGTAGGAATTGCGCTACCGAAAGTGGGCTCATCATGAACAGCGGTTTGGCCTGCTGGATCACGCTGCCGGCGCCGGCGATCAGTTTGCGAATGGCCATGTTGCCGCGTTTTCGGTTGATCTCCCGGTGCACCATGCCGAGCGCGCCGACGCCGGTGTTGGCGCGAGGCACCTGCGCGAGGTGGCGGCTCCCGACCACGTAGCGCGTCCACTGAAGTTGATCGCGGTCGACGTTGCGGAAGCGTTCTACCAACTGCGCTTGATTGCGACCTTCAAACCGCGCCAGCTCGGGATGGCCCAGCACTGCCAAACGCAGTAGCGATTGGAAATAGGCTTGGTCCAGCGCGTCCTTACAGTCGGCTGGTGCCAGTCGGCCCTGCACGATGTTGCTATGGAACGGCAGCAATGCGCCCGAACGAATACGCTCCGAGGCGTTGTGGTAGTTCACCCAATGGGTCAATTGGTCGCCGCAGGCAGACCAGGCCTGTAGCCGCTCCAACAATTGGGTGTAAGGAACCGCACCAAGACGCTCGACGGCGAACGCAATCTTGAAGTCGAGTTTGAGGCCGTCTGCCAGGGCACCAAACTGTGCGACCTGGCCCACCATCGCATCGTCCAGCTTCTTGGCGAACGCGCCCAAGTTGACTGAGTCCTTGAGTTGGCTTGCCAGCTCCAGCTTGGCTCGCTCCATGCGCAACGCGCGATAGCCGTCGACCCAGCGTACTTGCGCTTCGAGCGCGTCCCACGGACTGTCGATTCCCTTCCAGAGCGCACCGAAAGCCGATTCAGCGATCAACCGCGTTTGCTCAGTCGCCAATTTGAGTCTTCGCGCTTCATCGAGTCGATCGAACAAGGCTCGACGGTCTGCAAATACCTTTGGCGCTGGCTGCGTGAGCGCAAGCCCCAGGCGGCGCATGGCATCACGATAGCCGCCGTTGAACCATCGCAACAGCGATTGCCCGCGCTCCAGGAACACCTGTTTGTCGGCTTGCCAATCGCGATCGAGTGCGTCCTCCCGCGCTAAGGGCGCCAATTCCTTGCGCAACTGCTGAAGGCGCCGCCCGTTCGCGATCACTTGGCGCAACTGGTCCAGGCCGCCGCTCCAGACGCTCGAGGCCAAGCTTGCGCGATCGATTTCTGGCAGCTTGCCGAGCTCGATGCCCAGTCGACACAGTTCGTGGGTGATCTGCAGCGTTTCCGGCGCGGGCTGCTGCAGTGCTGCCGCAAGTTTGCCAGCGCCTATTTGAATCGCCGTGAGCGGTCGCAGCAGTGCCAGCGCCTGCAGCGCGAGTGCATCACCTTCTGCTGGCAGTACTGCTCCGAGGCAAACGCCTCGCCAAGGATGTAGTTCGGGCGCGCCAATCACTGCGATACGCTCGGCCAGATCCATCAGGCTACGATGTGCGGATGCTCTGGAGTCGGGATTCCAGAGCTCAATGTCTGCGAGTCTCACCTGGGAGTATTCGCGCTGGCTTCCGCCCAGGCGCGCCAGCGCACCGATCACCATAAATGTGCTCGTTTCGCTATTGCCGATCGGCGTGTGGAGCGCGCGGACGTGCTCGTTCAGCGCCGTTGTCAGCTCGGTCAGGGAAGCCGACTGATCCCGCAGCCGCGGCGGCGCTGCAACAAGCGACAACGTGCGCGCGACCTCGTCGAGGACTGCGCGCTTGTGCGCTTTGTTGCTATGCAATTCCAAGGCAATCTGATCCAAGCCGATGCGAGTCAGATTACGTTTTACAACCTCTAGCGCCGCCAGCTTCTCGGCAACAAACAGCACAGTCTTGCCTTGGTAGATTGCGCTCGCAATGAGGTTGGTAATGGTCTGCGACTTGCCAGTCCCAGGCGGACCCTGCACCACCAGATCGGTACCGCGCTCGACCTCTGCGACCACCAGCGACTGTGAACCATCGGCGTCCACGACATGTATTCGCGAACTCGGCGGTACCAGTACATCGAGGTGACCATCGTCCGGCAGTGGCGGCGAACTGCGAGGGAAGCCGTCGCGCATCAGTCCCATGATCTTTGGATGCGTATCGATGGGCCGATCTTTGGGCCAGACGCTGGCGTCCAAGTCCCGATACATCAAGAACTTGGCGAACGAAAAAAACGCCAGCGCAATATCGTCGCGCTCGACTTTGAAGCGTGGCAGCACCGAAACCGCAGCGGCGACCTGATCGAAATATGCCTGCGTATTGAACTCTTCGGTGAACTCCAAGCTCGGTAGCACGACACCAAAATCAGCCTTGATCTTGGCGGCGAGCGACAGGTTCTCGGCGAGATCCTCTTTGTCCCACTGGATTGTAAAGCGCGTGCCGGCGGTGCGCCGATCGAGTGTGACCGGAATGAGGATCAAAGGCGCAAATCTGGGCCTCTGAGACTCGGGACTTTCGAACCAACAGAGTTGTCCAAGTGCCAGGTAGAGCACGTTGACACCTTGTTCTTCCAGCAGAGTCCGCGCGTCGTAATACATTGCCAGCAGTCGCTTCTGTAAGCCGTCGCTGGTCAATCGAGTCTGAAGTTTCAGATCGCGATATCGGTCGCCCGCTGGATCATCGGGTTGCGGAAGGTCGGCCGCATCCTGCGTGTCGTCTGCGGGGGACCAAAGAGGCAGCACTTCTGATCCGACCTCGCGCGGCGCAGTTTTTCTGTCGCTGGGGGACACGATTGGAAGATCCCGACTGTCTTGCACATTCGCTGTTTGCCGCGCGCCCATCGTTGCGGGCACGGTTCCGGGCGCGAATTGCAGAGTCTTCTGATCGGTAACGAGGAGTCGATAAATCTCACGGCTGAGTTCGTCGTGCACATGGACGACGCGCCCAGCTTTGCCTTCCTTCGGCAAGCTAAGCAGGCGATTGCGAGTGCTCAGATCGAGCAAGCTCTGCCTGACTTTGTTGAGACGCTCCGCAATGTCCATTGGACGACGTCACCGAGTTCGAGAGGGACGGCACAGACCCGTCTAGAGCATGCCTCAATGCTGGCCGAACTGACGGAACCGGACGGAATGTGTCAATGCCCTGAGACAACCGTTAGTCGCTATTTAGTGAGTTTCTTTTCGGTTGATGGATTCGCGGCGGCTTCGGTGGGTCTGGGTGGATTGATGTAGACCTTCTGGGGCACTTGGGGTGGTTTCGGCGCGCGGCCTTTGAATCGATGTGGGTGCCGATCGAAGGCGTCAGTCAGGGTGATCAGGCGCTCCGCGGTGATGCGTTTGTCGTCTCCGCTGTGCACGGCGTCGGGGCTCATCAAGCCGATGCCGGTGTGGCGGTGATCGTGGTTGTAGTGCTCGAAGAACGGCCCGAGAACCGTGCGGCCGTGTTCGATGCCGCCGAAGCAATCGGGGAACGCCGGTGCGTACTTGGTGGTCTTGAAGAGGCTCTCGCTGAAGGGATTGTCGTTGCTCTGGCGCGGCCTGGAGAAGCTAGGGTCGATGCCCAGATCGACCAGCAGTTCCGCCAGAGACTTGGAGCGCATGGCGGCGCCGCGGTCGGCGTGCAGGGTCAGCTGCTTCCGATCGATGCCCTCGCGCCGCACGCTCTCGCCGACGAGTTGACGTGCCAGCGCCGCGGACTCGCGGGTGCTGAGCAGCCAGCCGACGACCTTGCGGCTGAAGATGTCGAGCAGGACGTAGAGGTAGAGGTAGGTCCATTTCACCGTGGTCTTGAGCTTGGTGATGTCCCAGGACCACACCTGGTTTGGACCCTCGGCGAGCAGCTCGGGACGGGCGTAAACCGGATGCACGCGCTGGTCGCGCCGCTCGCGTACAGCGTGCTGCGCCGCCAGCAAGCGGTACATTGTGCGGATCGAGCAAAGGTAGCGGCCCTCGTCGAGCAGGATGGCGTAGATCTGATGCGGGGCGCGGTCAACGAAGCGCGGGCTCATCAGTTCACCGAGCACCGCGGCCTGCTCAGATTCATCGAGCTTCAAAGGCGGAACGCGGGCGCCCAAGATCGGCGGCTTGGTTCGCCGCTTTCGATACACCGTCGCTCGCGACAGTCCAAGGCCCTCGCATGCTCTGGCGGTACCGGCCAGGTCAGCCAACTGCGGCAAAGCGCTCATGGCAATTCCTCGCCGCTCGGCAGGCCCAGCAGTGCACATAATTTTTTTTGGGCATCGATGATCGCTTCGGCCTGCGCCAAGCGTCGCTGCGTTCGCGCTAGCTCACGTTCCAGTCGCTCGACCTTGAGCTTCTCACCAAGCGATGGATTCGGTTTCGGCCCACGCCTTGGCTCCGGCGTGTTGGCATCGAGGGCTGCCAAGTGCTGACGCCATTGCGTGAGGTGCGAGGAAAACAGCCCCTCACGACGCAGCAGCGCACCGATCTCGCCGGAAGGCAGGCCGGCGACGAGGGTCACGATCTTGCGCTTGTAGGCCAACGTGAAGCGCCGCCGCGTGGCCTTGCCGACAACCTCCGTCGCGCCGGCGGACGAACTCGACGAAGCTGACAAAGGTGCGGGTGAACCAGGTTGAACTTCAGAGCTCGAGCTATCCATGAGAGGAGCCTACCTTCAGTAATTACGAAGAGGTAGTTGTCTCGGGGTACATTGGCACGGGGGG
>JANPJV010000299.1:0-31032 GCA_031425695.1 Rhodanobacteraceae bacterium | reverse complement strand
GCGCCGGGCCCCTTGGGTCGCCCTGCCCCTCGCCGCGTCGGCCCCTGGGCCCGCAGCTCCCCCGCGCGCAAGGGGGGGCTCGTCCTTACCTTCGGCCACTCCCGCTGAGCGCGAATCACCCCGCCCGCACTGCGGCCTACGTAAAGCGCGAGGCCGTCGCCACCGACACCGACAACCAACACCAACACCGTTCTACTGCCGACAAGGCACCTCCGAACCCGCCGCGTTATGGCATACCTCGGTGTGGCTGACGCCTTCGTTGTTGTCGTAGGTGGTCTGGCCGTCATAGGTGGCACCGGCGGCGGTGGCGGCGGTGGTGTTGCGGACGCCGGCAACATTGCCCTGGCCGTCGCCGCTGACGGTGCCGCTACTCTGCGCGCGGCCGCCCGCGGCCGACTGGCCAGCAAAACCGCCGGAACGGGTTCCGCCGCCCTCGGCGTTGCGCTGGAAGTTGCCGGCGCGTGCGGCGGTACCGCCGCCAGCCGCCTGCGCCGCCCCTGCGCTGCCGCCGCGGACATTGCCCTGGCCGTCGCTGGTGACGCCGGCGGCGCGCACCCCGCGGCCACCGTTCCGGCCCTTGCCGGCGCTGGCACTGCCGGCGGTGATGCCGCCTTCGGGATTGGCGACGGCGCCGCGTGCATTGACGCGACCAGCCGCATCTGCGGGCGTCACCGCGGCAAAGCTGAAAGCCAGGGAAAAGGCGATCAGCGAGGCTTGCATGAGCTTGTTCATCAGTGGTCCTTTTAAAAGCGGTTGTTGGTGTCGGTTGTCGGTGTCGGAAAACCGGAATCGGCGACGATCAGGAATCGCCCTGCAGCGTTTCGAAGGCGCGGATGGCGCGTTCGGCGCGTTCTATCTGCACGATCAGGTATTCGCGCACCTCGAGCTGTTGCGCGGGGCTGAGGCTGTTGTAGAAAGCCAGCCGGCGATCGCGAAGCTGCCGCTGCTCCATCAGGAAGGCGAGCGCGATCGACTGGAACTCCTGGCCGATGCCACGCATGTCGGGATTGCTGGTTGCCAGGGTGGACTTGGCATCGCCGAGCTCGGCTTCGACGACCTGCAGCGTCTGGTGGCGGAGCGCCTTGGCATCGGCCTGGATCGAATGCCACTCTCGGGTTTGGTTGGCGTCGAGCCCGAGCTCGGACGCGGTCGGCGGCGTCGGACGCGGGAAGAACGGTCCGGCGGCGGCGGTCTGCGCCAGGGTCAAGCCGGCGCCGAGCGTGAGGGCCAGCAACGTCTTGCGAAGTGCGTTGGCCGCGTAGCTGTTCATGGGTTCTCATCCTCATTGGCCGCCCGTTTGGCGGCAGGGACAGATTGCGTGCCGGCGGTAAGCGCTTTGTGTGCACGCGGCGAGCAGATGTAAGCGGATGTTTCGCGCCGGTCCGCCGGCCACATCTGCTCATGCGCGCGCTTGCAGCGCCTCGCGGTGCTCGCTACAAAGACGGCATGAACGACGAGAAGATCCTGCTGGTGGATGACGATCCGGGCCTGCGCGACCTGCTGCAGCGCTACCTCGCGCGCGAGGGCTATGCGGTCAAGGCGGTTGCCGATGGCGCCCAGGCTCGGCGTGCGCTCGACCAGGGCCACTTCGACCTGATCGTTCTCGACCTCATGCTGCCGGGCGAGGACGGCCTCAGCCTGCTCAAGCGCTGGCGCGTCGAGGGTGTGCCGACGCCGGTGATCATGCTCACCGGGAAGGGCGACGAGATCGACCGCATCCTCGGCCTCGAGCTCGGCGCCGACGACTACCTGCCGAAGCCCTGCAACCCGCGCGAGCTGCTGGCGCGCATTCGCGCCGTATTGCGACGCGCTGCCGGCGTCCATATCCCCGGTGCCCCGGGCGAGACCGAGGACGTGCTGCGCTTCGGCCGCTGCGTGCTCGACCCGGCCTCGCGCACGCTCTCCCGAGACGGCGTGGTGAGCCGTCTCACCAGCGGTGAATACGCACTGCTCAGCGCACTCGCGCGGCATCCGCGCGTGCCGCTCACCCGCGATCGGCTGATCAGCCTCGCGCGTGGCCGCGACAGTGATCCGTTCGAGCGCTCGGTCGATGTCGCCATTTCGAAGCTGCGCCGCCTGATCGAAGACGATCCCAAGGCGCCGCGCCACCTGCAGACGGTCTGGGGGCATGGCTATGTGTTCGTGCCGGATTGAGGGCCTTTGCTCCACGTGGGTTCGGACCTTGTCCGAACGCTTTTTCGCACCGGTCTTGAAGAGCGTCCGGACAAGGTCCGGACCCACGCAAAGCAATGCGCGCTAGAACGCCCCGTCCACCCTGGCGCACTTTCCACTTGGTGCTCGGGGCGCTGCTCGCCTTTCTCGTGGTGCTGGCGACGATAGCCATGCTGTTGCTGACTTTCGGCGCGTTGCGGCCGAGCGTGCGCCAGCTGGCGGCGCCGTTGATGGCGAATGTACAACTGGTCGACGCGCTCGACGCGCTGTCGCCGGACGCCGCCGCGCGAGTGCTGACCGAGCGCGGGTTTGCCCGCCGAGCGCAGCCGCCATCGACACATCTGCCGATCCCGATTCCGTTTCTCGAGGCGCTTGTGGTCGATCTGCGCGGCCAGCTCAAGCGGCCGATCGTGATTGAACGCCGCAGCGAAAACGAGGTGCTGCTGTGGGTGCAGAGCGCGCGCGGCGACTGGCTCGGCATCCCGATGGAGCCGCTCCGGTCGCTGGTCGCGCAATTCGCCATGATGGTGATCCTGAGCGCCCTCACCCTGGCCTTGTTGTTGGCGTGGTGGATCGCCCGACGCATCGCCCGCCCGATCGAACGGCTCGCACGGGTGGCTGCACGGCTGCCAGAGCCGGTGGCCGCGGCCGAGTTCCGGGTCAGCGGGACACGCGAGGTCGCCCTGCTGGGCGATCGCCTCGCCGATGCGCTGACGCGCATCGAGCAGCAACGGCGTGAGCGCGAAATGATGCTCGCGGGGTTGAGCCACGACTTGCGCACGCCACTGATGCGCGTGCTGCTGCGCATCGACCTGCTCGAGGGCATTCCGGCCGAGGAAAGCGCGCTGCTGAGTGCCGAGATTGCGGAGCTCGACCGCCGCATCGACCGCTTCATCGAGCACGCGCGCACCGGTGCCGAGGAACCGATGATCACGCTCGACCTCGCCGCCTTGTTGCGCGTCTCGATCGAACAGAGCCAGGGACGGGGCTATGCCTGGACGGTGGACGGCGCCAGCACCGCGCCCGTCCGCGGACAGTCCGGCGTGCTCGCGCGCCTGATCGACAACCTCACCGACAACGCCGAACAGCACGGCCTCGCGCCGTTCAGAGCGGCGTTAGCCGCGGCCACGCTCGATGATTCGGACGGAAGCCGTCCTGCCTTCAAGCTCACGATCGAAAACGCGCTGACCGAGCGCAGCCAAAGCGAGGGTGTCGCCCCGCACCGCGGCTTCGGCCTGGCCCTGAGCCGGCACATCGCCATGACCCACGGCGGCAGCCTGGAAAGCATTCAGACGGGGGAGTGTTTCCGGGTGGTGTTGACGCTGCCGGCGTAGTTCACGGTGCTCGACGCGAGCAAAAAAGAGCAAATTTATCCGCAGATTACGCAGATTTGCGCAGATTTTTTTCCTGGGGGCACCGGTTGCTCGGCCCGTGCACATGGACGCTCTTAATCTGCGTAAATCTGCGCAATCTGCGGAAAAAATGCTCTAGCTTGTCCGGCTGGAGATCGCGAACTCGGACCTACGGGTTGTCATCGTCCCCGGGTTCCGCGTCGACTTCGGTGGCCTCGACCTCGCTTGCCGTCCCACCCTGGATCTGCGCCTTCAGCACCTGGAAGATCGCGCGGTACGCGCTCGGTGGGCGGTTCTCGCGCTTCTCGACGGCGGCCTGGCGAATCAGCTGGCGCAGCCGATGGCGGTCGGTGTCGGGGTACTGCGCGACCAGCTCGCCGACGGCGTCGTCGCCCTCGTTGAGCAGGCGCTCGCGCCAGCGTTCCATCAGGTGCATCTCGGCGGTCTCGCGGCGCCGGACTTCCAGCGGCTTGTCGACGCTGACGCGGATGGCCTCGAGGTCGGCCTGCTTGCGCATGAGCTTGGCGAGGTAGTGCACCTGGCGTTTATGCGCGATGTGCGAAGTGATCTTCTGGGCCATTTTCACGGCGTCGAATATCGTTTCGTCGAGCGGCACTTCCTTCAGCTGCGAAGCTGGCATTGCGACCAGTTTTTCGGCCAGCTCGAGCACGTCCCAGGCGTCGCGGCGGCGCTGGCTGCGGCTCGGCGGGAGGTCGTCGTCGTTGAATTCATCGTTCTGCATAGGTCGATAGCGTAGCCTATCGGGCTTCCCAAGATCACGCATGCGCGGGTCCCCATCCTTCTGGACGGGCCCAGAAATCGCCGTGATGAATTCCCTCATGGATGACCGAATGACAATGATTCTTGCTGAAAACGCTGCGCTCGCGCCGCCGCAGGCGGAGCTCGAGCGCATCAGTGCGATTGCGCAGGACGTGATTGCGCGCTGCAAGGCACGCGGCGCCACCCAAGTCGAAGTCGGCCTGTCGGTCGATACCGGCCTCGCGGTGAATGTGCGCCTGGGGGAAGTCGAGACGCTGGAGCACACGCGCGATCGCGGGCTCTCGCTCACCCTGTACGCGGGCCAGCGCAAGGGCTCGGCGAGCACCGCCGATCTCGACGAGCGCTCGATCGATATCACCATCGAACAGGCACTCGCGATCGCCCGCTTCACCGAAGCCGACCCGGCCGCAGGCCTGGCTGATCCCGAGCGCCTGGCCACGCGCTTTCCCGATCTCGACCTCTGGCACCCGTCCGCGCTCGACGCGGCCGGCGCCATCGACCTGGCGCTCAGCTGCGAGGCGGCCGCGATGGACGTGGACGCGCGCATCAACAACTCCGAAGGCGCAGGTGTCAATTTCTCGCGCAGCTACGGGGTCTATGCGAACAGCCATGGTTTCGTCGGCCGCGAGTGCGGTACGCGCTATTCGATCTCCTGCTCGGTCGTCGCCGGCGAGGACGACGCCATGCAGCGCGACCACTACTACGATTCGGCCCGCGCGCTCGGAGATCTCGCGGCGGCGCAGGCAGTCGGCATCGAGACCGGCCGGCGCACGCTGGCGCGCCTCGATTCGCGCTCGCTGTCGACGCGCAAGGCGCCGGTGATCCTGTCAGCCGAGATCGCGCGCGGATTCTTCGGCCATCTCGTCGGTGCGGTCAGCGGCGGCTCGCTCTATCGCAAGGCCAGCTTCCTGCTCGATGCGCAGGGCCAACAGATCTTTCCGAGCTGGATGCAGATCTACGAGCAGCCGCATTTGCTGCGCGGGCCCGGCTCATCCAATTTTGACGACGAAGGCGTGGCCACGCGGCCCAACAGCCTGGTATCCGGCGGCGTGCTCGAGCGCTATGTGCTCGGCAGCTATTCGGCCCGCAAGCTTGGCCTGTCCAGCACCGGCAATGCCGGCGGCGTCCACAACCTCACGGTGACGCCGAACGCCGGCTCGCTCGCAGAGCTCTTCGGCGAAATGGGCACCGGCCTCTATGTTACCGAGCTGCTCGGTCAGGGCGTGAGCCTCATCACCGGCGATTACTCGCGCGGCGCGGCGGGCTTCTGGGTGGAGAACGGCAAGATCATGCATCCGGTGCATGAGGTCACCATCGCCGGCAATCTCCGCCAGATGTTCAGCGACATCATCGGCGTGGGCAACGAGATCGATCATCGCGGCAATGTCCGCACCGGCCCGATCCACCTGCGCGAGATGACCATCGCGGGCGGGTCGGACGCCGATGAGGGTGAGGACTGAGACGATGCGGCTCTTGCTGTGGTGGGTCCGGACCTTGTCCGGACGCTTTGTCTCACAGCAAGATCAACTGAGTCCGGACAAGGTCCGGACTCACACAGCAAGGTAGGTGATCGATGCGCAATGAGCTTTGCCGCCTCGCCATCCACGGCGGCGCCGGCGTCATCGATCGGGCGTCCCTGAGCCCCGAGCGCGAGGCGCTCTATCGCGGCGCGCTGGAGCGCATTGCGCGCAGTGCGTGGTCGCGCCTGGCCGCGGGTGACGATGCGCTCGACGTGGTCGAGCACGCGGTCCGTGAGCTGGAGTTGTTCCCGCTGTTCAATGCCGGCCACGGCGCGGTACTGAATGCGCGGGGTGAGATCGAGCTCGATGCCTCGATCATGGACGGGCGCACGCGCGCCGCCGGTGCGGTTGCCGCGGCACGCACGCCGAAGCACCCGATCAGCCTGGCGCGCGCAGTGATGGTTGAGACCGAACACGTACTGCTGGTAGGCGAGGGTGCGGATGCGCTGGCGGCGGAGCTCGGAATCGAGCAGATGCCGCAGTCGTACTTCATCACCGCCGAGCGTGCCGACCAGCAGCGCCAGGCCGCCGCACTGGGCCGGGTCACGCTCGACCACGATCCCCTGTTCAACACTGCAAGCCTCGATCCCGCTGACAAGACCGGCACCGTCGGCGCCGTCGCCCGCGACGCCCGCGGTCATCTCGCGGCTGCCACCTCGACCGGCGGCATGACCAACAAATCCCCCGGCCGTAGTGGCGACACCCCGCTGATCGGCGCCGGCACCTGGGCGGAGGATCAAAGCTGCGCGATCTCCGCCACCGGCCACGGCGAATTCTTCATGCGCTCCGCCCTGGCCTTCGACGTCCACGCCCGCATGGTCTACGGTGGTGCCGATCTCGAAGCCGCCTGCGCCGGCGCCCTCGGCCGCGTCGATGAGCTCGGCGGCACCGGCGGCCTCATCGCCATCGATCGCGACGGCAACCTCGCCCTGCCGTACAACAGCGAAGGCATGTACCGCGCCTGGTTCGGGGCCGACGGGGTGTTGTCGGTGGCGATCTACGGCGAGGTGGAGTGCTTTTGATGTGGGTCCGCGCGCGCGGATGCTTGAAGTAGGTCATGTTGGCCGCGCACGCGGCCTACTTGACACCTCGCCGGATGCCGTCAAGTAGCGCCCGGGCGGGCGCAACACGAAGGCCTCCTCGCTCGCGCGCAGCCTCACTGCCCGACCTTGAAGCGCCCGATCTCGATGGTCTCGCTGCCACCCTCGAGGCGGCGGGTGACGGCGGCGCGTTTGCCGTCTACGCTGCCGAAGCGGGTCTGGAATTCGAGCTGGATGGTGACCGGGCCGGTGAGGCTTTGGCGGCGGTCGCCGAAGTAGTTGGCGTGGACGACGTAGGTGCCGGGCAGCGGGCGGCGGATGGTGAAGATCTCGGGGCCGTAGCCGCCGGTGAAGTCGCGGCTCAGGTGTCCGCCTTTGCGCGTGCGCGGGTTGCTGAAGACGGCTTTCTCGCCGCTCGGGTCGACCACCCACAGGTCGATGTCGGTGTTGTCGGCATCCCAGCTCAGCACCACTCGCAGGCCAACCGCGACGGGGTCAAGGAAGCGCTCGTCGATGCCGATCTGCTTGAGCGGAATCGCGGCGGTCTTCGCAGCGGCGAGCACATCGTTGAGCTCGTGCAGCGCGATCAGCTCAATGTCGGGGAAGCGGCCGTCCCATTGCGCGCTGGCGACGTGCCAGAGCAGTTCCACCGCGCGCTTCGCATCCGGACTGGTCGAGCGCGCCAGGGCCAGGGCGAGGTCGCGATAGCTCTGCGGCTCTTCGCCGCGCTGTTCCAGCGCCAGCTCGAATTGCGGCACGGCGAGCGCGTGCAGCTCCCATTGCCCGAGACGATAGGCGAGCACGCGGGTGAGGGCGATGTTTTCGGTGTCGAGCTCGGCGAGATTGGACAGCACCCGTACCGCCAGGCGCGGCGACTTGGCGTCGATGCGCAGGAAGTCGGCGACGTCGAGATAGAACGACGGTGCCTTGCCGTTGGCCGCGCGCTGGCCGAGGTATTCGACGTAGGGATCGGGTGCCGCGCGGATGGCTTTGAGATACGGCGTGTCCGGGTTCCAGCCGGACAGCTCGATGGTCGCGGTGACTGGCGGTTCCACGGGTTTGGCGGCGGCGGAATCAAGCTTGTTTTCAGCTCCCCCATTGGCTTCGGCACGCATGCTCGGTTCGGGAGCGGGCGCTGCTTCCGAGGCTATGGCATCGGCTGGGCCGGAAGGGCGAGGGGCTGCGGGCGGTGGCATTGGCGCAGAGGCTTGCACTTCGCGGGGCGCTTCTGCGTCAGCCGCGAGCGCGCCGGTGTCGTCTTCACCTGCGCTTGCGTCGACGAAAAGCGGGCGCGATAACTCAGGCGGGCGCTGCGGGTCAGGCAGCTTCTCCCGCCGCGCGCGCAGCGACTCGATCGCAAACACGATACGGGCCGCTTCACGCTCCCAGGTCGCTCGCGAATCTGGCTCCGCGGCATCCCGCAGCCAGCGTCCTGCAAGGTCGACGGCGCGTGCCTGCAACGATTCGGCCTCCGCTCGCCCGCTAACCCACACCTTGTCGTCGCGGCCGCCCCAGGCATACACCTCCGCATCCGCCATCGGTCCGATCGCAGTCTCGATGCCCGGGTAGTTCGCCGCGTGGTAGTCGCGGAATTCGTGCCAGCGCCGGGCCAATGCGGTCAAGCGCTCGGCCAGGCCAGGGTCGGCGATCTCCTTCGGCTGCAGCGCAAGCTGGCGCAGGTATTCGATGCGCAGCTCCGGCTCTTTCGGCTCGACCCGGTAGCGCACGTAGTCTTCGATGCGATCGAGCACCAGCAACGACGTGTGCTCGGTCACGACCGAATAGCGCTTGGCGAGCGTGGCAAGCGTCTTCGCATCCGGCTTGGGCGCAGCGCGCAATTGGTCGATCCAGGCTTGCGCCCATAGCCGGTGCACGCTGTCGGCAAGGCCACCGCCGGCGCTGTCGGTCTCGCCGGTATTAAAGGTACGCACGACCTCGTCGCCGTCGCCATTGCCGAAGCGCAACGTCAGTTGCGACTTGCCTTTGCAGCGTGCGTAGAAGGGCAGGACGGCACCGGCCGGGCTCGGCGCGCCTGGGGAGATCTCGCGGCATTCACCGTTCGCGACGGTCGTCTGCAGCAGGCGCCACGGACGCTGCTGCAACAGGCTCACCGCCTGCGCTGCCGTGTGCTCGGCAAGGTCGATGACCTGGCCGCCGCCACTGCGCGCGATGCGCGCGAGCCGGGCAAAGTCGGCGCGTTGTGCCGCGTGCAAGACGAACACCGGGGGCGTGCGCCCATGGTCGGCGGCGAGCCCTGGATTGGCGTCCGCGAAATTGCTGAGCCCATCGCCGAAGACCAACACCTGGTCGACCGCGCCCAATCCCTTGAGATCGATCGCGCCATAGCTGCTGCCGCCGTCGAGCGGCAAGGCATCGATCGCCGCCAGCACCGCGCGCGCATCGCCGTCCGCGACCGTGAAGCGCTGCACCGGGTCGGCGTCGTTGCGGAACGCGACCAGTGCAACTTCGGTCGACTTCACGCTCGTGAGGTAGGCGCCGAGTGCGAGTTTTTCGCGGCTGAGATCACGATCGCGGGCACTGCCGGAGGCATCGAAGAAGACCACGATGCGCGCGGGGGCCTTGCCTTTGCCGGCGTCCTTGGGCAATCCGCTGTCGACCTGTGCAATCACGCTGCGCCAAGCCGGGTCGAGCGCATCGGCCGCTTCAACCACGGGGGAGGTCGCGGTCGCCTTCGGGATGTTGAAGGCAATTTCCGACCTGAGTTCGACCTCGGTGCGTGCCAGCTCAGCGACCCAATCCACGCCGGCGCGCTCGAACTTGAGCGTGGGCAGGCCGTCGGCGGCATCGACGCTCGGCGTCTGTTGCGAAAGCTCGGACGTCGCCTTGATATGGAAAGATCCAACCTGGCCGGCAAACTGCGTCGGCAGCCGGTAGCGCCAGTGCGTGCCCGCATCCTGCAGGACGGATTCGATGTGCAGCCGCACATGCTTGCGGCCATTTGCGGGGATCGGATAGAGCCGCGTGCGAAACACATTGCCGGCCGTGAGCTCGGCCAGGCCAGGATCGATCTGCTGCCGGGTGGTGGACTCATACGCGACCCGCGCCGTCTGCTTGTCGACCACCACGCCCTCGCGCAGCACGCCGTTGACCTCGAGTGCGTAGCCGGCAATCGTCTGTCCCGCCCCGAGCGGAAACACGAACTCCCCCTCGAGTACCCGCGCATTCGGATTCTCGAACGTGAGATCCAGCGTCGTCCGCGACACGAACCCGCGCACCCGCACGTTGATGTCGATCGCCGCGAGCCGGATCGGCTGCTGGCCCGGCTGCGGGGCAATCCACACCGTCGGCGGCGGCTCCCGCTCCGGCGGCGGTGGCGTCAGCGCTGCGGCGAGAGGGGAGAATCCGCACAACAGAAACAGCGAGAGACGCAAAGATTGGAAATTCACCGGACGCTCCTCGTAGGCAGGCAATGCGTCGAAACGGGCGATCGAGGCCAGCGGGGTTAAGCGAAGCAAAGCAAGATTAAAAGTTCAACGCAGAGACGCAGAGACGCAGAGGAAGCAAAAAAGAGAGGAGCAGAAAGCACACAGCAAGAGTTTCTGGAGGGCGCCGAATTTGAAGCCCGCGCGTAAACCACTTCGGCTTTTTGGCCTTCCTCTCTTTTGCTGTCTCTGCGTCTTTGCGTCTCTGCGTTGAACTTCTGATTCTGCTCTTCAATCGACGCCTAGCGGAAACTCCCATTCCGCAAGAAGCGCACGGTGGCCTCGGCGGTGCGTTTGGAATAGAGCAGGCCGGTGTGGCTGACGCGCAGGGTGAGGTGTTCGCGGACGCCGGGGAGCTGGGTTTCCCGGACCGCAACGGTGCCGTCGCAGGGTTCGTTGAGCGGGCCGAGGAGCATGCCCATGCCCAGCGCCAGGGTGCCGGCGATGACGCCGACTTCGCGCGTGCCCTCCCAGTCGGGCAGCGCTCGGGTGAGGGCTTCGCGTGCGTGGCCGAGGCCGAGTGAGCCCAAGCCCGCGCGCTCGAGGCGCTGGGCGAGCATGCTGCCGCGCAGCGGCGAGCCGAGGCACACCAGCCGCCCTGGCGGCAGCTGCGGTCGCTGCAGCAGATAGTGCATCGCGAGCACGCCACCGAGGCTGTGCCCGACGATATGAATCGCGGAATGCTGGCCATCGAAGGCGCGGTCGAGCATCGAGAAGTGCTCGGAGAACGGCGCGTGCACGCTGGCGTAATCGATGCGGATGACACGGTAGCCGGCGGCATCCAGGCGTTCCCCGAGCGTGCGGGTGACCGCCGCGCGCATCCAGATTCCGTGCAGCAGGACGACCGTCTCGCGGTGGTCGCTCGCGGAGCTGACGTAGGTCATGTTGCGCCACCCCCATGCCGAAGGATGACCCTCGCGCGCGCGCCCGCCGCGAAATGATCGATGGCCGGAAAAGCCTTCAAGTAGCGCCCGATCGCTTGGGATCGCTTGATCGAGCCCACGCGGGCGCAACATGACCTACGGTGATTCAAGCGCACGGCCGCGGCTTCAGGCTGAGCAGCTCATTGCCCGGCAGCGCGCTCACGTCGGGGGCGGTCTCGCCCTTCTGTTCAAACTCGATCCAGAACTGGCGCTCGACCTCGGTGCGCTCTTCCAGCCGTGCCGGAAAGCCCAATGCGGCGATCTGGCCCTGCCGGCGCATCGCATTTTCACGATCGCGGAAAAGGCCCAGCGAGACCGTGTTCTCGTGGTCGCCGGCGGTGACGACGTAGTAGTCGCGCACGCCTGCAGCGTTCAGCTGGCGCGCGGCTTTCAGCGCACTGTCGCGGTCCGTGTAGGCGGGCAGGTAGACCCAGTAGCCGCGTGTCGACTCCTGCGCGCGTTCCTGGAACTGGATACGCTCGACCTGCGGCGTCAGCAGCTCCAGCCCGCGGCGCAGGTCCGATTGCGTCTCGAAGGGGCCGAGTGAAGCGCATTGCGCGACGGGCGCAGCGGGATCGACCGGCACCGTCGCAGCGTCAGCCTGGGTCGCGGCTGCCGACATCGCCGCCGCATCGCGCTCCTGCAACAGCACCAGGGTCGGCACGCCCGCATCGGTCGCGCTGAACGCCGGCCCTGGCGCCTGCGGCCGCAGGTACAGCCAGCCGGCAGCCGCCAAGTTCATCGCGAACAGCAGTAGGAATACGACTCGCGCCAATGGATCAGCCAGGAAAATCAGTCAGCGCGCGATTGTAGCTTGCATGTGTGGGGCAGGTTGTCGGGTTGCCGTCTTTGCTCCCCTCTCCCATGCTTTTGGGGAGAGGGGCGGGGGAGAGGGCGCTTATCGGTCGTCAGAATCGAGAGCCCCTCTCCCCCAGCCCCTCTCCCCAAGAGCATGGGAAAGGGGAGCAAAGAAACACCCTATTTCTTCTTCGGAATGTACAAATCCGTGATGGTGCCCTCGAAGACCTCGGCGGCCATGCCGACCGATTCGCTCAGGGTCGGGTGCGGGTGAATGGTGAGCCCAATGTCGGCGGCGTCGCAGCCCATTTCGATGGCGAGGGTGGTTTCGGCAATGAGATCACCGGCGTTGGGGCCGACGATGCCGGCGCCGAGGATGCGGTGGGATTCGGCATCGAAGATCAGCTTGGTGAAGCCCTCGGTTCGATCCATCCCGAGGGCGCGGCCGCTCGCGGCGTGGGGGAACTTGCCGACGCCAATGGCGATGCCCTTCGCTTTTGCTTCAGTCTCCGAGAGCCCCACCCAGGCTATCTCGGGATCGGTGTAGGCAACGCTCGGGATCACCAGCGCGACGAACTCGCTCTTGTGGCCGGCCGCCACTTCCGCGGCGACCTTGCCCTCGTGCGTGGCCTTGTGCGCGAGCATGGGCTGGCCGACGACGTCGCCGATCGCGAAGATGTGCGGCACGTTGGTGCGCTGCTGCTTGTCGACCTTGATGAAACCGCGCTCGCTGACCTCGACCCCGGCCCGCTCGGCGCCAATTTTCTTGCCGTTGGGCGTGCGCCCGACTGAACACAGCACGCGATCGAACAGCGTCGGCGCCAGGGCTTTCTCACCTTCGAAAGTAGCCAGCAATCCGTCGGCCTGTGCCGTCACCGAGGCGACCTTGGTCTTCAGAAAGATGCCGCTGTAGCGCTTCGCCAGACGTTGCTGCAGCGGCCGGACCAGGTCCGGGTCGGTGCCCGGCATCAGCTGGTCCAGCAATTCGACGACGGTAACCTCCGCGCCGAGCGCGTCGTACACGCAGGCCATCTCCAGGCCGATGATGCCGCCGCCAATCACCAGCAGTCTCGATGGGATGTCGGCGAGGTCGAGTGCGCTGGTCGAATCCATCAGGCGCGCGTCGTCCCATGGCAGGCCCGGGAGCTTCACCGATTGCGAGCCGGCAGCGATCACCGCGTGTTCGAAGCCGATGCTCTGCGTGGTGCCATCGGCCGCGACCACGTCGAGGACGTGGCTGCCGCTGAAGCTGCCGACGCCCTCAACCACGCGCACCTTGCGCTGCTTGGCCATGCCAGCGAGGCCACCGGTGAGCTTGCCGACGACTTTGTCCTTGAAGCCGGCGAGCTTAGGGAGGTCGATCTGCGCTGGTCCGAAGGTAATGCCGATGTCCGCGGCGTGCGCGGCCTCGTCGATCACCTTGGCTGCGTGCAACAGCGCCTTGGACGGGATGCAGCCGACATTGAGGCAGACACCGCCGAGCGTGGGATAGCGCTCGACCAGGATCACGTCGAGCCCGAGATCGGCGCCGCGGAAGGCCGCGGTGTAGCCGCCGGGGCCGGAGCCGAGCACGAGTAGCTGGCAGCGCAGGTCGGTTGCGGTGGGGGCGGGAGTCGCAGCGGGTACTGGTACGGCTGGAGCTGTCGACGGGCTGACTGCTGGTGCGGCGGCAGCATTGGCTGGCGCGGCTGCGGTGGCAACCGGCGTCGCCGCAGCCACTTCGGCGGTCTCGACAATCGCGACCAGGGCGCCTTCAGCGAGCGGGTCGCCCACCTTGACCTTGAGCTCGACCACCGTCCCGGCATGGCTCGCCGGCACCTCCATGGTGGCCTTGTCCGATTCCAGCGTGACCAGGCCCTGGTCCTTCTTGATCTGGTCGCCGACCTTGACCAGGACCTCGATGACCGGCACTTCCTTGTGGCCGCCGATGTCGGGAACGCGGATTTCTTGTCTGGCCATGTGCGGCTCCGGGCGGCAGGAATGCCAGGGAGCATAGCGGGCAGGCGGGGCGTTGGGCCGGCGGTGGGCGTCTCGTAGAAGCGCCGTCCGCCACCGCTTTTGCTTCGCGCTTTACGTAGCGTGGAGCGAGCTCCACGCTACCCAAGTAAACGCGGCGCCCCCGCAAGGGAGCGCCGCAGACGACTTACTTCGGTGGCTCGGCCGGGGCTGGAGCCGGTGCGGCGGCCTTGGCGGCGGTTGCGCACACCTGGTAGGCCTGCTCGAGACGCGGTCCGAAGGTCTGCGCGATCTCGCCGGCCTTCTTCATGGTCTGCTCGGTGCTGGTCTGCGAGACCGTCATCGCGCGCTGCATCACTTCCGGCGTGCGGTCCAACATCTTCTGGCCGATCTCGGACTTGAAGAACTTGGTCATTTCTTCCAGCTCGGCTTGGTTGAACACATCGGTGTAGACCGAGGCCACGTCACGGCGGACCACATCGATCTGTTTGTCGTCGAACTTGACCACCGACATCGACTTGGAGAACTCGTCGAGCAACGGCTTGGCAGTCTCGCAGCCCTGGAACTGGGCGACGGTGGACTTGACCATCGGCTCGGTGGGATTGCGCAGCTGCTCGAAGCTCGCGTCGGTGCGTGACGCGGTGATCAAATCGAGCGCAGCTTTGACATGGGCCTCGCTGGCCTGCTTGGGCGGCTCGGCGGCGGACATGCTGGCGGCCAGCAAAAGGGCGGAAAGCATTGAAATCTCCTGAAAAACAAAAGGGACGGTGCTGCTTGAGGGGCGCGAAGCATAGCGCGGCGCGAGGGGTGGACTGCGCGGGGGCCAGTTAGTTCCGCGCCCCCGCCTGGTTTTCGGTTGTCGGTTTTGGGTTCTCGGTCAGGAGCCGCCGCCCGGGGCTCGCCGCGCGACCTCGGATTGCCGGCCGAAAACCGAAAACCGAAAACCGAAAACCGAAAACCGAAAACCAATCAACCACGGCCGCGCTGATAGACTCAGCCGTCCAATGGTCGCGCCGGCTTGCCCGTGGCTCAGCCCCAGCCTAAACCCGAGATTCCTGGCTATCAGCTGGTCAAGCAGATCGGGTCGGGCGGCATGGCGACAGTGTTCCTGGCGGTACAGCTGTCGTTGGAGCGGCGGGTGGCGATCAAGGTGCTGCGGACGGTCGCGGACGATGATCCCGATCGCACCGAGAAGCGCTTCCTGCGTGAGGGCCGCACGCTCGCCAAGATCACCCACAAGAATGTCTGCGGGATCTACGACATCGCGAAGGTCGGCAACATCGCCTACATCGCGATGGAGTATCTCGACGGCGGTACCCTGGTCGACAAGCTCCGGCAGGGCGTCTCGGTCAGCGAGGCGATCTCGACGGTGGTGCAGATCGCCTCCGCGCTCGAAGAGGCGCACAAGCTCGGCATCATCCATCGCGACCTCAAGCCTGCCAATGTGATGCTGCGCGCCGGGCGGATCCCGGTGCTGACCGATTTCGGCATCGCCCGCGAGCTGACCTCGAGCCACACCCGCATCACCGCCGAAAACATGATCGTCGGCACGCCGATCTACATGAGCCCCGAGCAGGTCTCGGGCGGCGAGGTGGACGGCCGCTCGGACCTGTACGCGCTCGGGATCATGTTCTACGAGCTGCTGACCGGGCAGCCGCCGTATCGCGGCGATACCCCGATTGCAGTGTGCATGCAGCACCTGACCGCGGCGTTGCCGACCCTCCCGGAGGATCTGGCCGACCTGCAACCGGTGCTCGATCGCATGCTCGCCAAGAAGCGCGAGGACCGTTACGCCGACATGCTGGTGTTCACGCATGCGCTGCGCGATGTTTTCGTGGGCTCCGAGGCGCTGCGGCATGTGCTGCGTTTCAGCCCGGACATGCCCTGGTCCGAGCAACTGCGGGATCTCGGATTTTCCTTCGACACCCTGCGCGATGCCGACGTCAAGGCCGCGCTCGAAGCGCAGCGCGGGCGTCTGGCCCCTGCGACCGGCAAGCATGCCAGGGGGAAATCCCCGCCGCCGCAGCCCAAGCCGCGCATGGCCTACAGCGAGCCGCTGGATGACGAGCCGGTCAGCGCGCCGCCTCGGCGCGGGCCACCGCGGGCAATGATCACGGCGATTGCGGTGCTGGTACTGCTGGTCGGTGCGGCCGGTATCTGGTGGTGGCAGAAACCCAAGGTCATCTCCGAGAGCGAGCAGATGACGCTGGCGTTGTTGTACAACGAGTTCGGTGAGCGCCTCGCCGACGGCAAGCTGTTCGAGCCGGCAACCAACAGTGCGCTGCATTTCGCCAATCAGATGCGCCGGATTGCTCCTGGTTCGGAAGAGACCAAGCTCGCGCTCCAGCAACTTGCTGCGGCCGCGGTTGAACGTGCCGAGCTGTCGCTCCAGGGCGGCGACAACGCCGGTTTCGAAGCCGCTGTGGCGGCCTTGCGCCAAGCCATCCCTGACTCGCCGGAACTGGCCGCGTTGATGGCGAAACGCGATGCGGAAGACGCGCGGCTGGGCGCCGAGCTGGCTCTGCGCAAGCGGCTGGCGCGGCTGGCCGAGCTCACCGCCGGGGCAGCGCCGGCCGCTGGCGAGTCGGTGCTCGGGCTGTATCTCGACCTGCGCGGCCCGCTGAACAAGGACGAGCAGTTCAAGAAGCTCGAGCCGAAGGCGCTCAAGGCAGCGCGCGCTCGTGTCGACAAAGCCCTCGTGGACGGCGATCGGCTGTCGGCGCTCGCGGACGCCCGCGCGCTGTCGAGCGTGCAACCCCAGGATGCGAGCCTGGCGGCGCTGGTGCGCGATCTCGAGAAGCAGGTCAACCAGGAGCAGCAGGCCGCAGCGGCGACGCTGAAGGCGGAGAACGAAGCCAAGCAACGCGGCATGCTGGCGATCGGCGCGGCGCCCTGGGCCAAGGTCGATGCCATCGAAGCGGTTGCCACCGGCAGACGCTTCGCCCTGCCGCCGGATCCGAGCACGCCGCTCCTGCTGACCCTGCCCGCCGGGCAGTACCGGGTGACCTTGACCGCAGGGCAGGGGACGACTCGCCGCCAGGAGAGCGTCACCGTGACGCCCGGTGGCCTGGCCGCGCTGAATCTCAAGTTCGACGGCTACGGCAGCGCGGATTACATCAAGGAGATCGGCTGGTGAGCCGCCTGGGTCAGCGCGCGCGGGGGCGGTGGTTGCTGGCTTGCTGGCTGTTGGCATTGGCCGGCCCGGCGCTGGCCGACTACAAGTCGTCCTTCGACGCCGGGCGGGTCGCCTCCGAGCGCCAGGAATGGGCGCGGGTGCAATCGAACATGCGCCAAGCGCTGGCCGAACGGCCCAACCCGAGCGCATCGACCCGCATCAACAGTTTTCCGTATCTGCCGAAGTTTTATCTCGGCCTCGCCGCCTTCAGTCTGCAGGACTGCCCGGCGGCGCTCGGTTTTCTGGAAGATCCGGAAACCGTGACAGCCATGCGCGGCCTGAAAGAGGCCGATCGCCAGGCATTGATGGTGCGTGCCTGCAGAAACCGGCTGGCCGCCGCGGCACGCGCCGCCCAATCGGTCGCCGGCACGTCGAGCGCCGCCGTCAAGCCGCCACCCGTCTCCACTGCTGCCGTCCGGCCACCGCCCGCATCGACAGCCGCGGTGCGGCCGCCGCCGGTCTCGACCGCGCCGGTACGTGCGAGCACCGCGCCGGTGGGTGCGGTAGCCGCAAGCGGCAACGATGCCAAGCGCCTGGCGGCCCTGCGCGATCGCCTGGGCGTCATTGATTTCAATACGGATCGTGCCGCGCATCTGCTCAACGACCCGAGCATGGCGGCGAATGCAGCGGCCTGGCGCCAGCGCATCGAGGCCCAATCCGCACAGACGCGGCGCATTCGCGGGCAGATCGCCGGCGCCGATCGCAATCGCGATGGCAACGCATTGGCCAACCTCGAACGCGACCTGGCCGCGCTCAATCAGAGTTCACTGGCCCTCGCCAACGAGCTTGCCAAGGCGCACGAGGCCGCGCGCCAGGCGGCGCAGGTGGCACGCACGGCGGAGGCCGCCGAGTTGCGCAAGCAGCGCGCCCAGCTGGCGGCCGAGCTGCGCCCGCTCCTGGACGCTTTTTTCGCTGGGGAGTACGCCCGGGTAGCGGCGTGGAAGCCCGCTGCCAGTTTTGGCGGCGAGCCCGAAGCAATGGCGCAGGCGCTGCTGTTGCGGGCGGCCGCGCGGCACGCGCAGTTCGTGCTCGGGGGTGAGCGCGATGTCGCCCTGTCCGACCAGGCCAAGGCCGATGTGCTGGAAGCGCGCCGCCTCTCGGTAGAGTTAAAGCCATCTGCCCGGGCCTTTTCGCCGCGCTTCCTGGGATTTTTCGCTAGCGCCCGATGAACGACAAGTCGCTGTTTCACAACTGATGATTTCCGTTGAAGGGATGCCTCGGGCTAAAATCATCCGGGTAAGTGGAAGTGGCGTGAAATCAACACGTCCGAGCCGCTCAACCATCTCGGGAATATCACATGCCAAGTCGTAGTAGCTGGATGGCGGTCCTCGCCGTGACTTTGCTGGCCGGAACCGATGCGTTTGCCGCGGGCAATGCAGTCCTCGGTGGTAATACCGGTTTTGCGATCAATAATTCGGGTCCGATCAGTCTGGTAGCTACGCCGATCAGTTATTTGAACCGCTCGGTTGCGCAGGGACGCCGCTCGATCAGCCTGCGCGTCGGCCAGCCGATGCTGTGCGCGGACTTTGCTCCGGCGCCCGCCGGCGCCAGCAATCCGGTCGGGCTGGTACTCACCGATCCCAACAATGAAACGCTGCCGCCTATGTACGGTGGCATCACTTCGTTCGACTTCGTCACCAACGGTTCCAGCAACTCGCAGTTCAAGGTGGCCGCCGGCTCGCAACTGGCCTGCTGCATCATGTTGCCGGCCGCCAATGCCTCGTGCATCCAGGGCACCAATGGTGGAGCGATCATCGAGGTGTTGCACGACGACGGTTTCGAGAGCGTCTCCGCTTCCTCGCCCGGCGCCGCCAAGGGGACCGTCTCCGATGTGCGCGTGCTCATTGCCGGGCCGTCCGCAGTGGGCCCGGGCTCAGTGCTCACGTACACGATCGCCGTGGTCAATATCGGCGCCGACGCGGTCAACGGCGTGCGCCTGCGCGACTGGTACCCGAAGAGCAGCGGCGGTTTTGCCGGTGCGTTCTCGCCGGGCAGCTGGAGCTGTACTCCGTCGGGGGGTTCGAACTGCGGCGTCGGCTCGGGTTCGGGCAACATCAGCATCGACAATATCTCGCTGGGTGTCGGTGGCAACGTCGTCTATACGGTCAACCGGCAGATGAGCGCGGGCGCACCCAATGGCGCCCAGTACGCGGTGAGCGCGGCGGCCTTCACGCAGCCCTCGGGCAACGAAGTCTCCCTCGGGAACAACCAGGCGATGCTCGCCGGAACCGTGCAGAACAGCGTCCCGCCGGTCATCTCGGATATCGGCAGCCAGCCACAGACCGGGATTTTCCTTGAAGACCAAGCGACCACGGCGATCGCTTTCACCGCTTCGGACAATGACAGCGTGCTGACCACGTCCAGCTTCTCGTGCCAGAGCCAGAACACCGCTTTGATTGACGGCGGTGACTGTCAGTTCGCCGGTTCCGAGCCCAACTTCACCGTGACCATGACACCGAATGCCGACGCGAACGGCAGCAGCCTCATGACCATCACCGTGACCGATGGCTTCTCGCAGGCCAGCGACAACTTCAACCTGACCATCTCGCCGCTCAACGATGCACCGAGTTTCAACATCGGAGCGAACATCACCCGCCCGATCGGCACGGTCGGCATCCAGCAGGTCAACAACTTCATCGCCTCGATCGCGACCGGCCCGGCCAACGAATCCGGCCAGGGCTTCACCGCGCGTACGGTCACCGTACTGCAGGGCAGCAGCTCGATCTTCTCGGTTTCCGGGGAGCCGAACATCAACTACTCAGGGTCGGCGCCGAACGAAACCGGCAATCTCGCGTTCAGCCTCAACGGCACGCCGGGCTCGGCGATCATCCGCGTTCGCATGCAGGACAACGGTGGCACGGCCAATGGTGGCGACGATGACTTCGAGCGTGATTTCACCATCACTGTGACTGGCATCGAATAGCGGTTCGCTGGATAAAGGCCCTCCGGGCCTTGTCCTTGGGACGCCCTTCGGCCCCGCATTGCGGGGCCGAGCGTTTTCCAGGGACGGTGATCTCTCCACTCAGCTCATGACCGTGATCGATGAAAGCGCGCACATCGCTGTCCGCTGAGAGCCTGGTCGCCTGGAGCGAGCGCAATGCCGCGCTGCTCGGCCCCGAGCAGCGGGCACTGTTCGAATTCGCGCACGCGACGTTCTCCCCCGCAGGAGACGCCGCCGATGAACAGTCGAGCAGCCTGATTGCGTGCCTGAACGTTCTGCTCGAGCTCCAGGTCGATGGCGAAACCCTGTGCGCCGCGGCGCTGTTTCCGCTCGTGCTCGGCGGCAAGCTGCACTTGGCAGAGGTCGGCAAGCGCTTCGGCAAACGCATCGAAGTCCTGCTCACCGGCCAGCTCGAGGCGGAAAAGATCTGGCCGCTGCACGAGTCCAAAGCCCCCAACACCAGTGCCGAAGGCCTGCGCCGCCTGTTGCTGGTGCTCATCCGCGACCTGCGCGTGGTGTTCGTGCTGCTGGCGCGCCACCTGGTGCGCATGCGCAGCGCGAGCCACGCGAGCGAGGACGAGCGCCGGCGCCTGGCCCAGCTCAGCGCCGATATCCATGGGCCATTGGCCAATCGCCTGGGCATCTGGCAGGTCAAATGGGAGCTCGAGGACCTGAGCTTCCGCTACCTGCAGCCGGAAACCTACAAGCGCATCGCGCAGCTGCTCGACGAGCGCCGCGAGGATCGCGAGCGCTACATCCGGCTGGTCATCGCCGAGCTCAAGAGCGCACTCGCGCGTGCCGGCATCGATGCCGATGTTGCCGGCCGCCCCAAGCACATCTACAGCATCTACAAGAAGATGCAGCGCAAGGGCGTCGAGTTTGCCGAGCTCTACGACGTGCGTGCGTTGCGCGTGCTGGTCCCGGACGTGCCCACCTGCTACGCCGCGCTCGGCGCCGCGCATGCGTTGTGGACGCCGATCCCGAAGGAATTCGACGACTACATCGCGCGCCCCAAGGGCAATGATTACCGCTCCCTGCACACCGCAGTCATCGGCCCGGAGGGCAAGGCGCTCGAGGTGCAGATCCGTACGCGCGAGATGCATGAACACGCCGAGCTCGGCGTCGCCGCGCACTGGCGCTACAAGGAAGGTGGCGGCGCCGACAGTGAATTCGAGCGCAAGATCCAATGGATGCGCCAGTTGCTCGACGCGCGCGAAGACCCGCACGACGATGCCGCGCTGCTCGCCGGTTTTTCCACCGAAACGCTCGAAGACCGCGTCTACCTGCTGACCCCGCGCGGCGAGGTGGTGGACATTCCGCGGGGTGGCACCGTGCTCGATTTTGCGTACATGGTGCACACCGAGGTCGGGCATCGCTGCCGCGGGGCCAAGGTCGACGGCCGCATCGTGCCGCTGACGCATGTGCCGAAGACCGGCGACCGCGTCGAGATCCTGACCACTCGCGAATCGCAGCCGCGGCGCGACTGGCTGATGCCACAGCTCGGCTACCTCGCCAGCGCCCGCGCACGCCACAAGGTGCGCGGCTGGTTCCACAAGCTCGACCGCGCCCAGAACCTGCACGATGGCCAGGGCATCCTCGACCGCGAGCTCAAGCGCCTGGCGCTGACCACCGCGCGCCTGGAGTCGTTGCTGCCCAAGCTGCACCTTCCGAGCGTCGACGATCTCTATATCGCCGTCGCGCTGGGCGATCTTTCGCCTGCGCAGGTGGCGCGCGGCCTGCACGAGCTCGAGGCGCCGAAGCCCGACGAGTCGCAGGTGCTCACCCAGCGCCGGCAGACCGCGAAACCGGTTCAGCGCGACAAGGACGCGGTGGTCATCGACGGCGTCGGCAACCTGCTGGTGGCGATTGCCGGCTGCTGCAATCCAGTGCCCGGCGACGCCATCGTCGGCTTCATCACCAAGGGCCGCGGTGTCAGCGTTCATCGCGCCGACTGCCGCAGTTTGCTGGCCTTGAGCGCGCGCACCCCCGAACGCCTGATCGACGTACAGTGGGGCGGCCGCCGCGACGATCGCTACCCGGTCAAGATCCGCGTCTGTGCCTACAACCGCACCGGCCTCATCCGCGACGTCGGCGCCGTGCTCGCCGCCGAACAGATCAACATCGGCGCCATGGACAGTCGCGACGACGACGCCAGTGGGCTCGCCACCCTGCATCTGACCCTGCGCGTCGCCGACTTCGGCCAGCTCGCCAACGTCCTCGTCAAGATTCGTGGGTTGAGCAACGTCACCGAAGCGGAGCGACTGGTTTGAGGGTTCGTCCAGTCACTTGAGAGCCTTGACGCAAAGTACGCTAAGTACGCAAAGGACGCTAAATGAAGCAGATCTCTTGATCTCTTAGCGTCCTTTGCGCCCTTAGCGTCCTTTGCGTCAAGAAAATTGATCTGCCAGTCATCGGCCAGAAGCATGCGTCTGCAGAGAATTGTGGTTTTCAGGCAGCGCCTCAGTCGTCCCCAAGCCCTATGCTTCGCGCCTTGCCGAAAATCGGATATCGCATGGCTCATCGTTTGCGCTGGTTGGCGTTGGTTGGATTGCTGCTGACCTTCATCCCATTGAATGGCCAGGCGCATGAGCCCGGCAAGAGCCAGGCGACCCGCACGCTCCCGGATGGACATGGCCCGTGGGTCGTGCGCGCATGGTTCTCCGATGAGCGTTCGCTCGAGCGCCTGCTGACGCGCGCGGCACCGTGGAAGGTGGATCGCACCCGCGGCGTGCTGGTGATCGAGGTCAACGACCACGCCGAGTACCAGCAACTCATCGACGATGGCTTCAGCGTCGCCATCGATCGGGAATTGACGCTCGAGACCTACGCGCCGGTGCAGCGCTCGGCGAACCAGATCAATGGCATCGTCGGCTTCCCCTGCTATCGCACCGTCGAGGAAAGCCATGCCGCCGCGCAGTTGCTGGCAAGCAACTACCCGGCGATTGCACAGATTGTCGATATTGGCGACAGCTGGAAGAAGACCCAGAACGCCGCGCTCGGCTACGACCTCATCGTCCTGCGGCTGACCAATCGCGCCATCCCCGGCCCCAAACCGGTGCACTATCTCCAGGGTGCCCTGCACGCGCGCGAATACGCCACGGCCGAAACCGTGCTGCGTTACGGCGAATGGCTGGCAACCCAGTATGGCGTGCACCCGGACGTGACCTGGATGCTCGACCACCAGGAAGTCCTGATCCTGGTGCAGGCGAATCCTGACGGCCGCAAGATTGCCGAAGTATCGACCACCCGCATGCAGCGCAAGGATCGCAACGAGAATTTCTGCCCGACTGGGACCACTACGCTCGGCGTCGATCTCAACCGCAATTTCCCGTTCGACTGGGGTGGCGCCGGTAGCTCCGGCACGGCCTGCAGCGACGTTTTTCGCGGGCCGTCAGCGGCGTCTGAATTCGAGTCGCAATCGATCATCAACTATCTGCGCTCGGTGTTTCCGGATCAGCGGGCCGAAGGCCCGGGGATCGACCTGGTCACCCCGATTTCGCTGGATGCCTCGGGCATCTACATGGACGTGCACAGCAGCGCTGGGACTGTTTGGTGGCCGTGGGGCAATGTCAACGGCGTGATCGCACCGAATGGCCTGCAGTTGCAGACACTCGGACGCAAGATCGGCTTCTATTCCGGCCTGCGCCCTGAGCAATCGAACGCGGGCGGGGCGATTGGCGGCGCCACGGACGACTTCACCTTCGGCACGCTGGGTGTCGTCGCATTCACCATCGAAATGGATGGCGGCGGCTTCTTTCCGCTCTGCCCTGACTACGAGTCGACCCTGGCGCAGCCGACCATGAATGGATTCTTTGCCGCGTCCAAAGTGGCGCGCGCGCCCTACCGGCTGGCTGCGGGTCCCGAGCTGATCAACCTCACGGCAACACCGGGCGCGATCGCGCCCGGCGGTACCCTGGCGCTGTCCGTTCGCGCCGACGACGCCCGCTTCAGCAGCGAGGTCGGCACCGAGCCGAACCAGGTCGTCACCGGCGTCGCGGTCTACAGCATGCCGCCGTGGCAGGGCGGCGCGACGCCGCTGGCGCAGATGCTGCCGTCCGACGGCGCCTTCAACAGCAACGCGGAAAACGCCGGGTTGAACCTCGACGCCGCCGCACTCGCACCCGGACGCCAACTGCTCTACCTGCAGGCGACTGACGCCGCAGGCAACAAGGGGCCGGTCGCGGCGGTGTTCGTCGAACTGACGCAGACCGTGCTGTTGCAGAACGGCTTCGAGTGAACGGCGCGCCGTGCGTGACCAGGAACCGCTGATTGATGACGCCATGCTCGCGCGCGTCCAGGCGCGTGCGCGCAATTGGCGGCGCATGACCATCGGCGCGCTGATCGGGTTTACCGCGGCTGCAGTGATGATCCTGGCGCTCGGCAGTGTCTTCCCGGGCCTGCTGCTACCGGAAGAGCGCCTGTTGCGCACCCTGCTGCTGTTCGCCGGCAGCATCGTCGGCGCGCGCGCGATGCGCGCCTGAAGTAGGTCATGTTGCTCGCGGCAGCGAGCTACTTGACGTTCTTTCCAGATCCCTCTGTCAAGTAGCCCGCTGCCGCGGGCAACATGACCTACGAACCGAGATGCGCCGCGCGAGCATCAGCCTACCGCGAGCGCGAGCGCCTCCGCATCGCCGCTTCCACTGCCGAAAAATCCGCATCCCCCGCGCTGCAGCCCTGGCGCTTGCGTTGCTGGACGGACGCTCGGGTGAGCTCGGCGATGGTGGAGTCGTCGATGTTATCGGTCTCGGTGGAGAGGAAGATCACCCGCCCGTTGGTGGATACATTGGACAGGCCGTCGCGCACGAGCACGACTTCCGGTGGCCCGCAGAGCACGCTGGGCGAGGGCACGGCCGCGCCGACCCAGGCACGCGTGACCGCCTGGATCAAGGGCGAGAATTCTTCCGCGCGCGTGCGCGGATAGTTGCTCTGGACCAGCACGGCATACGGGTCTACAAAGTAGCTCGACAGCTGCAGATGGCGCAGCTCGCCTTCGGGCGTGGTCACTTCAAAGAGCCCGCTGCGGCCAATCCTGCGCAAGCCATCATGATCGGCACCCACAGTGCCACCGTGGTCTACCCGTTCGCGTCCCTCGCGCACCAGCACTGATTGCGGCCCGAGGTCGAGGCGTGCGCCGGTGAAGACACGGTCGACTGCGGCCTGGTCGGAAATGAAGGCGCCGGCGAGGAAGACGCGTACGGTCAGTTCGAGTTCGGGCACGCGATCCGAGCGATAGCGGATCAATCGACCTTCGAACGGATCGGAGGCCACCTGTTCGTCGATCTTGACGAAGCCAGAAATTTCTACCGGGTACGCCAGCTCGACCGGGAACATCTTCGGCAAGGGATCTTCGGGCAGTGGCGCCGGTGGTTGGCTCGCGCACGCTGCCAGCACCAAGGTCGTCAACATGCAAAGGATTGCTTTCACGCGACCGGGTCCTCGCCAAGCTCGCTGCGGTACTGCACGACTTTGTCGAATCCTTCGCGAACGTGGCGTATGCGCAGGATGGCGTGGTTGCCAAGGAGCCCGAGCAGCGCCGCGCGGACGCCCGGCTCGTCCGGCATCGCGTTGCCAAAGATGTCCAGATCGAAGCTGCCGTCGGCGCGCTGGGTGAGCGCGTACTGTGCCAGCACGAAGGGTTTGAGCGCATGGGTCACGTCGATGTTGTTGACGTAGACGCCATCGCTGCAGCGGAAGCGCACCGGCGCGCGGCCTTCGAGGCCGCGCAGCACCCACTCGCCCGCGCGCAACTCCAGCGCGGCGTGATCGCCGGTGCGGTAACGCAACAGCGGCAGGCAAAAATTGAAGCCACCGCTGAGCGTGATCTCGCCGCGTCCGCCGGGCGCAACCGGCATTCCATCCGGATCCAGGATCTCGACCACCAGCCGGTGCTGCAGCAGCACGTGGGCATCCACCCGCGCATCGAAGCACGCCACGGGTCCGACTTCGTTGAGCGAATACAGATCGAGCAGCGGACATGCGAAGCGCTGTTCCAGCGCCGCACGAAGCCCGGACGAGAGCCGCATGGAAGTCGACATCAGGGCGCGCGGCCGGTGGCGAAAGTCAACCTCGAGCAGCACCGCAAGCGAGAGTGGATCACCCGTGATCACTTCCGGCGCCATCGCATCGATGTAGACGCCACGGTCGGCGGGATCGCGCCAGTCGTTTTCATGCAGGTTGATCTTGGCGAGCCCGCATTCACCCTGCAGCGGGGTCACCGAGACATAGGTGAAGCAGCGTTGCTGCCAGCCAACCAGCATCACCCCGACATCTCCGGCGCCGCTCGCAAGCTCCACCCCGAAACGCCTGAGCGCGCGCCGATGAAAGGCCAGGTAGCGCGCTGCCACCAGCGGATGCGAGGCGACCAGCAGCGGCTCGCCAGTCGTCCCCGTCGTGCGGAAATTGATCAGCCGGTCGAGCGGTTGCGTATCCGGCACGAACGCCGCGATATCCCGGGCCAGATCACTGCGCGAGATTGTCGGCAGGTCGCTCAAGTGTTCCGGCAGCGCACCATAGCGCCGATAGAACGGCACTCCCGCGAGCGCGCGTTGCGCAAACTCGGCGAACCACCCATGCCGAAGATCCCCACGCGGATCGACTTCCGCGCCCGCGACCTCGTCGGCAAACAAGCGCAGCCCGGGCAAGTCTTCGGGATGCAGCCGATGCCCGCTGTGATTGCGAAACCGCGGCGCCGCCGGATGCTCCCGCATCCGCAACATCACCGCCCGCCCCGCATCACTCAAGATCGGAAAGCGCTCGTCATCGGTGGGCGTGGGGTCGTGCATTCGTTCGAATCCGAAACCAAGAGCACCAAAGCAAAGGGCGAAAGCTTTATCCACAGATTACACAGATGAAAAGCGGATTAAGAGCCAACGGTTACGACATGGTTGAGCCCCTGACCTGCTGCTCTTGGCCAAGTGACGCAATGCGCAAGAAGGTCCTTGGCGCCGGGGATCGCTCAACTGCAGCGCTGGCAGGCGCAACGTGTCCGACGTCGTCCGCTCTTAATCCGCTTTTCATCTGTGTAATCTGTGGATAAAGCGCTTGTTCTTGGCTCTGGTGCTCGTCTGGCGACGCGTTTAGCGAGCGACTCACTCCCGCGACCACTTGTCGGCGGATTCCTCGGCGGCTTTGCGGGCGAGGGATTCGCGGATTTGGCGGGCGCGGTCTTCGGCGGCGCGGCTGGCGTTGTTGAGGCGCAGGCGTTCGCGGGTGCTGACGCTGAGCCAGCGGTCTTCGGCGAGGTTCTTGCTCTCGCCGGCAGGGCGCAGGCCGGCGCTGCGCATGGCCAGGCGCGCGAGTTCCTCGCGGCGTTCGCCGTTATCGACGAATTCGCGCGCGGCGACGCTGGCAGCGAGATAGTTCGCCTCGTCGAAGAGCAACTTGAGCAACTTCTCCGCGTTGAAGCGCTGCGCAAAGCTGGGATCGGTCAACAGCCAGCACAGGATCTGCGTGAGCATGCGTGGATTGCGTTCGCTGGCGAGATCCGTCAGGTTGAATTTCTCGAGCTCGCGCACATCGATCTCGATGCCGAGCTTGGCCAGCACGTCGCGCACCAGCGCCGGCACCACGACGCTGCCCTTGCCGCGCGTGCGCGGCTCGCCCAGGAACGGCGCTGGCGTTTCGGCGAGCCGGCGCAGCAGCGTCTCCAGCGGTGGACCTTCGCTCATGCGCTTCCCGGAATCCGCGTTGCCGATGGCGGCTCACCTAAGTCTACGCCCGCGAACTTGCCCGCAAGCTGGGTGCTCGGGCAATCACTGCAGATCCGCGGCAGCGCCCTGGCGCGCAGGGTACGCATGCGCGCGGGCAATGCATCGATGCTGCCCTGCTCCAGGATCGGGACGCCAAGCTCGTCCCCGGTGAATGCGCACGGCGCCACTCGCCCGTGCTCATCGACAAACAGGAAGTGCTCGCCCGGATGGCACTCGGTGACCGGCCAGCGGCTGCCACGGCTGGCCGCGGCCAACCGGGCCGAGTAGCCGGCATCCCCGAGGATGCGTGTGGCTTTTGCCGCTGCGGGAGCGGCTCTTGTGGGAGCGGCTATAGCCGCGATCTCTTGGCTCAGCTGTTGCCGCAGCCTCGGCAACCCCGCCACTAACTGCTCCAGCGCTTCGATCTCAACTGCCTCCGCAGCATGAAACTCCGGCCGATCGCGCCCGCCGAGCAGATTGAAGCTGATCTCGTCGACGCCGAGGCCCTGCAGATGCCGCGCCAGCGCCGCGAATTGCGTGACGGTGCGCCGCATCAGCACGACATTCACCCGCAAGAGCAGCCGCGCCCCGGTGCGCGCGCGCTCGCCGGCCAACGCCGTGATCCCGGCGCAGACTCGTTCGAATCCGCCTGGCCATCCACGCAATGCATCATGTGTCGCCCCCAGCGCGTCGATGCTGATCGTCAGTTCGGAGAAATTCTCCACAATGGCCGAGCGCACGTCGGCACGACTGAGGGCCGTCCCATTGGTCGTGGCACTCACCGCGATCCCGGCTTCGCGCG
The DNA here is from genome assembly GCA_031425695.1 of Rhodanobacteraceae bacterium. GTDB lineage: Bacteria > Pseudomonadota > Gammaproteobacteria > Xanthomonadales > SZUA-5 > JANPJV01. Next base: position 2,442 of record JANPJV010000299.1, on the reverse strand, counting down.
CATGTCTCGACCAATGCTGCCAGCGCGGCCACAACAGCGGCTCGCCACCGAGCCAGCTCAACAGGATGCGTTGCGGGTGAGTCTCACGATGCGCACGCAGCAGCCCGATCAGGTGCTCGATGGCCGCGTCATCAATACTCGTGCGCGTGAAGGGCAGACGGCGGTCATACGCGCAGAAACCACAGGCGAGATTGCAGCGCGTGGTGACGCGACAGACGACGATCATTCGCGCGCGGACGCTCTTGCTTGTGGTGGGTCTGCGCTGTGCGCGGACGCTTTTGCTGTTGGTGGGTCTGCGCTGTGCGCGGACTCTTTTGATCGAGGTGGGAACCGCGCCCGGCGCTCGGCAGAGCCTCGGGCGTTCGACGGCGCTGGACGCTGCGCGTCCAAGCGGCGCCGCCTCACCCACGCGCAGCGCAGACCCACCAAAAGCTCACAACCCACCCTCACGCCAGCTTGGTCCAGCGCAACTGCGCGACCCCGGCCGGCGGCGCGAAGCTATCGGCGCGCGCGTCCGGCCAGAAGCGCGCGAACACCGGATGCGTGGGAACGCCCTCGAGCAGCTCGCCAGGACGCAGGAAGTGATAGAGCGTGGCGAGCGAGCGTACGTCGTTGCCGGAGATGCGGCGGATGATGTGCTCGGGGCCGAGCTCGCCAGGATGTTTCAATCCGGCGGCACCGATCAGCTCTTTTAGCGCGCGCAGGGTATTGCGGTGGAAGTTGGCAACGCGCTCGGCCTTGTTCGGGACATTGAGCGTGCGCCAGCGCGTGCGGTCCTGGGTGGCGATGCCGGTCGGGCAGTGATCGGTATGGCAAGCCTGGCTCTGGATGCAGCCGAGCGCAAACATGAAGCCGCGCGCCGCATTGCACCAATCGGCACCAAGCGCCAGCGTGCGCGCAATATCGAAAGCGCTGATGATCTTGCCGGCTGCGCCGATGCGGATCTCGTTGCGCAGGTTCAGGCCCACCAAGGTGTTGTGGACCAGGATCAGGGCCTCACGCAACGGTGCGCCGACATGATCGGCAAATTCCATCGGCGCCGCGCCGGTGCCGCCTTCGCCGCCATCGACGACGATGAAATCCGGGCGGATACCGGTCGACAGCATCGCCTTGGCGATACCAAACCATTCCCACGGGTGCCCCATCGCGAACTTGAAGCCGACCGGCTTGCCACCGGAAAGCTCGCGCAATTTCTGGACGAAATGCAGCAGGCCTTCGGGCGTCGAAAAGGCCGAGTGGCTCGGCGGCGAGATACAGTCCTCGCCAATGGGAATGCCGCGTGTCGCGGCAATCTCGAGGCTCACCTTCGCGCCGGGCAGCATGCCGCCGTGGCCGGGCTTGGCGCCTTGCGAAAGCTTGATCTCGATCATCTTGACCTGGTCGAGGTGCACCCGCTCGGCAAATTTCTCGGCGCTGAAGACGCCGGCCCGCTCGCACGCGCCGAAGTAGCCGGAGCCCAGCTCCCAGACCAGGTCGCCGCCGCCTTCGCGGTGATACGGCGAGATCGAACCCTCGCCGGTGTCGTGGTAGAAACCGCCGCGCTTGGCACCCTCGTTGAGTGCGAGGATCGCCGTCGGTGACAGCGAGCCGAAACTCATCGCCGAAATGTTGAACACGCTTGCCGAGTAGGGCTTCGCGCACTGCGAGCCACCGATGGGCACACGAAAATCATGGCTCTCGACGTGCGCCGGCACCATCGAATGGTTGATCCACTCGTAGTTGTTGGCGTAGACATTTTTTTCGGTGCCGAAGGGCCGCGTCTCGCGCACGCTCTTGGCGCGCTGGTAAACGATCGCGCGCTGCTCGTGGGAGAACGGCACCTCCTCGTCGTCATCCTCGACCACGTACTGGCGCAGCATCGGCCGCATGCTTTCGAAGATATAGCGAAAGTGCGCAATGACCGGATAGTTGCGACGCAAGGTCTGGCGCTTCTGCACCATGTCGACGATCCCCAGCCCCACCAGCGCCCCGAAGACCACCACCCCGACCTTCCATCCGGGCCCGCTCGCAAACATCACGACGCACGTGGCAAGGCCGACAATCGCCAGCGCGAACGGCAGGTAGCGAACTGGCAAGGCTTCAGTCATCAGCGTGGCCTGTGATGGTAATGTGCAGGCCTGGAGTTTTCATCAGTCCGCGGCGAAATGCCAATGCGTGGATGCCGGGTTGGACAAATGGGCACGTTTTGCTCCCCTCTCTCTCTCTTTTGGCGTGAGGACCGACACGCATGCGGCGCGTCAGTTCGAACGCCGGCAGCTGGGCTGCCGGCCGGTACGGGGTCGGGGAGAGGGGCTCCGAATTTGGTGGGTCTGCGCGGTGCGCGGACCCTTTTCCCCCAAGTCAAGGCAGAAGCGTCCGCGCGCAGCGCCGACCCACCACAAAAAAATTAGTCCGCGCGCCGCGCCGACCCACCCGGTGCAGGAGCGCGCGGCGTGTGGTGGG
>JANPJV010000298.1:0-9682 GCA_031425695.1 Rhodanobacteraceae bacterium | reverse complement strand
CCGGGTGGTGGTCCCGCGGGCCGCCCCCCCCTTTGTCCCCGAAAAATCAAACCGCGCCCCCCCACCGCCCACCCCCACCACGAGCGCCCGTTCGCTTTTTTGGTGGACTGTGAGCGGGAAGCCCAAGCCCTTGGTGGTCTGCGCGGACAACTCAAGCCTTTGATGGGTCTGCGCTGCGCGCGGACGCTTTTTCAATGAATACGTATGCAACCGATTGTTACGCGGCGGCAACGCTCATACGCTGCAACCCGCGTCGCTGCTGATCAAAAGTCGACATGGGGCGCTCCTGCAATGGGAGCGTTCGACTTGAGTTCGCGGCACTTCGATCCGATGCGGTGATCAGACTGGGGAGAGTTTGATGAGCGGGTTCTTGCCTTATCGCTGCGCGTCTGCGCCGCTGTTGCGTACTTTGTCGTTGTTGTTGGCGCTGCCCCTGACGGCGAGCTTTGCCGAAGCGCAGACGCTGCGTCCGGGCTACAACCGGGATGTGATCTATCAGGTGTTCGTCGATCGCTTCTTCGACGCCAGTGCCGCGAATAATTACGCGGCCGATCCGCTGTTCGATTCGGCCGGCACCAACCTGCAGAAATACCTCGGCGGCGACTTCCAGGGCCTGACCGCGAAAATGCCCTACTTGCAGAACATGGGCGTGAGCGCGATCTGGGTGACCTCGCCGCTCGACAATCGCAACCTCACCGCCCTCGCCGGCTCGCTGGCGCCGTATCACGGCTACGAGATGCGCGACACGCTCAAGCCCGACGAGCACTTCACCACCTCGGCGCGCTCGTGGCAGCCGTTCGATGATTTCGTGACCGCCGCACACAACGCGGGCATCAAGGTGATCGTCGATTTCGCGCCGAATCATTCGAATGTACGCGGCTCGGGGGATGATGGCCGGCTCGAAGCCAATGGCGTGCTGCAGGCGACCTACGCCAGCAATCCCGGCGGCTTCTTCCAGACCGGCCCCAACATGGGCGGCGCGCAATGGGATTCGCCATACGAGACGCAGTACTTCACGATCTACGACCTCGCTGATCTCAACCAGACGCAGCCGACGGTCGATTCCTTGCTCAAGGCGTCGGTGGTCAACCTGCAGAACCACGGCGTCGATGCCTTCCGCATCGATGCCACCAAGCACGTCAACTGGGGCTGGCAGTACAGCCTGTCCAACCATGTCTACACGACCAAGCAGAGCTTCGTCTTCGGCGAATGGGTCGCAGACGACAGCAACAATCCGCTCTACAAGGACTTCGTGAAGTTCAGCAACAAGAGCGGCATCGCCGCGCTCAATTTCCCGATGTTCACCACGATCAACAACGTCTTCGGCCAGGGCGGCGCGTTCACCAGTCTCAACAACGTAGTCACCGCGCAGCAGACTGATTTCGCCTACCAGAATGACCTCGTCAACTTCGTCGACAACCACGATCGCAAGCGCTTCCTGACCGTCGATACCAGCGCTGACGACAAGAAGCATCTGCATGCAGCCCTCGCATTCGTGTTGACCGCGCGGGGAATTCCCACCGTTTACTACGGCACCGAGCAATATCTCGAGGGCGGCGACGATCCGGACAATCGTCGCAAGATGCCGGCCTTCAGCGAAACGACGACCGCCTTCAAGCTGATCAAGAGCCTCTCCACGCTGCGCAAGAACAACGAGGCGCTCGGCTACGGCGGCGTCACCCAGCGCTGGCTCAGCAACGACGTCTACATTTACGAGCGCAAGTTCTACGACAGCGTGGTCGTGGTCGCGATCAACAAGGGCACCGCGGCGACGAACATCACCAATCTGGTGACGTCCTTGCCGCCCGCGACGTACACCGATTACATGGCGAATCTGGTCGGCGGCGTCTCGATCACCGCCACCACGGTCAATGGCAGTGCCTGGAACGTCACCAACTTCTCGTTGCCGGCGAACAGCGTTTCGGTCTGGCAGCGCGATCCGGCCGTGTCACTGCCGCAACTCGGCAATGTCACGCCCACCGCCGCGCAGCCGGGCGTCAAGGTCGTGATCTCGGGGCAGGGCTTCGGCAGCGTTTCCGGCTCCGTGAAATTTGGTGCGACCGCAGCCGCCATCACCAGCTGGAGCGACCAGCAGGTCGTGGCGACCGTGCCGGCGATCGGCCAGGGCGTACACGCGATTACGGTGACCCGCTCGGGCAGCGCGACACCTTCCAACGCCTTCAACTTCAGCGCCTACCAGGCCAAGCTGATCCCGGTCACGATCAGCGTCAACAACGCATCGCCGACCAATCCAGGCGACAACATTTATCTGACCGGCAACACCATCGAGCTCAGCAACTGGGCGAGCACCGCGGCCGGGGCCGTCGGCGCCATGCTGACCACGCCGACCACCTATCCCAACTGGTGGCTGACGGTCAGCCTGCCAGCCGGAAAAGTCATCCAGTTCAAGGCGATCAAGATTGCCGCGAACGGCACCGTCACCTGGGAAAACGGCGCCAACCACTCGTACACGGTTCCGGCGAGCGGCGTGGGGACGGTGAATGTAGGGTGGCAATACTGAGAGGCTGGTGATCTTGTAGCCCGGGTAAGCGCAGCGCACCCGGGAATCCACGCCAAGATTTCCCCCGGGTGCGCCTTTGGCTTACCCGGGCTACAACGGCGCCGCCAACCCGGCCGCCTCGCACCCGCGTGCTAGCCTGCGGCCACCGCGGCCTCGATCGACCCCATGTCCGGACACAGCCAGTTTTCCCTGCTGAAGGAACGGCGCTTCCTGCCGTTCTTCCTGACGCAGTCGCTTGGTGCGTTCAACGACAACGTCTTCAAGCAGGGTTTCGTGGCACTGGTGGTGTTCGTCGGCACGATCGAGATCGGGCTCGAGAAGACGTATTTCTCGCTGTTGGCCGGCGCGCTTTTCATCCTGCCGTATTTCCTGTTCTCGGCGCTGGGCGGACAGCTCGCAGATAAGTACGACAAGGCGCGGCTGGCGCGCTGGATCAAGGCGCTGGAGATCGTCTTGATGGTCGCGGCCGCAGCCGGCTTCCTGCTCAAGAGCGCAACCCTGCTGCTGGCCGTGGTGTTCCTGATCGGCCTGCAATCGACACTGTTCGGGCCGCTCAAGTACGCGATCCTGCCGCAAGTCCTGCGCGACGAGGAGCTGACCGGCGGCAATGGCCTGGTCGAGAGCGCGACCATGGTGGCGATCCTGCTCGGCACGTTGCTGGGCACCAGCCTGGTCGCCATCCCAGACAGCGGGCTGTGGCTGGTGTCTGCAGTGGTCGTCGGCGTGGCCGTGCTGGGCTGGGTGACGGCGCTGGCGATGCCATCGGTGCCGCCGGTCGCACCTGACCTCAAGATCAACTTCAATCCGATCACCGAAACGTGGGCGAGCCTCAAGTTTCTCGCCAGCAACCGCATTGTGTTCTTGAGCTGTCTCGGCATCAGCTGGTTCTGGTTCTTCGCATCGATGTACTTCCTGATCCTGCCGGCATACGTCGCGGATGTAATCGGTGGCGGCGGCAGCGTCTATACCCTGCTGCTCGCATTGTTTTCGGTCGGTACCGGTCTCGGCGCCCTGCTCTGCGAAATCCTGTCGCGGCGCAAGGTCGAGATCGGACTGGTGCCGTTCGGCTCGATCGGCATGACCATGTTCGGCCTCGATATCTATTTCGCGCTGCCGGCCGCAAGCGGCCTCGCAGGGCTGGACGTCGCCGCGTTCTTCGCGCAGCCCTTCGCCTGGCGCCTCGCCATTGACCTCACCCTGATGGCGGTGTTCTCCGGCTTCTTCATCGTGCCGCTGTTCGCACTGATCCAGCAGCGCAGCGAGCCCGCCTTCCGCTCGCGCGTGATCGGTGCCAACAACATCCTCAATGCGGCCTTCATGGTCGCGGCCTCGCTGATCGGCTTCGTGCTGATGAAGTTCTTTGGCCTCAGCCTGCCGCAGGTGCTGCTGGTGACAGCGCTGTTCAACGCGGTGGTGGCGGTCTACATCTTCAGCCTGGTGCCCGAGTTCCTGCTGCGCTTCATCGCCTGGATCCTGCTCAATGTGTTCTACCGCGTGCGCGTGCGCGGCATCGAGGCGATCCCGGACACCGGTCCGGCGCTGCTGGTCTGCAACCACATCAGCTACGCCGATGCGCTCGTCGTGATGGGCTCGGTGCGCCGCCCGGTGCGCTTCGTCATGTACTACAAGATCGCCCAGATACCGCTCGCCAAGCAGGTCTTCCGTTGGGCGAAAGCGATCCCGATCGCCGGCTTCAAGGAGGACCCGGTGATCATGGAGCGTGCTTTCGAAGAGGTTTCGCGCGAGCTCCGCGACGGCAACATCGTCTGCATCTTCCCGGAAGGCGGGCTCACCCGCGACGGCGAGATCGCGCCCTTCCGACCCGGCGTCGAGCGCATCCTCGAGCGCGATCCGGTGCCAGTGATCCCGATGGCGCTGCAGGGCCTCTGGGGCAGCGTGTTCTCACGCCGCGACAAGGCCGAGAAGCGTGCGAGCTTTCCTCGGCGCTTCTGGTCGCGCGTGGGGTTGATGGTGGGTGCGCCGCGGCCGGCAGAAACCGCAACAGCGGCGGCCTTGGAGGCGGATGTGCGGGCGCTGCGGGGCGATGCGGCCTAGACTTCATGTGCTGCGCGTCAAGGCTGCGCTCCACGTAGGTCATGTTGCGCCCGCACACGGTTGATCGGGCAGATCAGCATTTCGGGCGCTACTTGACAGGGCCCGCCGACAAAGCGTCAAGTAGCGCCCGACCACCATTCCGCGCTGGGCACGCATCACGCGGGCGCAACATGACCTACGTAGAAGCCGCTGCAGGCGCAGGTCGCCATTAGGTTTCGAACACCCGCCTTGCCACCACCCTTCCCCGCCTCAGTGTCAGCCTTTCCTCGAAATCCCCACTGAGCGCCCCGTAGGCGTCGTGGCTCCGGAAGAGGGTGAAATCGGCGAGCTGGCCGGCGTGGATGGGCGTGGTGTCGTACAGGCGCATGACGTTGGCGGCAGCGCCGGAAACCATGCGCACGGCGTCGCCGAGCGGGGCGGAGATGTGCGCGGCGAGCATCGCTTCGCGCAGGATCACGAGTGGGTCGAGCGCGCCCCAGGGGACGAACATGTCCTGGCTGTTGTCGCCGCCCAGCGCCACTTCGACCCCGGCGGCGCGCAGTGCATTGATCGGCGTCAGTCCGCGCCACTGTGGCGTGTGCAGCGCGTCGCGTTCCTGCAGGTGCAGGTTGGCCACCGGCAGGCTGATCACGCTAACCCCGAGCGCGGCGGCGCGCGCGGAAAGCGCGTCGATTTCCTCGGGTGGACAGCGACTCAGGTTGCTCAGGTGGCTCAGGTTCAAGCGGCCACCGAAGGGCTTGCGCTCCAGGTGCTCCAATATCGCCTTCATGCCATCGGCATGGCCCCGGTTGTTCTCGTCGACGTGCACATCGAGGTCGACACCGTAGCGCTCGCCGAGCTCGAAAGCGCGCTCCACGTTGGCGCCAAGTTGCTCGTCGAAATAGAACACCGGGCCAAGCAGCGCGCCATATTCAGCCGCGAGCCGACCGAGCACCTCGCCGTGCTCGCCGTGGAGCTTGGCGCTACCGAGGCTGACCACCGCCTGCAAGTGCAGCTTGCCAGCCCATTCCTTGCGCAGCCGTGCGAACACTTCCCAGCACGGCGCCAATCGGTCCGGCTGGCTGTCGATGTGGGTCCGCACCGCGACCACGCCATGGCTCCAGGCGAGACTGAGCGCGCGGGTCATGCGCGCGTGCGCATCGTCGAAATTGAAGTGGCGGGTGCGATCAATTTCGATCGCGGCGCGTGCACCCTCGAAGCTCTGCGTGGGGTTTGGCGCGCGGGCGCGGGTAAACGCCTTGTCGATATGCGTGTGCGGTTCGATCAGTGCCGGGAAGATGATCCATGGCCCTGGGATCGGTGAGCTAGACGGCCGCAGCGAAGCGACCATGCCATGCTCGTCGACGGAGATATCCGCGAGCGCGAAAGCATCGATGTCGTACTGAAAACCGGTCTGCCGTGCCAACACCGCGCGCGGCACGCGCACTGCCTCCAGGCGAAACGGCAACTCCCTCGGACTGTCGTGGCTCATCGTGAGTCGGACGTCGGACCCTAGTGGGCCATTGATCATGAGCCTATTGGGAGCGCGCGTACAAGCGGAGGGCGGGCTCTTGTGGGTTCGGACCTTGTCCGAACGCTATTCCTTAACCCTGGAGTAAGATTGCTTTGGAGGGCCCAGAAGCGCGTCAAGTGGCGCCCGACCACCCAGTGGCAAAGACATCATGGCGCGCGGCCGCAACATGACCTACCTCAGCCTCAAACCACCCCGCCAGACGCACCTCAATCCGCCGCCTTCACCACCTCGAGCACCGCCTCGCCATAGCGTTCGAGCTTGACGGCGCCGACGCCTTGGACCTTGTTCAACTGGCCAAGGGACTGCGGACGGTCGCTGGCGATGGCGCGCAGGGTGGCGTCGGGGAAGATGATGTAGGCGGGGACGTTCTGCTCGCGCGCCAGACGCGCGCGCAGCTGGCGGAGCTGCTCGAACAGGCCGTCGTCGGCCGGGTGCGCGGAGATGGTGAAGCGGGTCTTCGGGGCCTTTTTGCGTTCGCGCTCGTGCCGCAGCAAGACGCGTTCGGCACCGCGCAATACCGGGCGCGCCCCCTCGGAGAGGCGCAACGAGCCGTAGCCTTCGATATCGACGTCGAGATAGCCGCCGGCGACGAGCTGCCGAAACGTGCTTTTCCACGCCAGTTCATTGAGCTCCTTGCCGACGCCGAAGGTGCTTAAGCGGTCATGGCCGAGCTCGACCACGCGCTCGGTCGGCTTGCCCAGCAAGACATCGGTGAGATGGGTGACGCCGAAGCGCTGGCCCGTCCGATAGACGCACGACAGCGCCTTCTGCGCGACCTCGGTGCCGTCCCAGGTCTGCGGTGGATCGAGGCAGTTGTCGCAGTTGCCGCAGGCGGGCGGCAAGTCTTCGCCGAAATAGGTGAGCAATGACTGGCGGCGGCAGCGCACGCTCTCGCAGAACCCGAGCAGCGCATCGAGCTTGCGGCGTTCGAGCCGCTTGCGCTCGTCGCCCGCCTGCGAGGATTCGATGAACTGGCGCAATTGGACGACGTCGCCCAGGCCATAGGCCATCCAGGCCTCGGCGGGCTGGCCGTCGCGGCCGGCGCGGCCGGTTTCCTGGTAGTAACCTTCCATCGACTTGGGCAGGTCGATATGGGCGACGAAGCGCACATCGGGCTTGTCGATGCCCATGCCGAAGGCGATGGTCGCGACCATGACGATGCCGTCTTCGCGCAGGAACTGGTTCTGGTGGCGCGCACGCTGGTCCGCATCCATCCCGGCGTGGTACGGCAAGGCACGGATGTGCTGTTCCTGCAGGAAGGCGGCGGTGTCGTCGACTTTCTTGCGCGAAAGCGCGTAGACGATGCCTGCCTGCTCCGGGCGCGCGCGCAGGAAGGCCAGCAACTGCTTGCGCGGATCGTGCTTCTCTTCGACGCGATAACGGATGTTCGGGCGATCGAACGAGCTGACGAACTGCCGCGCCTCGCCAAGGCTCAAGCGCTCCAGGATTTCGACACGCGTCGGTGCGTCCGCGGTCGCCGTGAGTGCGATTCGCGGCACGTCCGGCCAGCGCTCATGCAACACCGTGAGCTCACGGTACTCCGGGCGGAAATCGTGTCCCCATTGCGAGACGCAATGCGCCTCGTCGATCGCGAACAAGGCGAGCTGCGCGCGCCCGAGCAAGTTCAAGAAACGCGGACTCAGGAGGCGCTCCGGCGCCACGTAAAGCAGGTCGAGTTCGCCGGCAATCAGCTCGCGCTCGACGTTCTGTGCGCTTTGGGAATCGAGCGAGGAGTTGAGAAAGGCCGCGCGCACGCCGAGCTGGCGCAGCGCCTCGACCTGGTTCTGCATCAGCGCGATCAGCGGCGAGACGACGATGCCGGTGCCTGGCCGCAGCAGCGCAGGTAACTGATAGCACAGCGATTTGCCCCCACCCGTCGGCATCAACACGAGCGCGTCCCCACCCGCGATCACATGCTCGACGACGTCTTCCTGGTGGCCGCGGAAGCGGTCGTAACCGAAAACGCGGCGCAGCAGCTCGTGCGGGGTCTCGATCATGCGGGCTGCGCCCGCGTCGCCCGTTCGGCCAGCAGCCACGCGAGTATCAAGACTGCGCTGGCGACGTAAAAGGCTGCGCCGGGCAGTCCGATATCGAGTCGCGCATCGATGCCGGCCGCATACACATGGGTAAAGAGGTATGGGCCGAGCACCCCGGCAACCGCCACGAGGCTCGCCAGTGCACCCTGCAGGCGGCCCTGCTCCTGGACACCCACTTGGCGCGTGACCAGGCTCTGGATCGAGGGATTGCAGAGGCCCCAGAAGGCCATGACCGGCATCGCCGCCCACAGCCACGGCCCACTCGGCGCATAGCCATAGGCCAAGAATCCCACCACGCCGCAGCCGAGTCCCAGCAGCAGCGAACGGCGTTCGCCGAGCGCGGGGACGATGCGCCGTACCAGCCCGGCCTGCACAATCGTCCCGGCGACGCCGACTGCAGCCAACGTGAACCCGATCGTGCGTGCATCCCATGCATAGCGGTACGCCGCGTACAGGACAAAAGTCGCGGGGAAAACCACGTGCGCGAGCGCCGACAGGAAGCTGACGCCGGCGAGCCCGAAGACCTGCGGAAATTCGCGCAGCCACTTGAGCGTCGCCAGCGGATTGGCGCGGCTCCAGGCAAAGGGCTGACGGCGTTCGAGCGGCAACGATTCGGGCAACACGAAGCAGCCGTACAGGAAATTGGTGAGCGACAAGCCCGCAGCCACCCAGAAGGGCAGCCGCGGATCAATACTGCCGAGCACGCCGCCGAGGGCCGGTCCGATCACGAAACCCAGGCTGAAAGCGGCGCCCAGCATGCCGTACCCGGCCGCGCGCTTTTCCGGCGGGGTGACATCGGCGATGTAGGCGCTCGCGGCCGACAAGCTGGCGGACGTGATGCCGGCGATCACGCGCCCGAGGAACAGCAAAGGCAGCGTCTGCGCCAGCGCCATCAGGATGTAGTCGAGGCCGAGGCCGAGATTCGACAGCAGGATGACGCGGCGGCGCCCGTACCGGTCCGAGAGCGCCCCGAGAATTGGGCTGGCGAAGAACTGCACCAGCGCAAATATCGTCACGAACCAGCCATACAGGGCCACGCCCCGCGCCGGATCACCGGCGTGGAAACCAGCGATCAACGGCGGCAACACCGGAATGATCAGCCCGATCGCCAGCACATCCAGCACGACCGTGACCAGGATGAAGACCAGCGCAGCCTTGGGCGGCGCAGCAGCGGGAATCACGTTGGGATCAGGGGTTGGAACAGGGGGCGGTGGAGGATAGCGGGGTTTTCGGTTGCAGGCTTTTGCTCGGTCGGTCTGCGCCATGCGCGGATGCGCTTTTTGCCTTGGCTCGGTGGGTCTGCGCTATGCGCGGACGCTTTTGCCTTGACTCGGTGGGTCTGCGCTATGCGCGGACGCTTTTGCCTTGGCTCGGTGGGTCTGCGCCATGCGCGGACGCTTTTGCCTTGGCTCGGTGGGTCTGCGCTATGCGCGGACGCTTTTGCCTTGGCTCGGTGGGTCTGCGCTATGCGCGGACGCGCTTTTTGCCTTGGCTCGGTGGGTCTGCGCTATGCGCGGACGCTTTGCTCTCAGAACAGCAAAAGAGTCCGCGCGCAGC
>JANPJV010000297.1:0-4959 GCA_031425695.1 Rhodanobacteraceae bacterium | reverse complement strand
CGGGCAACATGACCTACGACCCAATAACCAAAACGGGGCGCCGGCATGGCCGGCGCCCCGCAAGACTTACGGTACGAAGTTCACCCGCGCCACTTCGCCGGCGACCGCCGCGTCGCGGCCGATGACCAATGGCTTGTAGGCGTTGACCAGCCAGCGTGGCAGCTGGCTGATGTAGGCCGCGCCCGCGGTCAGGTTGCCGCTCTGGCCGCCCGGGTAGATCTGCTGCGCAGTGATCGGCGTGCCCATGCTGGCAACGAACCGGCGCTCCGGGCCATTGGTGAACATGAAGCCGTTGACTGTGTTGGCGCGTACGCTCACGTCCGAATCGTCGACCACTTCGTAGTTGCCCGGACGGGCGACACCCGGGAGCCCTGGACCGACGTTGACGATCGGGAAGGGATTGGCGCCCGGAATGTTGAAGGGGCCACCCAGCGGATGGACGAACACGATGCGGTGCAGCCGGCCCCAGCGGTAGTCGTCGAGGTTGGTCGAGTTGGCGAAGGCCGGCGCGAACTCGTTGCTGGCAAGCAGGTTCAAGCCATCACGCAAGCTCTTGAGCAGGGTGAAGTCGCGTGCCGCTTCGCGCGTGGGTGCGCCGGCGACGACGAAGAAATCGACGCCCGAAGCACCGACGCCGCGCGCGGTACCGAAGTTGTCGAACAGGTTCTTGAGCGTACGCAGGCTTTCTTCGTTGCCGGGAAGCTGGGTGCCGAGACCGATGCGCGTCATGGTCGCGTCGACCACGTTGCGCACGGTCTGGTTGCGCCAGAAGGTGTACAGCGTGGAGGCCGTCGAGTTGGCAATCTCGTTTGCGCTCGGGGCAGGCAGCGCATTCGGGTTGTCGCCCGGGTCATAGCCATTCTGGATGCCGGTCGGCGTGGTGAGGTCCCACGCACGGATCCGGGCGACCGCCGCAGCCACGCGCGTATCAGCGCGCAGTGCCGCCAGCTCCGACCACGCGCCGGCAGCACCGGCATTGTCGAAGGCGGTCAGCAGCGCCGGCCGCAGCAGCTCGGCATCGAGCGGCTGGTTGTTGGCTTGCCACTGGCGCATGTCATCGAGCGAGACCTTGACGTTGTTGTCGAGCTTGGCCTTGATCAGGCGATCGACACGACCCTGGCGGAAGTCCGCATAGCGCGCGTTGAGGTAGTAGATACCGCCACCGGCACGCGTCTGGTTGAAGGCGTTGTTGTCGAGCGTATTGCCGACCGGATCGTTGTTGGCATTCGCGATATAGCCGCGAGCGGGGTTGGTTTCATTCGGCAGTTCGGCAATCGGCAGCAGCTCGAATGGCGTGACCTGGTTGGCCTGGCTGGTGGTGCGCGGCAGCCAGTCGTGCTTGAGCGTTCCAGTGCCATCGCGAACGACGAACGGCGGGATGTTGCCGTCGACGCGGTTCAGCGTCTGCAGGTCGGTACGCAGCGGCACTTCGCCGGGCGCCGTATAGGCGATGTTACCCTCGGTATCGGCGTAGGCGAAGTTCTGGCTCAGGCCATCGAAGTAGGTGAGGGCGCTGCGGAACTCCGTGAGGTTCTGGGCGCGGGCCAAACGTCGATAGGTTTCGAGCTCCTGGGTGGCGCCCCAGCCGGTGAACGCGACGCTCAAGCCGGTGCTGCCGGTGATGCTGATCACCGGGCCGTTGTTGCGCCGTGGAACGATCACGGTGACGCCGCCGGTGGTGTAGCCGATGCTCGTGTTGCGGGCCACGTTGTCGGCGATCTGGTCGCCGGTCGTGTTGGTGAAATAGGTCTGGAACACCCACACCACCGGCTCGGCTACGCCGCTGTGGATGGTATGCGTCGGCAGCCCGTACGTGTTCAGCCGGAACTGCTCGTTGAAAGTGTCGGTCATGTCGATCGGGTTGACCGTCTGGCCCCAGCAGATCTTCGTGGTGCAGCCGAGAAGTACATTGGGCGTGCCGACGATGGCGGTGCCGACCGTATCCATCGGCATTGGGAATGCGGGGTCGGTGGAAACGATATGGACCTCGTTCCAGAGCGCCGGCAGGGTCAGCCCGAGATGCGGATCGTTGGCGATCAGCGGCTTGCCATCGACGGTCTTGCTGCCCGCGATCAGCCACCAGTTACTGCCGCCGCGCTTGGCCTTGGCCTCCAGCAGGGGCGCCAGCCAGGCATTGTCGGAAATTGCTTCCACGTGCTGGCGCGCCGCCAGGTAGGTCGACATGTCGATAGTGGCGACTTCCTGGGCCTTGTCGGACTCGCCCGTCCCACCAATGCTGGACAGGAAGTTCGGCACGGTGATGCGGCCATCGGCCGGCTTGACCCGATGGGTGTCGTCGAAGAAGAGCTTGGTGCCATCGAAGCCGCCAGTGGCGCCCGCCTGCTGGTAAGCGCCCAGGCGCACGGTGAGGCCGGTGTCATCGTCGAAACCATTCTGCAGTGCGAGCAGCTTGCCGATGGCAAAGGTGTCCACCGAGACCCACGGCTCTGCCCGGGTCAGCTCCAGGCCACCGTACTCGATCGGCAGCGGATTGGTGCGCAGCCAGTAGTTGACGCCGTTCGCGTAGGCCTGCACGTTGCCGCGCAGCGCAGTCGACGCTTCAATGTAGCTGGCCCAGGCTGCGCGCCGCAGCCCGAGCGTGCGCAGCTGCACGTCGTTCGCAAGCGCAGGTGCGCCGAGCATCTCGCCGAGCGTGCCGCTGGCGACGCGGCGCAGGTAATCCATCTGGAAGAAGCGATCGCGCGCATGCGCGTAACCAAGCAGGAACGCCGCATCCTCGTCGGTGCCGGCGAGAATCGTCGGCACGCCTTCGGCGTCGTATGAGATCGAGCCCGGCATGCGCAGTGCGGGGGCGGAGAGGTTCTGCGCGAGCAACTGCGGGGAAAGCGTGAGCAAGGCCGCGCATAGCGCGGCAGCCAGCGACGTTCGCATCATCTGGTGGACCTCAGGTAGGGAGCCATCCGAGCATCCGCCTCCGTTCGGTGGCGATCACGCTGCGGTGCAGCAAAGAGCGGGTTTCGGTTTCGGTTGTTGGTGTCGGAAGAGCTGCTCTACCGAAACCGAAACCGAGAACCGAAACCGCTCTCAAGGTGCCGACTTCCCTTCCACCTTCAACTTCCCGACCTCGACCTCGCCCTTGCTGCCAATGTGGCGATCGAAGAAGGCAAGCATGCTGGTGTAGAGCTTGACGCGGTTGTCGACCTTGTAGAAACCATGCATCTCGCCGGACTGGATGATGACTTCCTCGGGTGGGTTGCCAGCTTTGACCAGCGCGTCGCGCATGGCTTCGGTGTGCTCGGGCGGGCAGCGGCGGTCGCGGGCGCCGGCGGCGAGCGCGATCGGCAGGTCGAGCTTTTCGACGTGGTTGATCGGCGACATCGCATGCTGTTCGGCCTCGGTGTTGCCGAAGGCACGCTTCAAGTAGCGGATGCCCGATTCGGTCTCGCCAGTGTCACTCTTGTCGAACTGGATCGCGCTGTCGTAGAGGCCGACATAGCCGAACGCGCACTTGAACATGCCAGGTTCGCGCGCGGGTGCCATCAGCGCCGAATAGCCACCGAAGCTGCCGCCGTAGATGCAGATCCGCTCGGCGTCGGCGTAGCCCTGTTCGACCGCCCAGCGGGTGGCGTCGATGATGTCGTTCTGGATGCCCTGGGCCCACTGGCCGAAGGCCTGGTCCTGGAAGCCTTTGCCGAAACCGCCGGAGCCACGGTAGTTGACCTGCAGCACGGCGTATCCACGGCTGGCGAGCAGCTGTGTTTCCCAATTGAAATTCCAATGGTCGCGCGGGCCCATCGGGCCACCGTGCGGGTTGACGATCAGCGGCAGGTTCTTGGCTTCGGTGGCGTGGGGCAAGGTGAGGTAGCCGTGCAACGCCAGCCCGTCCCTGGCGGCCAGCTTGAAGGGTTTCACCGACGCCATCTTCTTTGGATCGATCTGTTCGCGGTTGGCGAGCAGGAAGCGCGCCTTGCCTTCCTTGCGGTCGTACAGGTACAGCTCACCCGGATTACGGTCGCTGCCCACGGCAACGACGATCTGGTTGCCGTCGCTGGTGGCGCTGGTGAAATCGATCAGCTGGCCCGGAAAGGACTTCGCCAGCCCCATGTAGAGCTGCGCGTCGGCATGCTCCTCGTCGATCAGCTCGACCTTCGGTGCACCGGCCTCGGTGATCACGCCGATGATGTGCTCGCCATCGCTGGCCATCAGCAACCGGCCGACTTCCGCAACCGGATCCTGGAACAGCGTCTTGAACTCGCCCGTGTGCCGATCGAGCACGCCAAAGGCGGCTGGCTTTTTGCGATCGTCCTGGAAAGCGTAGATACGGCCGTCGGCGCCAGCACCGTACACGCGCAGCTCAGTGCCGTTGGCGTCAGCCTTGTTCACCAGTGTCCATTTGCCATCGGCCTCGCGCCGATAGAGCTCGGAAGACACGTCGTATTCGCCGTGCTCGTTCTCGTCGTCGTAACAGACGGCGAATCGCGCCTGTTTTTTCTCGTCGAGCGCAAGCTGGCAGTTTTCAGCCGGCGCACGCGCCAGGCTCTTGCGCTTGCCGGTGTAGGTATCGACTTCGACGAGCTCGGTCCCGGATCCTTCCTTGCTGAGCGGATAGCTCACCGCCATCAACACCTTGCTCGCATCTTCTTCGAGCGGGTCGAGCATGCTGAATCGCTCGTTGCCGATCTGCTTCCCGCGCTGGGTCGCATCGCGGGTGCCGTAGAAAATCAGCGAGCGTGCCTTGCTGCCATCGGCGTCGACCCCGAACCACTCGCCGGTGCTGAAGGGCTGCGCATAGCTGCCGACCTTGCGGACCGCCGTGAACATGAGCCGGTCGGGACCCACCCAGTAGAACGGCCCAACGTAGGCGTCCGATGGGGACCATATCGAACCGGAGTTGACACGGTTGGATAGCTGACGGCGTTAGACCGCTTTCGACGTCCAGTTCATCGGCAGCAAGCGGTCGATATCCCGATTGAGCGTGCTCGGCAGTCGCTCGAGGAC
>JANPJV010000296.1:0-5198 GCA_031425695.1 Rhodanobacteraceae bacterium | reverse complement strand
GAAGCATGGGAGAGGGGAGCCCGCGAGTTGGTTTTTGCGTACTAACGCCCAGTCATCCGCGCAACACGTCTCGCCCGGCGCCTATGGTTATGATCGCGGCGATTGGATCTGTGGACTTGAGGTGAATATGTCGGTTTCGCGGAAGCGGTTGCGCCAGCAGGGTTTTACCTTGCTCGAGATCATGGTGGTAGTGGCGATCATCGCGATCCTGTCGACGGTCGTGGTCTTGAACGTCGGCGGCGCGGTCAGTGATGCGGCCGTCGCGCGGGCGAAGTCGGATGTGCAGACGCTGAGCTCGGCGCTGCAGAACTACAACATGAAGAACCACGCCTACCCGAGTACGCAGCAGGGTCTCGAGGCGCTGGTGACCAAGCCGTCCGGCGTCCCCGAGGCGAAGAACTGGTCGCAGCATGTGCAGAAGCTGCCCAATGATCCGTGGAACCGGCCGTACCAGTACCTCAGCCCGGGGCAACATGGCGACTACGACGTCTACACCCTGGGCAAGGATGGTCGTCCCGGTGGCGACGGTGAGGATGCCGATATTGGCAACTGGTAGCGAGTGATGCGCAACCAGCAGCACGGCTTCACGCTGCTCGAAATCCTCGTGGTGGTCGCGGTGATCGCGATCATGTCCGGTGCGCTGGTACTGTCGGCGGCGAGTGGTGGCATCGAGCGGCGGCTGGCGGACGAGGCGACGCGGCTGGTGCGGGTGCTGCAGGTGCTTTGTGATCAGTCGGTCATCGAGGCGCGCTTCATCGGATTCGGAGTCGGCCATAGCTCATATGCGGGCTATGAGCTCGGCGACAACGGCTGGCTGGCGGTCCGCAAGGGCGGGCCGCTTGCCATCTACCAGTTACCCGATTCGCTGCAACTGCAACTGGCGGACCGTGACGAGGAGCTCGACGCGGCGATCCCCGAGAAACCGCAGTTCGTGTGTGCGCCCACCGGCGAGCTCGGTGCGCTCGACCTGCGCCTCGGCCTCGCCGACAAGAAGATCGCGTGGCGGATTGCGCTGGACGAAGACGGCGCGCCGGTAGCGCACCTGATTGGAGCGCCGCCGTGAAGAAGCGGGCTGGCGGATTCACCCTGATCGAGGTGTTGGTCGCGCTCGCGATCCTGGCGCTCGCGCTCGGCGCGGCGGTGCGCGCGGCGGGTGACCAGGCGCGTACACAGGTGCTGCTGCGCGAGAATTCGTATGCGCGCTGGGTTGGCGCCAACGTCGTCGCCGAGACGCGCATCAACGAGCCGTGGCCGCAGCTCGGAACGCGTGACGGGCAGATGCGCATGGCCGGCTGCGCTTGGCGCTGGCGGCTCGCCGTCAGTGACACGCCCGAAAAGGATATGCGCAGGCTGGATGTCGATGTGTTCGCGGGAGAAGGCTCGCTCGACGCGCGGACACCGGTGACCACCGTCAGCGGTTTCGCCAGCGGTCGCGATCGCAGCCAATGAGAAGAGCGCGGGAATCAGGCTTCACCCTGATCGAGCTGATCGTCGCAGTCGCCGTGTTCGCGGTGGTCGCGGTGATGGCCTATTCGGGCCTCGAGCTGTTGATCCACAGCCGCACGGACCTCGAAGGCCAGGCGACGCGGCAGCGTGAGATCGAGCTGGCCGTGCTGCGCATCGAGCGCGACCTGCGCCAGGCGCTTGCGCGCCCGGTGCGCGGGGCTTACGGCGAAGATGTGCGGGCGTTCGTCGGCTCCGAGAACAGCGCGCAATGGAGCACGCTTGATCTCGCCGCCGACGAGGATGGCGTGCGGGCGCAGGCGCAGCGGGTCAGCTACGCGCTGGTCGACCGCATGTTGGTGCGGGTCAGCGACCGGGTACTCGACCGCTCGCCGCGAGAAACCGGGCGCAGTCGCAAGCTCCTCGGTGAAGTCGTGCGCATCCGCTGGCGCTACCTCGCCGGGCCGAAACAAGACTCCGATCAGTGGCCACCACGCGCCGGCATCAGCGCGCCCGAAGCGCTGCCGCGCGCCGTGGAATTTCGCATTGAACTGGCGGACCTGGGAGAGATCCAGCGCCTGGTCGAGCTGCCGGAGGCGCCGCGGTAATGAGACGGAGCTCTCCGCGGCATGCCGCGGCCGTCGAATGCACGCAGCTTGCTGCGGGCCAGGGTCGTTCTGTGCGCCGCAGGCGCAAGCAAAAAGGCGTGGCTCTGCTGCTGGCGCTCTTGATCGTCGCGATCGCGACGCTGATCTCGCTGCGGCTGTTCGCGGTCACCAGCACCAGCATCGCCCGTAGCGATTCGCAATCCCGCCTAGGCGATGCGCAACTGCTCGCGCAGGGCATGGAGGACTGGGCACTGCTGATGTTGCGGCGCGATACCGAGCTCGGCGACGGTATCGACACCCGCAACGACAGCTGGGCCAGCACCTTGCCGCCGCTGCCGGTGCCGGGTGGCTTGGTCAGCGGCCAGCTCAGCGACCTCGACGGCCACTTCAACCTCAACACGCTGGTGCGCAACGGCGCGCGCGACCCGGTTGCCCAGGCGCGTTTTTCCCGATTACTCGCAGCGCTGAAGCTCGACACGGGCATCGCCGATGCAGTCACCGACTGGATCGATGCCGACAACCAGGCGCTGAGCCAGGGCGCCGAGGATCTCGAATACCTGCGCGCCGATCCGCCGTATCGCGCAGCCAATCGGCTGCTCACGCACATCTCCGAACTGCGCCTGATCAAGGGCGTCGATGCAGAGGCGTACAAGCTGCTCGCCCCCGAGGTGTGCGCCCTCCCCGAGGGCACCGGCTTCAATATCAACACCGCCAGCGTCGCCGGTTTGATGAGCCTGGCCGACGGTATCACCGCCGACCTCGCGCGCCGGCTCTGGCAGGAGGGCCACGCCAGTTACCGCTCGATGACCGAGCTCGTCGACCAGCTTGGCCAGGCCGGCGTGGTGCTCGACCCCGCCGCCATGTCTGACCTCAAGGTCTCCAGCAACTTCTTCATCGCCCGCGCCGACGTCCAACTCTCCGGCCGCCCGTTCACCTTCTACAGCCAGCTCCAACGCACCGGCAGCGGCGGCCGCGTCATCCAACGCGTCCAGGGGGCCTACGACTGATCCGTTCCTTCTGGGAAACGATCAAGGTCAGCGCCAAGCAAGAGCTACCTCAAAGCGTTTACTGAAAGCGGATGACACGGATAAAGGCAAGAAGCATCTTATCCACAGATTTCACAGATTTCCGCAGATTAGAGCCACAACGGTTGGTTGCCTTTAATCTGCGAAAATCTGCGAAATCTGTGGATAAGATGCTCTTGCTTCGGATCAAGTGCTTCCCGCTTCATCTTTGTCATTCGCTTTCTGTGGATGCTTCGAGGTTGATCTTGCTCTTGGGTGATCTGCGCGTGCTGGCCACACCGGGGCTGCTATCTTCGCGCCCATTCTCGAGCCCCTGAGCGGGCCCATCGACGAGGTTTGCTTTGAGCTCCACCCGGCTGTGGCTGCGCGTCGGCCCGAAAGATTCGATTGAATGGTTGTGCCGGGACGGGCAGGGGCGGCTGTTGCAGGGGCCGGGGCGTTTCGAGACCGGCATGGTGGGGGACTGGCCCAAGCATGAGCAGTGCCTGGTGGTCTGGGCCGACGAAAGCCTGGTGTTGCGGCGTGCGCCGCTGCCGAAGTCCGGGCGCGCGAAGTGGCGCACCGGTTTGCCGTACCTCGCCGAGGATTGGGTCGCGGGCGACGTGGCGGATCTGCACGTGGCCGCGCCCGAGCGCCTCAGCGGCGACGAGGTGTGGGTGGGCGTGGTCGAGCGCAAGCGCCTGCTCGAACTGATCGAACGCCTGCGCATCGCCGGCCTGACGCCGGACCGGATCATCCCCGAAGCCGCGTTCCTGGGCCCAACGCGCAGCGCCGACGTGCTGCTGGACGGCGGTCACGCGAGCTTTGTCACGGCCGGCGGGCTCGGCGGTGGCTGCGAGGCCGACCTGCTCCCGCTGATCGTCGGCCAGCCGCTGGAAACGCTGCGCGCGATTTCGACGGGCGATGAGAACATCGCGATCGATCATGCCGACAAGATCGACTCAGCGTTGCGCTGGCTCTCGTTGCAGCCGATCGACGACAGCTTGATCGACTTGCGCCAGGGGATCTATGCCGCGGCGAGTAGCGCCATCGATACGCGCTGGTGGCGAATTGCCGCAGCCGTCCTGCTGCTCGCGTCCGTCGTGCACGTCGGCAGCCTGGCGCTCGACGTCTACCAGCTCAAGCAACGCGAGAACGTGCTCACCGCGAGCCTGGAGGCGAGTTTCCGCGAAGTTTTCGGCCCCGAGGCGCGGCTGGTCGATGCCGGCGTGCAGATCCGCCAGGAGTTCCTGCGCCTGTCGCAGGGCGGCAACTCCTCCGGCGTCGCATTGTCCATGCTCAAGCAGGTCGCGCCACTGATCTCGAGCGATGGTCGGCTGGTGCTGGTGAGCTTCGACTACCGCGATGGCACGCTGGAAATTGCCGTGCGCGCGCCCGATGGAACGCGCTTCGATGGCCTGCGCGAACAAATCCTCCTGGACTCGTCAATGAGCGTCGAAGTGGCCGGGACGGTCATCAACACCGATGGCTTCACCGGGCGCATGAAGATCCGGAGATCGTCATGAATGTGGTGTCGTGGGCGGGGAGGCGGCATTGAAGAAATGGTGGCAAGGCTTGCAGGCGCGCGAGCGCATCCTGGTCAGCATCGGTGCGGCCACGCTGGCGCTGGTGTTGCTGTTCATGGGTGTGTTGCAGCCGCTGGCAGCTGAACGCGGGCGCCTGCGCGCTTCGCTCGGCGCGCTGGAACAGACCGTCGCCGATGCGCGGCCACAGGTCACGGCCATCCTGGCCGCGCGCACTGGAGCCACGGCGCCGGTGGCGGGTGGGCCGTCTTTGTTTGCCATCGCCGATGGCACCGCCCGCGACGCCGGTCTCAAAAACGCCTTGAAGAGCCTGACCCCGCTCGACGAGAAGCGCGTCAAGGTCGACATGGAAATGGCCGACTTCGACATCCTGGTCACCTGGATCGAGCGCCTCGACAGCGAGCACGGCGTCGACGTCGTCGAATGGTCCGTCAACCGCGAACTGGTTCCTGGCGTGGTCTCGACGCGGATGATCTTGAACTCCAATCGGTGATGCAGATCAAAAGAATGGACGCGGATCTTTCGTTGGTCATGTTGCCCGCGGGCCGGTCGACATGGCACGGGTGTCTGGGGGTCCAGAACCCCGCGGAGCGGGCCAC